>NZ_JBXWLY010000017.1:0-103137 GCF_059609525.1 Ruegeria sp. YTSC325
CACCGCCTCAGCAGCGCCGGTGAAGGGGGTTCTAAGGTCTACCCCACAAAGCCGCAAGCAGAAAATTTGAAAAATTCCATTTTTTTTGCATTATTTTGTTTTGTCATTTGAAAACAAAGATCTAATCACCAGCCATCGACGTCATTTCCCTCCAATTCAGCGTCGAACAACAGCCCAAGGTATTGGATGACAACAAGGCGGGGCGAACAAAGCCCTATATATAGTGAGCAGTAAGCAGACAGATACTAGAAGCTCTCGACTCGTGCGTCTCTTTGCGAGTCGAAACCTGCGGCGCAAAAGCAGGATTCCGGAAGCCACAGCGTGTCAAAAGTGGATCTACGCGCTCAAATGCTTGCGTATCAACTGCGGATGCGGTCAGGTCACGGCAACCAAGCTGAATTGACGAAATTCCATGACCCAAGTGCCCGATCATAAATTCCCGCGCGTGCGCACCGTCGGATACGACGGTTTGCTGGTTTCCTTTGGTGACACAATGGAAGAATCCTCGAACCGGGCAGCCTTGGCGTTTCGCGATCTCATCGACAGCGAAAACTGGGAAGGCGTACTTGAAACCTCGGCCACTTTGGCATCCGCTTATATACGGTTCGATACCAAACGTTTGTCACATGCCGACCTCGATGCCAGGGTACGCGGGGCTTTGGGCCACCAAGACTGGTACTCTGCGCCCATGCCCATGGGACGCAGGTTCTGGCGCGTTCCAACAGTATACGGTGGTGAGCTTGCACCCCAGCTTGGCGACGCGGCAAACGCCGCAGGGTTAAGCGTCGAGGAAGCTATCCGTCGCCTGTCGGAAACTCGCGTCCGCGTCCTGACGATTGGGTTCGCGCCGGGGCAGCCATATCTGGGCCCGCTTGGACCCGAGTTTAACATACCCCGACTTCAGGATTTAACCCCGATGGTGCCCGAGGGCGCGCTGGTTCTGGCAATATCGCAGTTTGTACTTTTTTCAGGACCAACTCCGACGGGATGGAGGCATGTCGGCCAAACCGCGTTCCGATGCTTTCGCCCCGAAGCAGATCACAGCTTTGCCCTGCGCCCCGGCGACGAAATGCAGTTCGTGCCGATTTCCCGAGACGCGCTGGAGGATATCCGCGCAAACAACGCCGACGGCACGGGCGGCGCAACTTGTCAGGAGATCAAGCAGTGACTCTGACCGTTCTGCGCATCGGCCCAGCCTGCACAATTCAGGACCAGGGACGTATTGGATATCTGGATCAAGGTTTGTCCAGATCCGGGGCTGCTGACATCCTTGCCCTGCACGAAGGGGCTGCGCTGTTGGACCAGAGTCCGGAACTTGCAGCGTTGGAAATGGCGGGCATGGGTGGAGAGTTCGAAGCGACCCAAAGCACATGTTTTGCCCTCACTGGCGCACCGATGCAGGCCAGTATTGATGGAAGTCCCGTGCCGTGGAATGCCTCTCATCAGATCGAGGCCGGGCAACGATTGGTGATCGGAGCTGCGCTACGTGGCAGCTATGGCTTCCTTCATCTTGGTGGCGGTATAGACGTGCCAGAATTTTTGGGGTCCCGCTCAACGCATCTGACCGCAAAGATTGGGCGAGTTGTTCAGCAAGATGACATACTGAATAGCCCCAAAGGCGCGGGGCGTGCTGGTTGGAAGTTAAGACCAGAGGACAGGTTCTCGGGCGGACTTTTGCATGTAGTCGCCAGTTTTCAGACATCCCTGTTCGATCAAAGTACTCTGGACCGGTTTGCCGCCACCAGCTTTACGCGCGGTGCAAGGGCCAACCGCATGGGGATGCAATTGGAAAGCGACGGACCCGGATTTGCGGCAAAAGGGCAGCTTAATATCCTGTCCGAGATCATCACACCCGGCGACATCCAAATGACCGGCACTGGAAACCCCTTTATCCTGCTGCCGGAATGCCAGACCACTGGGGGTTACCCACGTATCGCCACGGTCTTGCCTTGCGACATCCCTCGGGCGGCACAAACGCCAGCGGGAGCTGAAATTCGGTTCGAATTCGTGACGCTTGAGGAGGCTGCGACGCGACAGGCCCGCCACTCGGCTGACCTGATCCGGCTAAACGGTCAGATCGAACCGCTGGTGCGCAATCCCCATGACATCCCGGACCTGTTGTCCTACCAATTGATCGACGGAATGATCTCTGCCACCGACTAAAGGAGTTTTGCCGATGCCCAGCGTCGATCTGAATGCCGATATGGGGGAAAGCTTTGGCCCCTGGAAGATGGGCGATGACGATAGTCTGCTGAGGATCATCACCTCGGCCAATATCGCTTGTGGCTTTCACGCGGGTGATTGGGATGTGATGGCGCAGACGATGAAGATGGCCGCTGAAAACGGCGTCGGTATCGGCGCACATCCCGGCTTTCCCGATCTGCAGGGCTTTGGCCGCAGAAATATGAAAATCCCTCATGCGTCCCTGCGCAATCTGGTGCGGTATCAATTGGGGGCAGCTTTGGGTATGGCCAAGGCGGTTGGAACGCAGGTCCGGCACCTTAAACTACACGGCGCGTTGGCCAACATGTGCTCGGTCGACGTGGATATGGCACGAGCGTGTTATCAGGGCGCGCTGGACGTGGATCCCGATATCATCATCATGGTGCTGGCCGTCACCAAACAGGAAGAAGCTGTACGCGACCTTGGCTGCAAATGGGTCGGAGAGATCTTTGCCGACCGCGCTTACAATGACGACGGAACGCTGGTGGATCGAAGCCTGCCCGGAGCAGTCATTCACGACCCTGAACTTGCCGGGCCACGCATCCTGAAAATGGTGCGCGAAAGGGCCATCATCACTGAATCCGGCAAACGACTGGAAACCTCGATCGACACAATATGTCTGCACGGGGACGGCCCAACGGCGGTACAAATCGCAGCTTCGGTGCGGGAAAACCTGATCACTGGCGGGGTCGATGTGACGAAATTCATCCGCTGATCAGATTGGCTTAAGACAGCACGCGTATACCGTTGGTGTTGCCGGGGTCAGGTTCAGCCCCTAGCATGACCACAAGTTCATGTTCTGAGTGCCACAATCCCGGCAACACCCTGCACCACCTGCAAAGCGCAGGAGCAAGGAGATAGCTTTATGTCTTTTGATCTGATGTCCTACGAACCCCGCGGCGACAAGAAAAACTCGGACTTTTTCAACGAGTATTTGCCAAAAATCTACGAACGCCGCGCCAGCTCGGGCGTTGCCGATCTGGTCGGGGCGATGAAGGCCATCGTGATACAGGTCGAATCCGATGCGCTGTTTGACACACTGGTCGAGCTTTACGTAATGACGCCCTATCGCCACACAGCCAGCTATCTGGGGCGCACGCATAAATTTTCGGTCCTGCATTCACATTCCGACTACCCTGCCCTGATCGTGATGGCACCGCTCAGCCCCGCTTTCGAAGACTTTATTCCCCGCATCAACCGCATGTATCCGCTGGCTCGAAAGACTCCGCAAACCCGATATGTCGGAGAGGTCTTCGGCGCGTCGGACCTAACCGCGCTGACGCAAACGCTGGAGGATCAGAATATTCGGTTCGAGTATTCAGGCGACACAGAAAATACGTTCTACACGCTGCAGGGTTTTCAGTTCACTACACCTTCGGATTTCACCTGTAATCGGGTTGGCTATTCCAATCTGGACTTCAACGACACGGATAGCCTCGGTCTGGGCGACCGTGTTCTATTGAGCGACAGTGAGCAAGCTCGTCTGAATCAGGCTGCCGCGTTTGGGGCTGACAGCAATATCGCACCGCTCATGCTAGGTATTGATCACCTCGCCACGCGTGTTCTTGCCGGAGAACGCGAGGACGCGATCCTCGAGTTCCTGACGATGGTGCCCTACTATTTCTGGGGCGCGTACAACATCTTCGACATGAATTCGTCCACCAATGTGAACCGAAACCCAAACGTAGATGACGACAAGAAATCACCTGCCAAAGTGTTCACCGCCAACAACACGCCGTCCTTCGTGAATTCCTTTGCCAAACTGCCAATGCCGACCGAGGATTTTGTCCGGAATTTCGGCCGTCGCCTGCATCACATGGCGGTCGAGATTCAGGATGGCGATCATGGCGCGGGTGAAAAGAATGTGGATTTCGTGGTAAACACCCTCAAAGACAAAGGCGTGCCGTTTCTGGCCCATGTAGTAGGCGAGTGCAAAGACGATCCGAACCTCAAGCAGATATTCTCAAAACACTCAAAAAACACGCTGCTGATCACGGAATACATTGAACGCTGCCACAAATATGATGGCTTCTTCACCAAGGACAATGTCGCCGCGTTAACCGCCGCCGCCGGTCAGGACGAGCAGTACCAGCACGGTCACGTGTTCGACTAAAGCCTGCAAGCATCTCCGAAACGCTCTGGGACACGAATGTCCCGAAAATGGCAAACGCGTCGCGGGATGTTCTCACGTTAGCCCAACGCCGAAAAAAAGGCTGCGAGTTCCCTCGCAGCCCCATCCAATCAGGAGAGAGAATGTCGGGTCTTATGACGGCCCGATCATGAAACAGGTGACATTTCGGGCCTGCAACCTGCGGCAAGCCAGGTCGGCCTGTTCGCGGGTCATGCCCTGGAACGTCGCATCGAAACCTCGTGAACTTTGATTCACCTTGCGCAAGGTTCCTTCCAAAGTGGTCATTTCGGCCAAAGCGGTTTTCAGCAGCACCTTCTCGGCCTCGTATCGCGTAGTATAGCGACCTACATTTACGCCCCAAAGATGCCCGCCCGAGGTAGAAAGACGGGTGACAATTTCCCTTTCCGGCTCTGGCTGAGCAGCTGGGTTGGTCGACGCCAGAACCAGATCACTTGGACGAGGCGCCGGGCGTACCGTTCCGTCATCCGGGGTCTGGATATCAGCCGCTGCGATTGCCGCAGCGATTCCATCCTGAATTCTGCTCTCGTCTTTTGCCGCTGCTGCGGCAACTGTTCCGGCGACTTGAACTGCAGCTGCGCGGCGCAAAACGGGCCGCAGGCTGGCCGTTGGCGCAGTGGTTAGGCGCGCGACCTGCGCATTCAGGCCCACATTTCCAGCGTAAGCCGGACGGGCAGGTTTACGGATAGGCGCACGGGATGGAGCGCGACGGAAGCCCATATCCAGCAACTCAGCCACTTTGGCATTGCGCGATGCGCCGGATTTTCCGCCGAAGACGGTCGCGATGATCCGCTCATCCTTACGCTTGGCCGAGGCTACCAGATTGAAGCCCGCCGCTCGTGTGTATCCTGTCTTGATCCCATCGGCACCCTTATAGGCGGCCAAAAGGCGGCGGTTGGTGTTCGGAACCGTTTTGATCCCTGCATGAGTCGATTGACGTGAAAACAGGTTGTAATACTGCGGATAGTCATACAGGAGATGCCGCCCCAGCGTCGTCATGTCCCGTGCAGTCGACAAGTGGCCGGACTCGGTCAATCCATGCGCATTCTTGAAGGTTGTGCGGCTCATACCCATGGCTTTAGCGGTGCGCGTCATACGGCGGGCAAACGCGGCCTCGGATCCACTGATGGCAATCCCGATGGCGGTCGCCGCGTCATTGGCGGATTTCACGGCGGCCGCGCGGATCAGGTACCGGAACGCAATCCGCTGACCCGAGCGCAACCCCAGCTTGGACGGAGGCTCTGCCGCAGCTGCTTTGGTGATACGTACTTGCGTATCCAACTCGATCTCACCATTCCGGACGGCCTCGAACGCAATATAGAGCGTCATCATCTTGGTCAGAGAAGCCGGGTGAAGTCGGGTATCTGCGTTGCGCGAGTGCAAAACCTCACCCGTGCGCGCGTCAATCACCATCGCCGCATAGGGCGCGGCAACCGATTGCAACGGCGCAAAAGAAAGCAGCCATACGAATGCTATAAGAAATAAGCCCATTCGGGCCGGAACTGTCCGCCGAACCTGCACGATCTTTGCCTCTGTCTACCTCGGGCCGCCGGGTTTTCCCGGTCAGCAATTAATTTATTATATTACCCGTAAGGCTAACACAGAGGACGTCCGAAATAAACCGAAAGCTGGTAAATTCGATCTTTCTTTCGGCGCGCAGTCACCCGCAACATATGGTCGACTTGCACACCTCAACCACTAAATCGTCCTCTGATTTGGTGCCGCTGCACAGAGCCTATTCAATTTTTTGTAACTGGGACCATTCGGCAACATCATGCAAGCGTGCGAACAAGGCTCGCTAACTCACCCAGATCCCGCAATTCCTTATACCGGTTCGAACGCGTGGGGACTTCGGCTTTTTCGATCTCCCAGACCAGCCCATGGGGGACATAGACCCCCCAGCAGCCAGCCTCGATCGGAGCCACTACGTCGGATCGCATCGAATTGCCAACCATCATCGCTTGGGTAGGGCCGGTTCCATGGCGCGCAAATATTTCATGATAGGTTCCAGCCGTTTTTTCCGAAACGATCTCGACCTCGTCAAAAAGCTCGCCCAAACCAGATTGCGCCAGCTTCCTTTCTTGATCAATCAGGTCGCCTTTGGTGATCAGCACAACCTTGTGGGTCGCTCCGACTGCTTCGACCGCTTCGCGGGCATGGGGCAGTAGTTCGATCGGATGGGCCAACATCTCTTGCCCCGCGTCGATCAACTGACGAATGACCGAAGCCGGGACACGATCTTTGGTGACCTCGATCGCGGTTTCAATCATCGACAGAATGAAGCCTTTGATTCCATACCCATAGTGCCGAATGTTGCGTCTTTCTGCAGCAAGCAGACGATCCATCAGATGATCCCGATCGGCATGGTCCGCCAGCAGATCGGCGAAATACGCCTGCGTCAGTTGAAAGAACCGTTCGTTGTGCCACAACGTGTCATCAGCATCGAACCCAACGATGGTCAGCTTGTCTTCCATTGCGATTACGTCCTGCTGGCTCTTTTCTCTGGCCCCTAGGACGTTATATAACCGCTCAGATAAACCGAAGCCTGAATCGGACTTTTGCGCGCAATGTTTGAAAACCCTTGGATGATGTCTGACAATTCGGACGACGACGGCGACTCGTCCGTCCTAATTCAAACGCGCCCTAAAACCAAGCGCCCGCCGCTCTACAAGGTGCTGCTGCTGAATGACGACTACACCCCGATGGAGTTCGTTGTGCACGTGCTGGAGCGCTTTTTCGGCATGACCCACGCCGAAGCGTTCGAGATCATGCTGACCGTGCACAAGAAAGGCGTCGCCGTGGTTGGCGTATTCAGCCACGAGATCGCCGAGACCAAAGTGGGTCAGGTGATGGACTTTGCTCGCCGACACCAGCACCCCCTGCAATGCACAATGGAACGCGAAGAGTAGCGTCTGCTCTTCCAACGAACGCGTATGTCCCCTCGCCTTGATCTTGCCCTGAACAGCGGCCTTTCGCTATCACAGCCGCTGACGGTGATCGGGCCGACACCAGCCCATGACCTGTCCCAACTGCCTCGCGATACGCAGGTGGTACAGCCCTTCAAACCGTTCCATGATCATTTCGCGGCACAAGGTTTTGACGTTATCCCCGAGACCCGTGATCCATGCCAGGATGCGGTGATATTCCTGCCCCGCGCAAGAGCTTTGGCCCGCAGCCTTGTTCAACAAGCCTGCCTGCGCGCCAAGGGTACGGTTGTGGTGGACGGGGCCAAAACCGATGGGGTGGACAGCCTGCTGAAGGACATCCGAAAGCGTGTGCCGGTCGAAGGGCCAATTTCCAAAGCGCATGGCAAAATCTTCTGGTTTGCCTCTGATCCAGAGGCTTTCGCCGACTGGGCCGCGCCCCATGGGCAAATGGTGGACGGGTTTACGACCGCGCCCGGTGTGTTTTCGGCGGACGGAGTGGACCCGGCCTCGGCCCTGTTGCTGGGCGTCCTGCCCGCAAAATTGGGCGCACGGGTGGCGGATCTGGGTGCGGGCTGGGGGTATCTGTCTGCCAACGTGTTGCAAAAACAGGGGTTACGCGCCCTATACTTGGTTGAGGCCGACCACATCGCCCTGACTTGTGCCAAGACCAATATCACCGATGACCGGGCGACTTTTCACTGGGCCGACGCGGTAACGTGGCGCGCACCCGAGGGTCTGGACGCGGTCGTTATGAACCCGCCCTTTCACACTTCGCGCAGCGCAGACCCCGCGCTGGGTCAGGGCTTTATTCGATCCGCCGCACGTAATCTGGCAAAACATGGTGAGCTGTGGATGGTGGCCAACCGCCACCTGCCTTACGAAACCACGCTGAACGAAGCTTTCTCGCGCGTCGACGAAGTCACTGGCGACAACCGGTTCAAGGTGTTCCATGCCTCTCGCCCTCGGCGGTGATCCCGGTTAATCTGCGCGCAACTCAGGGAGACAACGCATGTCCTTTTCCATAGCAGGCAAGACCGCCATCGTCACCGGTGGCGCCAATGGCGTCGGGTTGGCCATTGGGCGGCACTTCGCGGATGCGGGTGCCAATGTGATGTTTGCCGACATGGATGAAAAGCGGCTGACCGACGAGTTGGGCGAGCAAGCCGACGACAGCAATATCCGCTTTTTCGCGGGCGATTTACGGGAAAAGCTAACCATCGCAAACCTGCTTTCCGCCACGATAGACGCCTTTGATCAGGTGGATATCCTGATCAACGGGTCGCGGCAGGTTATCCCGTCCGATCCGTTGGATACAGATGACGACTCGGTCAAGACCCTGCTGAATCAGAATTTGATGCCAGCCCTGCGTCTCAGCCAGGCTGTCGCCAAACGCATGATCAAACAATCCGGAGGAGGAGACGGCCCTGCCGGATCGATTATCAACCTGTCTTCGATAGCCGCACGTCGAACACATCCGGATCTGATGGCCTATTCCGTCTCGACCGCTGCGCTGGATCAGATGACGCGGTCACTGGCCGTGGCTTTCGCCCCGCACCGCATCCGCGTGAACTCGATCGCGCTAGGTTCGGTCATGAGCGCCTCGTTGCAGTCAACGCTCAAGGAAAACCGCGATTTCCGAGACGATATCGAAAAGCACACCCCGTTGGCCCGCATTGCCGCCCCCACCGAACTGACCGAGACGGCGCAGTTTCTGGCCTCGGACGCGGCAGGTTTCATCACCGGGCAAATCCTGACCATTGACGGAGGTCGCACCCTGCTGGACCCCGTCGCAGCACCGGCGCACTGACCCCATGTTTGACACCGAAAAATCCACCGCCTCCGCGTGGTTCCGCACCCTGCGCGACCAGATCGTAACTGCGTTCGAAGCCCTGGAAGACAGCCACGACACTGGGCCGTTTTCCGACGCCACCCCCGGCCGCTTCGAAGTGAAGGAAACCACCCGCCAATCAGACGACGGATCAGATGCGGGCGGCGGTTTGATGTCGGTGATGCGCGGCGGGCGCGTGTTTGAGAAAGTGGGCGTCAATATCTCGACCGTTTACGGCACGCTGGGCGATCGCGCGCAGCATGCTATGGCTGCGCGCAAAGGCATTCCGGGCATGACCGAAGACCCGCGCTTCTGGGCCTCGGGCATTTCACTGGTGGCGCATATGCAGAACCCGCACGTGCCAGCGGTGCATATGAATACCCGTATGTTCTGGACCCCTCATGCGTGGTGGTTCGGCGGCGGGTCTGACCTGAACCCGTGTATCGAATATGACGACGACACCGCCCATTTCCACGCCACGCAAAAGGCGCATCTAGACCCGCATGGGCCGGCGCATTACCCGCGCCTCAAGGATTGGGCGGATGAGTATTTCTACATCCCGCACCGCAAACGCGCGCGCGGTGTGGGCGGCATCTTCATGGATGACTACTGTACCGGCGACTGGAGCGCCGATTTCGCACTGACGCAGGATATCGGCCGCGCCTTTTTGCCCGCCTTCCTGCCCTTGGTCGAAAAGCGCCGGGTGCAGGGCTTTGGCGATGCGGACAAGACCACGCAGCTGGTGCATCGCGGCCTTTATGCGGAATACAACCTTGTCTATGACCGCGGCACCAAGTTCGGGCTGGAAACCGGCCACGACCCGGATGCCGTGCTGATGAGCCTGCCGCCCATGGCGAAATGGGTGTGATTACTTCTTCATCCTGATATCCAGAACAGCGTCGTAACAATAGCTTTCAGCCTTGGATGCCGAGTAATTTTCGCCCACATACTTCACGGTGATTGAATGTTTGGATGTCGTGTCGGGCTCAACTTGCGGGTCCAGGGAAAACTCTACGGTTCGAATACCCGGCTCATATGGTTTTGAAAGATAGATACGCCGGGTCGACTCAGTTCCCAGTGTCCTAATCGCATAGTCCCCAATCCCGCACCAATACGCCAACGCAACTGATGACCCGACCACGTTAACTTCAAAATTGCCCGTTTGTAATGGCGTCACGTGAACTTGAAAGGTGGGGAATATACCAATACCCGGCTGATCCGCCTGAGCTTCCGCACCGAGAAGCAGCGCCAAAGCTAAAGGCATACATTTAAAGAGTTTCACGGTCGATTACCTCTGCGCAAGTCACAGCAGCCCTCATTGGCCGCATCCCTTGACTACGCAGCGTTGTTGAACCGCAAAGCGCTGGCAAAACACAAAAGCGTCATTCAGTCGTGATGAATCCCAGCAGAGCGTTCAGGCCCTCAGAATCCGAAATCGAGGAAATTGTCATAGCAATAGGTCTGCGCGGACCCCGCCGACAGGTTCTCGCCCACACGTTTGACCGTGACCGAATATCCCGGAGTGGTATCGACGCCTTCTGGTGCGGTCAGGGAAAACTGAACCGTCCGGGTTTGTTTTTCATAGGCACGCGTGATGTAAATCCGCTGGGTCGCCTTGGTTCTGAGTGTTCGGATCGCATAATCCCCAATACCGCACCAATACGCGACCGGCGCCGTGGTCCCTCGGGTTGATACCTCGTAGATCCCATTGCCTTTGTCCGCCACGTCAACCCGGACCGCAGGATTAAGATTCACTCCGAAACCGATCGCCTGAGCGACCCCTGGCAACAATACAATCGCCGCAATGGCAGGCATTTTCCGAAACCACATAATCCCTTACCCTTTCACAATAAACACCGCAGAACAAAGCATAGACAACATCACAGTCTAGTAAAGTTCCTGCACCACAACGCGCTATTCGCTAAGCACACGCCCGCCCACATTCTGTGGAGCCAGCGCAACCGTCTTGATCACAGCATAGCAAAGCTGGCCCGGTTGCAGGCCCAGCGCGTCGACCGAACGGCGAGTGATGCGAGCAAGAACAGATCCCGCCGGAGTTTTCACTGAAACGATCGCCCCCGGACCTTCGCCCGCGCGAATGGTGTCAACCGTACCTTCCAGCATATTCAGCGCCGACAAACCCTCGGGCCGTTTGTTGGACAAGATGACCTCTTGGGCGGGGATACGGATTCGAAGTTCATCGCCAATCTGATGCGGAATACGCGGCAGGAACAGGCTTGTCCCGCCCGCGCTCAACTCGGTCAGACCATCGGAATGGTGCTTGGCGACCCGCACTTGCAGTACCGCACCGACCGCGCGAATACCCGCAGGCGCAACCGATGGGTCGGCCAGAACTTCTGAGGCTGGCCCGTGGCGCACTGCCTTTCCGTCTTGCAACGCCACAACCGACGTCGCCAGGCGCGCCACCTCGGCGGCAGAGTGTGTGACGTACAGAATGGGCACCGAAACCTCATCCCTGAGGCGTTCGAAATAGGGCAGGATCTCGGCCTTGCGCGCATCGTCCAGCGCCGCCAGCGGCTCATCGGCCAAAATCAGGCGCGGGCTGGCCAGCAAGGCCCGGCCAATCGCCACGCGCTGTTTCTCGCCCCCGGAAAGGCCAGCAGGACGGCGGTCCAGCAGATGGCCGATCCCCAACATCTCGATCACCTTGTCGGGGTTCTCGCGCGGCGCGCCCTTGGGCGCGAACCAACGGCCGTATGACAGGTTTTGGCGCACCGTCAGGTGGGGGAACAGCCGTCCCTCTTGAAAGACATAGCCCAAACGCCGCTTGTGCGGCGGAAGCCACAGATGTTTCTCGGTGTCGAACAGCTCCCATCCATCAACCGCAACACGGCCCGAAGTCGGTTTGAGCAATCCAGCGACGGCATTGACAACCGTCGTCTTACCCGAGCCCGAGCGTCCGAACAGAACAGTCACGCCGGACGGTGCGTCAAAATTGAGATCGAGTTTGATGTTGGGCAGATCATGCTGCAATCGGACAGAAAGGCTCATGACCCGGCCACTCTTGCTGCGACACGGCGGGCTATGAACTCTGACAGTAAAAGCGCGCTTAGGGCGATAACGACCGATATAACAACCAGCCGCGTGGCGGCCGCTTCACCGCCGGGAACCTGAAGAAAGGCGTAGACCGCTGACGGCAGCGTTTGGGTCTGCCCAGGGATATTGGACACGAAGGTAATGGTGGCGCCGAATTCGCCCATCGCCTTGGCAAAGGCCAGAATAGCCCCGGCGATAACGCCCGGCAGGATCATCGGCAGAGTGACGGTCGCAAACACCATAATGCGCGAAGCCCCCAATGTAGCCCCAGCCTGCTCTAGCTTGGGGTCCACCGCTTCGATCGACAGCCGGATCGCGCGCACCATTAAAGGGAATGCCATGATCCCCGCCGCTAGCGCTGCACCGGTCCAACGGAATGCGAACACAATTCCGACTTCGGACAGGGCGCGACCCAACGGCCCCTGAATGCCAAAGGTCAGCAAGAGGAGGTAGCCAGTGACTACCGGCGGCAGGATCAAGGGTAAGTGCACGAGCCCGTTCAAGACCTGTCGTCCCGGAAATCGCCAGCGGGCCAATGCATAAGCAGTGAAAACTCCAAAGGGCAAAGTTACCAGCGTGGCCCAAAAGGATACGCGCAATGACAGCCTCAGGGCCTCAAGCTCTTCGGGACCCAACCATCCCATCGCTTATTGCTCCGGCAGGGAAAAGCCCTGCCTTTCAAAGATTTCTTGCGCTTCGGGCGATTGCAGATGCTCCAAAAAAGCAAGTGCCTCTGGTCGGGCAGACGTTGTCACACCAGCCGGATAGATGATCGCAGGGTGCAAATCAGACGAAAACTCAGCGAGTACGCGAACGCGGTCTTCGACCACGGCGTCCGATCGGTATACAATGCCCAAGGGGGCTGCTCCTGCCGCAACCAGAGCAAGCGCTGCACGCACATTGTCGGTTTGCGCCACTTGCCCCTGAACACTATCCCACAGGTCCAGACTGCGCAGCGCCGCCTTGCCATAGATCCCAGCGGGTACAGCATCGACCAATGCCATGGCCAGATGCCCACCGGCCAAAGCCCCCGCCAGATCGGTTTCGGGGGTCACCTCGTGCATGTCGGGGGCCGAGGTACCGCCAATGAGAACCAGCCCATTGCCCAGCAGATCGACCCGCTTATTTGCTTCGATCAGGCCCTTGCCCTGCAGGACATCCATCCATTCGACATTCGCCGAAATGAACACATCCGCCGGTGCGCCCAGCTGAATCTGACGCGCCAGAACCGAGGAAGCCGCATAGGAAACCGTGATCTCTTGTCCGGTCTGTGCCTCAAACGCCGGAGCGATCTCGTCCAGAGCATTCTTCAGACTGGCTGCTGCAAAAACCAATACGCCGTCTGCCCCCGCGCGCAGCGGAGCCAGTGTAAACATAGCCAGAGTGATGGCCGCAAGAAATACACGAAGCAGACGTGACAGGATCATCTCATTCCCGCCCCTCGGGGTTAAGGTCCTCTTGGGGATATCTGAGGCACCGGGGGGCGTGCAAGCGCCGATGCGCCGCAGGTTCACCCAAAGGGCAGATATTGCTGGAAAATCCTTGTCCCAAGCCATTTTCGTCAACAGACCCAGCGACAATGTCGCAAACGATCTTGATCCTGATACGTGTCACGGGGATGCTGCGCGCGAGTCAGGAACAGGAAAGCCGACATGTTGCACACTATCCCAGGTTTGATGGACGCCGTACGCGCGCGTTTTGCCCATGTCGAAAGCTGTCCCTTTCAAGGGCCCCGGATTTTCTTTGAAAACGCAGGTGGGGCCCTGACGTTGAATTCCGTGGTCGAGACGTCGGCCAAGTTCGCCGCTATCCCCGACAATCAGGGGCGCGACAACGTCGCTAGCCATGCGCTTGTCGACACCATCAACACCGCCAAGGCTGACTTAGCTGTGTTCATGAATGCGCCTTCAGGTCAGTTTTTTGTCGGTGAAAGCGGGACCGAACTGCTGTTTCGTATGATCCGCACCGCCTGCGTGAACGCGCCCAAAGGCGGCAAGGTCATCGGCAGTTCCATCGAACATCCCGCCAGTCGCAGCGCCGCCCGCCGCTGGGCTGACATTGCTGGGCTGGACTATGTCAACGTCCAGCACGACAACGATACAGGTCTCGTCACCGCTGAAGCATTCCGGGCTGCAATGACTCCGGACGTCTGTGTCGCCACAATCGTTCACGCCTCGCCGGTCACAGGTATGGGGATGGATGTGGCAGCCATCGCGCGGGCCATTCGTGAGGTCTCGCCCGAGTGTTTCATCATTGTGGACGGTATTCAGCACGCGGCTCACGGGCAGTTGGATATCAACAGCTACAATGTCGATGGTTATGCAATCTCACCCTACAAAGTGTTCTCGCGCCACGGGTATGGCATTGCATGGATATCGGACCGGCTGACCGCCCTTCCCCACGACCAATTGATCGACGCCCCGTCTGAAGGGTGGGAATTCGGAACCCGCGACACCGGTGCTTACGCGACCATCTCCGACGTGGTGGCTTATTTCGAGTGGCTGGGCGACCAAGTCTCGGAGCACACGGACCGCCGCGCCCGGATCGAGGCTGCTGGCCGCGCCATCCATGCCTACGAATCGCATCTGACAGGTGCAATGATCAACGGCACCGGCAATCTGCCGGGCCTGCGCGATATGGAGCATGTTTCAATTCTTGGCGGCGCAAACAACCCTGCCCGCGAAGGGTTGGTTTCAATTGTCGTGCGGGATATCCCCTCTGCCGATGTTGTGACACGCCTGAATAACCAGGGCATCCGTACCCACATTCGCAAAGCCGATCACTACAGCGGCAACGTTCTGACCCCGTTGGGGCTGAACGACTGCATCCGCATATCGCTTTGTCACTATAACACCGAACAAGAAGTCGCCCAATTGCTAGCCGCAGTGAACGAGATGACAGCTTGATCAAATAAATTCTTCCAGACCCTCTTGCACCCGGGCGCTGGCTTGGCTAAATGCACCGTCACGGGTGATTAGCTCAGTTGGTAGAGCGCTTCGTTTACACCGAAGATGTCGGGAGTTCGAGTCTCTCATCACCCACCATTCCCTTCATTTTCAATGGTTTAATCAGGGTCTTGAAACGAGAACTGGGATACTAATTGAGGATGAATGTACGGGAATCAATACCTCAAAACAGCGTTGGACTATCCAGAGGATTGTTACTCAGAGGCAAGGGGTACGCTGTAAGGGTAGCTGTACCGACTGAGTACCAAGACATTGTTGGCAAACGAGAGATTGTCAGAGGATTAGGAACTCAGGATCTAGCCGAAGCATTGAAGCGCCGTCCAAGAGTCCTTGAGGAAATAATTGAAGCGATCACCGAAGGACAAACACCGTCTCAAGTTGTTGGCCCTAGTAAACCCAAGCAGGGGAATACCGTGGGAGATGCCGCCGACAGGTGGTTAGCTGAAGCGGACGGGATAAGTAACAGCACGAAGGTCAGGATAATGTGTGGGAGGCGATCTTCGGACCCCCCACTCACGACCCATTGCCGACATTAAACCCATTGGCTGGATGCCGCAGTCGCAACCCGCACTGCTGCCATTCGCTGCACTTGCTCGGTTTTAGTTATCGCAGACGTCTGGACCGCGGACGATTTGGTCATTCGCTGCTCTGGGTATGAGTGTCCACTTTTTTGGCAGCGAATAAATTGAGCGAAATTGAGTACTGTTCGTTAGGGAACAACTTATGAAGAAACGCGGGTCTGATATTCCTGGATGCAGTTTCTGTAGAACGCTCAAAGAGACGAACACCTAGTTAACGAGTATGAGTTCCAATCTACTCAACTGCACCGCTCTGAATTATTGAAGTTAGTCAAAAGTAGTCTGATCAAGCAGATTGTGGGCGTTGTTCACGTCGACTGTTAGCTCTCCTCCTATGATAGTTTCTAAGACAGCATTTAAGCCAAAGTTGGGAGTGGGGGTCTGTCTAAATTTTTGGCAACTCTTTATGTAGTCTACAACAATCCGAAGTTCGTACATCCTTGCCTGCTGTCGTTTTGCCGTGTTCAAAGCCTCACAAAACTCGACTTCGGCGAACCGACTTTCAGAAATTGCGAGCGCATAAACGCGGTCGGTCTCAGCTTGCGCCCATCCTTCGTTTGTAAGGCTTTGGTACCTGCGGGCCTCGGCTAACAACTGCAAGGCACTTTCCCGATCACCCGTTTTCAACGTGAGTTCTGCAATCATCGTCAAAAAGAAAGGTTTGTAATTCCCAGCTCCGCTGGCCCACCACGCTTCCGATGCTTGTCGCAATGCGTGGATGTTTTCGGGCTCAGGGGAAAGGTAGGCATCCACCCAGCTTCGCCAGAGCGTTGCAGTCAGCGACATGAAGGTGAACGAATGTTTTGAAGACAGTTCCTCCAACTGATTTGCGGCTTCAATGACTTTTCCCGGTTCGCGGCGCAGAAGGTAGAGCATGCACAGGTAAGTTAGCGACTGTGCTATGCTGTGCGCATGCTCCAGCTTTTGAGCTGCAGCAACCGCTTGTTTTTGAATCTCAAGTGCTTTGTCTGGCGCACCGCGCATCCATGCGGCCATGCTTAAAAAGCACGACGTTATCGCTGCGTGGTCCGAACCGTATATGTAGGCCAGGTGCCCATCGCGTTTCCGACTGTAAAGCTGTAACGCTTTACTCAAATGCTCGTATGCAGGGTTTAGTTCTCCAATATGAAACAGCACTGCGCCCATGGCTCGATGCCCTACCATTTGATGGTGTGTCTCGCCCGTTTTATCTGCCAAATTCAGCAACTGCGCTGCAACACTTCTGGCTAAATCATACTCAGCACGCACCAAATGGAAGGAATACAAGCCATTCAAAACAGGGAACAGATGTTCTGTTTCGTCCACCCGTTCACACAAGTCGCGTATTCTTGCATAAACGGTCCCTGTTTCATCGGCGGCTATTCCTGCCGTCGATCGTAGAACAGCTGCTCTGAGAACCTGAACCTCAATTTCTTTCTGATCCCGCTCAACACCATGGGACAGTTGACTCAACTGCTCGATCGCCAAGGAAAGCTGTGTGTTCGCCTCGATATTGGCAGAACGTTGGACTGCGCGTTGGCCTGCGAGATAGCGATAGTCGATTGCCTCCTTGCTCATACCTGCCATCGTGTAGTGGTGCGCAAGTATTTCCGGACTGGCATCGCCAATATGGGTCGATTTCCCACTTAACGCTCGCGCAACACGTGCGTGCAAGACCCTGCGCTCGCTCTTCAAGAGACTGTTGTAAGCTGTGTCGCGAATTAGGGCGTGGCGATAGCTGAAAGTTTCAAGGTTTTCTTCTTCAGAAACTGTCACTATGCCTGCGTCGACTAAAAGTTCCAATCCCGTGCGCAACGCCTTGTCGCTGATCCGAGCGACCTTGGCGATCAACGGAAAAGAAAATTGAGGTCCGATAACCGCCCCAATCTGGGCGACCTCCTTGACGGAACTCAGTCGGTCAAGCCGCGCCATAAGTGCATCATGCAACGTGCTTGGGACCGAGCTTGCCGGGGACGCCCCACCCTTCGAGTATGCGTCCCTTCCTTTTGTCAAAACCCCTGATTCCAATAGATCTTTTGTCACTTCTTCGACATATAGCGGGACGCCATCGGATCTGGCAGCGACGACATTGTACATTTCGTCAGAAATTGAATGCCCTTTTGCAACTTCGTCCACAATGCTTTTGACCTGGTGAAAGTCCAATTGCTTCAAGACCAATTTAGAAAGGTTGGATTGCAATGCCCAACCTGGGTCAAATTCAGGTCTGAACGTCATCACGACCAATACTGGAAGGTCACGAATCCGATCAGCAACTCGGTCAAGCAACAGTTTAGTTGTCGGATCAATCCAATGCGCGTCCTCAAACAAGAGCAACACTGGCTTTTCCTCAGCCTGCGAAGTCAGATTGCCCAACAGCATTTCTAAGGTCTGATTCATGAGTTGCTGTGGCGTCAGATTCAGTTCACCCAATTGGTCTTCAAAAGGAACCGAAAGTAGGGACGCGGCCAGTTTCAGTGTGTGATCCGACTGGTCACTTAGAACAGAGGATATCTTTCTGAGTTTCAATTCGTTTTTGTCGTCTGAACGAAGGCCTGCAGCATTCTCAATTTGGCGAATGGCCGGATAAAACGCACTCGCGTAATGGTAGGGAGAACATTGATATCGCGTTTGAGTATGCGACATCGTCGGAATGCTCTGCCTTAATTCTTCGACTAATCTAGACTTGCCAATTCCTGGCTCACCGGACACCAGCACAACTTGTCCTTGACCATCACTTGCCAACTTCCACTTTTCATTGAGAGTTTCATATTCTGCGGCGCGTCCGATCAAAGGATTCAGTAACTCGTCTTCCTCTGCCATGAAACGGCTGACTGTTTCCCGTGCTGCTGTCACCTGCCAGGCTTCGACCTCTCTGGCAAAACCTTTAAGCTTGAATGCGCCACGCAGAACGTATTCGAAAGCATCACCCGCCAAATGATGAGTATTGGGAGCGACGATCAATGTCCCAGGTTCAGCCATTGCTTGTAGACGTGCGGCCAGGTTCGGCGTCTCCCCCATCGCCGTTCCGTCCTCAAACATTTTTTCACCACGTAAGTCACCGACAACAACCAACCCAGTTGCGATCCCAATTCGGACATTCAGTTTCGCATGAGTGCGGATAGCTGGAATTTCCTCGATAATACGAAGACCTGCGCGAATGGCTCGCTCAGGGTCATCTTCGTGCGCATAAGGAAACCCGAAAAAGACCATTATCCCATCACCATAGTAACTTGCGATGTGGCCATCAAAAGCTGCCACCGACGCAGCGCAGGTTTCTTTGAACAGTCGGAGTACTTCCGCCAAATCTTCCGGATCGACGCGCTGGGATATTTCCGTTGATCCAACCAAATCTATGAACATGACGGTAAGCTGCCGGCGCTCAGCGACAATCGCGGGACCTAACGCAGTGTTGTGCGGGTAAGTCTCTCCCTTTGCTTCAGCTCGAACAGCTTTCATGAAACGGCGCCTCGGACCTAGGGGAAGCCCGATTTTAGTGAGATCTTTGTCAGTTAATTCGGTTAGATCACCTAGTTCGATTTCATGCTCTGCAAACGACCCAGCATACTTGGACAAGCCATGTTTCTCTAGCCAACGCGAGATTTCAGACATTTGATCCTTTCGCGTGCGGCGGCTGCAGAACTATCACCTGCGATGCACCAGCATGCATCCCTTTCTCCGGTTGGTCGTTGCGGTTTACTGAGTCGCAATTTCCGCGCACTTGAACTCTTTTTTCGCATTGAAAATCACCGTATCGGATTTGGTCAAGGACTTCGTCGCTCTGGTTGGGACGAGTCCTTCGGCATCGGGCCGGTACAACGTGATGGTATCGTAACATAAATATTTAGTGCGGTTCCGTATTCAGTGGATAGCTGTATTTCTGCTATGGGCTTATTCCAGACTTCGGAGGCAGCGCAGCATCATGTGATATGTTGGCGTGGTCAACGTCGGGTTGTCGTTGTGGGAAGGCATGGCGGATCGGAGAATCATTCATGCAAACGCCAAACTTACCAGCCATTCGCACCCTTTCGCCCTGCATGGAACAAAGGCCGCATCGTGGGTCAGAAACGACCGTTGAAACCAAAGCATCTTTGGGCGATCCGTGTTCGATTTGAATTGGCCGAGAATCACCGTGATCTCGCACTTTTCAATATGGCCATCGACGGCAAACTGGGCGGAAGTGACCTGGTGAAGATGAAAGTCGTGGACGTCATGGCGTCTGGTCAGATCAAAGAACGGGCTTCGGTTTTGCAAAGCAAAACGCAGAAACCGGTGCACTTCGAGATTTCTGAAGGCACACGTATGTCGGTTGAGAAATGGATGGAAGATAAACTCATGGTCGGCTCGGAATACCTGTGACCGGGTAGGTTCCATGAGTGCCTGTACATCTCGACCCGACAGTATGCACGGATTGTTCGTGACTGGGTTACGTCAATCAGGCTCAAGGCGAGTGCCCATGGCACCCATTCGATGCGCCGAACCAAGGTCACCCAGATATACAAGAAGACTGGCAACCTTCGAGCAGTTCAGCTTCTTCTCGGTCACCCCAAGGGGGACAGCACCGTCCGGTACTTGGGTGTTGAACTGGAGGATGCTTTGGCCATCGCGGAAGCCATTTAAATCTAGCGTATTTGGGTCGCCTTCATTGGCGGCCCAAAGGAGACATCCAGTGCATCCCTCGAATGCTGCGGCTGCTGCCCGCATTCCTGCCGTTCACCGCGCAAGTGAATTCCGGGGTTTAGTGATCTCACGGCAAGCGGACAAAGCGGGCACAAAGAGACATGTCCAAGAGTCTGTTCTTGCGTTTCTTAGATCCGCGTAGTCTGTTGGTTTCTGAACATTTTTCGGAGAACCTTTCTCAATGCTTAAACACATTCTGACTGCGATATTTTCAGCTGTCCTATTCTCAATCGCTTCGTCTGGAGGCGCCGAGACAATGCATGTTAAAACCACAGTGACCTACCAGGAACGCATCGCGCTGCCGCCTGACGCCGTTTTAGAAGTCGAACTTCTCGACACTTCGCGTGCTGATGCCCCTTCGGTTAGCCTGTCTTCCCAGAGGTTCAAACTTGCGGGTGTCCCCAGAACAGTTGAAATTGCCTACGACAAAGATCTCATCGATGAGCGCCATACTTACACAGTGGCTGCCAGGATCATTTCAGACGGTCACGTGAAGTATCGTTCTACGACGGCGACACCTGTGCTCACCCGTGGCGCACCAAATTCTGCTGAACTCGTTTTAGAAATGATGCCGAAGAGAGCGGGCGGCAACGACCCAGACCAATCGATCAACGATATCAATTGGGAAGTCTACGAGATCGCAGGGCGTATGCTGATGGTTGAGAACCCTCCTTCCTTGAAAGTTGAACAAGACGGCCAGTTTGGCCTTTACGGTGGGTGTAACCGGTTTACGGGAACCCTTGACGCAGCCAACGGTGAGTTCAGCATGCCGGGCAACTTCGCAGGAACGAAGATGGCGTGCCCTGAGGATCAAGAAAAGCTTGAACAAGATACGATCAAAGCCTTGTCCGAGGCAGTGGCCTACGTGACAAACGGAACAAACATGGCGCTCAGGAATGCAGCGGGAGCGACGGTTCTGCGTCTGCGTAAATTGCCAGAATAGGTACCGCGCCTATCGGAGCGAGCTGGGACAATCAGCCGACTTGTTCAAGCCAATATCAGCGAGAATCAAAGGTCGAAATCCCGAGCGGATCATAGACGTTGGACGGCTTTGATTGCGAGTGATCGTGATAGTGGGCCTTACTGCGTGCGTGGCGTAGTGACGCCATCAACACTCGTTCCGGATTATCGATGAACTGGCCTGCATCGGCTTCGTCATTGTCTTCTCCCGCTGCAGGAGGAGCGGGCTGTAGACGGCCTTCAAGTACAGTTCCCCACACATTGATATCGGCCAGCGTCAAAGGATCCACAGTTAGCGGATTTTCTTCAAGGATTGTGAAGTTGGCCAGTTTGCCGGGCTCGATGGAACCGATCTCATCCTCCAATTGCAGTGAATAGGCTGCGCCAATGGTGATACCTTCCAAAGCATCTTCAGCACTGATGCGCTGGTCCGGACCAACGACGCGACCACTCGTGGATATCCGATTGACAGCAGCCCACATGTACTTCAGCGGCTCCGCAGGAGCCATCGGCATGTCCGAGTGCATCGAAAAAGGGATACCTGCCCGAACGGCATCGCCTAAAGGCACCATGCGCTCTGTGCGATCACTACCAACGCTGCCTGCGGCGTACCGATCTGCGAGCGTCGGCGTATAAACGGAATTGCCGCTGACGATCGCGCCAAGACGTTTAATACGTGCGATCTGATCTGGTTGGGCGTAGCCAAAGTGTACAACGACAGTGCGATGGTCATATCGCGGGTTGCGCTGCATGGCGGCTTCAAGGGCATCAAGAAGGATGTCCAGACCGCCGTCTCCTAGATTGTGAACATGGACCTGAAAACCTGCGTCCCAATAAAGGTCGAAAACCTGCTTGAAGAAATCGGGCGTCATGATCCACTGACCTTCATGCCCGTCCAGATAGCCGTCGCGCATTATCATTAGTTCACTGAAGATCGCACCATCCAAAAGCAGCTTGACTTGCTTAGGTAGGAACTGGGTTCGGCCTTCGCTCCACGCCAGCATAGCTTCGGTCTCGGCCAGTACTTTTTCGGGGCCCTCTGTGTTCAGAAACATACTCCCAAGCGTTCGACCGTCGGGAATAAAATAAAAGTTGAATGGTGTGTCGTCTGGACCGAACGCTTCCGCCACCAGAGCTTGGGCGTTTTGATCCACAGGGCCAGCAGGCTCTGCAAGGGTCGTGATCCCGCTGCGGTGATAATAGTCCTCTGTGAACTCCAGCGCCTCCATGACCCTGTCGATAGACGCATAGGCCGGAGCAAACTTCTCAAAGAACACATGCTCCCAGAATGCAGCTTCAAGGAAGAGGCCTTTTTCAAGGTTGGCTTGAGACCGGGCCAACTCGCTTGACCAGCTGGCAATGTATTCTTCGGTGATATCCAGTTGTTCTAGGGCCACCGAGTTGAAGTACATCTCGTGGGTAGAGCGCTGCCATACAGCCAGCGAAATGTCGGGGGCCAGTTCGTCTAAAATCGTACGGCTCATGTCCCCGTGCCACGACGCGTGATACCCCCAGACCATCAACGGCCGCCCGCTGCTTGGATCATATGTGTTGATGACCTCGGACAGGCGTGCGCGAAACTCCTCCTCGCTATTGGCAAGAGGCGCAAATCCGGCCGGCGATTGCCAGTCCTCGATGGAAATGATGGCATCCGACATCATCGCAAGTGCGCCCAGAAGCGGGTGCAAATGCTGTTCAATAAACCCGGGCACCATGACCTTGTCTTCAAAGCTGCGGTCAATTGCATAGCTACCTTCGGGTAGGCGACCCTCGATTTCCTCCAGGGTGCCAACGTCAGTAATTCGACCGTTCCTGACCGCCACCGCTTCAGCCACCGGGGCGTCCGGATTCATGGTGAGAACTTTTCCACCGACGTAGACCGTTGTGCCGGGAAACTCAGGGAAACGCTCGAAGGCGTCTTGCAATGAGGGGGACTGTGCAGCGCTATGAAGCGGCAGGAAAGCGAAAGCGAATACTGTGAGAGACTTAAAGAACTTCATTGATGCCTCCGAATGGGATTACGGACGTAAATAAATTGCTTCGATCAGAGCAGGCTGATCTGCCATGTGTCAACCTAAGCCCTCAGTCACTCAATACTGACTGAGCAACCCAAACTTGAAAGCCACTTTTGTTGCCCGCTGTGGGCTCACAGCAGTAATTCGCCCAAATTCGCAGAATGACTGCATTGGAAACAACGTTGGAATTTCACCAGGCAGCATAGAACGGCAGTAACTCTCGAATTCCCGAGAAAACGGACTATGTCCTGCCGGGTAGAATTACTTTGTTCAGTTCTTTGAAAACCAGATTTTAGCAAGCCCTCCGCGGCCGTACTTCAGTTGCAATTCATTTGGAGCGATACTGCGATGCCAAACACTTCGTTACTTTCAAAGTCCAATTTTCCAGTTTTTGCGCTTATTGGAGGTTTGATTATGCAAAACCTTGGAACTTCTCCTGTACATGCTGAAGACGACCCATACGCGACGCCGCGAGAAGACTTTTCCATCCGCGACTTGAGGAATGGTTACACAGCCAAGCAAGCCTACGACCTGAGCTCTGAATGGAATTTGCAGAAGTTCCTCGACATTACCGAAGCCGGGGCGTTTTCGTACATGAACCTCGCCGAGTTCCTGCCAAGTTCGGTTATTCGCCGCGACGGGGCCGTCGCGATGCTTGCGACAAACCTTAAAGATGCCATAGGCGCCACGAGCGTCCCGGGCGCTGATGGCAATGCTGTCTCGCTCGACGAGATGATTAATGCCGATAATTCCACGGTGCAGGGTGTTATGGTTCTTCACAACGGCGAAATCGCTTACGAGGTTTACCCGGGAATGCGTCGGACGGACAACCACGTCTGGATGTCCAATGCAAAGATCCTTTCGAGCTTGCTGATCGGTCAATTGGAAGATGAGGGTAAGATCGACGTTCAGAAAACGGTTGGCGACTATGTCGAGGGCACCAAGGGAACAGCTTGGGAGAGCATAAAAGTCATCGACGTCCTGAACATGCAGTCTGGTTTGGATCTGGAAGAGAACCCCCTTTCACGCAAGGGCGACACACCGTATGGGCGTTTTGTCAGGGCTGAGGTTGGTGTTCCGAACGAAGCAGGCGTCCTGCAAACGCATAACGAAGCCCTGTTTGCTATACCCAAGCTGCGGGAACCGGCTGAAGCCTTCGAATACTCTTCTGCAAACACTCAAATGCTTGGTCTTGTCATTGAAGCCGTTACGAACCAGCGACTTGGCGAAGCGATCACGGAACGGGTTTGGAGCAAAGCTGGAATGACTGGCGACGCCACCCTTGCGCTGTCACCTCAAGGAAACGGTATCATACACGGTCTGATCAGCAGCCGCTTGATCGACATGGCAAAGATTGGTCTGCTCTACACGCCAAGCTGGTACAAGACAGCGGCGGACCGCGTTGTATCTGAAAAGATGATCGACACGATCCAAAAAGCGGGTATCGCCGAAAACTACATGAAGGGAACACTCGGCCCACACCTTTCCGAAGCATTCCGTGAACAACCGATGGCAAACGCATACCAATGGGATGCCGTTTTTGCCGATGGCGATTTCTACAAAAGTGGGATGAATGGCCAAGGCATCTATGTCTCGCCAGGAAAAGACGCAGTGGTCGTTTGGTACGCAACCGGAGGTGCGAGTATCGACATGGAAGCTTACGCCAGAGCCATTGTGACTTCCCTGTAGGTCAGATAACGCACTGGCGTGTACGGCCGCAGGTCAATGGATTGTTGGTCGTTTGGTGACTAGAGCATCCATTCGACCGGCAGCAACCTGACAACGGCCGTCAGCGCACGCTGTAAACCGGTGGTTTCCGGGTCTGCGGTATGAATGGTGACTGTCCCATCCTGCTCTTCTTGCAGCCAGGTCATCTCGCCGCTGTCGTTAAGTTCGACTCGATAAGAAAACTCAGGCCGGTTCAATTGCTCCGCGAGCGATGCAGCAATCTTTGGGCTTTCGATCATAAGGCCCATTTCTGTATTCAGCCGCGCGGATCTGGGGTCGAGGTTGTAAGAGCCTATGAAGATCCGTTCTCCATCCGATCCAAAGACTTTTGCGTGTAGACCGGAGGCCGACCCGGCCAGCATCTCGGGCAGGCTGCGCTCACGATGTTCACGCCGCAAAGCTCGAAGCTCTAGCAACTCTACACCGCTGTTCAACAAGTCTTCCCTGTAACGCATATAGGCCGCGTGAACGGGCATAACATCCGTGGCATCCAATGAGTTGGTCAGAATGCGGACCTTCACTCCGGACTCTGCCAAACCCTCCAAAACCTCCGCGCCTCTTTCGCCCGGAATGAAATACGCTGAGACAAGGTCTAGCGAGGTCTCAGAGTTTTTGGCGAATTCGATAAGTTGCTCGACAATCAGATCTTCACTCTCGACTTCGCCCAGCCCTTTTGACGGATCGTCGACGAAAAGAGTGACTTCGCTCCATTCGAATTTCAGATCGCGCGCCGATATCCGGTCGGCCAGTTCATTTTCCTGAATAGCCCTTTGATAACCTGCGCCAACCGCAGTCTG
Organism: Ruegeria sp. YTSC325; assembly: GCF_059609525.1. Lineage (NCBI taxonomy): Bacteria > Pseudomonadati > Pseudomonadota > Alphaproteobacteria > Rhodobacterales > Roseobacteraceae > Ruegeria > Ruegeria sp. YTSC325. Next base: position 25,885 of record NZ_JBXWLY010000017.1, read on the forward strand.
GCGCGCGACGTCCGCCTTCGTTTTCAGAGTTTTTTCCGACGGAGGCTCCAAAAATAACTCCGCGTCGTACGCGGAAGCACTGTTCCAATATGCGTCGAAGGATTGCGATACCTCATCTACAATCGGGCCAATAGCTATCGCGTCTACATCCAGGTAGTGCGTTCCCGCCCCGTAGTCGAAATAGATGTCTCCTATGTTGCGTCCGCCAACAATCGTGGCGACTCCGTCCACAGTCATTGATTTATTGTGCATCCGCCGGTTCAGGCGCCCAAAGTCAAATGCATAGGACAGAAGTTTTGGGTTTCTCAAAGTGAAAGGATTGAAAATGCGAACATTTGCATGTGGCAGAGCGTTCAGTTCGGCGAGCAATTCATCCAATCCGGAAATGCCGTTGTCATCGACCAATAATCTGACACGGACACCGCGCTCTGCTGCTGCCCTAAGCTCTTCCAGAAGCATCAGGCCGGTCACGTCATCTTGCCAGATATAGTACTGAGCATCGATTGAGGATGTCGCTTCTCTTGCAAGGATCGCCCGGGCCGCAAAGGCTGCGCGTCCATTTCCCAACGGCCTTACACCGTCGAGCCCGGGATTGCGTTCAAGTGCATTTTTTATTGTTGCACCTAACGGTCCGTCCCAATCGGCATCTTGCTTAAACGTTGGCCCAGAAAAGTTTTCCTCAGGAAGCGGAAATGTCAGTCGTAACCCCATAATGATCACTGCGATCACCGCTACCAAAATCAAACATGTTCTGATCAGCCGCATTCAGGGTTCCACAAATGGCAAGTTGGATTTGCCTTATAGTTGAGATTGACCCATCGACAGACAGTTTTTCAAGAGTTTAGGTCCAAACAACAGACAGAGAACCGAGCTTTGTCCACTTTGGGCTCGGAGCTGACCTCGGAGGCAGCGCAGCATGACGTGATAGGCTGGACCGGTCAACGTCGTGTTGTCGTTGTGGGAGGGCATGGCGGATCGGAGGATCAGTCATGGAAACACCAAACCTACCAGCCATTCGCGCTCTGCGCCCTGCATGGAGCAAGGGCCGCATCGTCGGTCAAAAACGACCGCTGATACCAAAGCACGTCTGGGCCGACTTGAGCTGGCTGAGAACCATCGCGATCTCGCTCTGCTCAACTTAGCGATCGACAGCAAACTGCTTGGATGTGACTTGGCAAAAAGCAAGGACGTCGAGAGCGTGCGAGGTTTCATTGATCATCGTATTCCCACCCTCGCAATGGAAGATCGAAGCGGCGAACTTATCTGGTTTTTGTTCATGGCGCTTGCGCTCAACATTCGTATCACCGGAGGGGTGCTCACCCCTCTCTTTCATGTTGAAGATCCGATGTGTGCCCTCCTCATAAGTCAGGCCGCCGATCGAGGTTTGGTACGTGGTCCCATCGATCAAGCCGTTTGGAACCAATCAATAAGCGGCGCCGGTTTAGAAAGTACGGCGTGGCCCTATGCCTATGAAGGTCTGCGACTGGGCATCATCCCAGGGGCTACGCTTGATCATATCGAGAACCATCCGTATTTCTCAATTCTTCACCAGCGCAATATCAGATTTTTCTCATTGGATGCGAGTATCGAAGCTATCGACAGCGCAATGTCGCGACGGCGCGTGGACAGTCTCCATGCGATGAGACTTCGCGCAGAATTTGCGGAGTTCGGCGACCCACCGGCTATCGACGATAGGGATGTCGGTGATGAAGATGAGCATTTCGAAGAATTTGATGATGAGGCGATTTACTGACTGGCAGCTTGGGAACTAGGTGAAGCCTTATCTGTTCGAAATTCGAGCTGGTGACAGGGCTGGCCATCTTGTCTTTGTTGGTGCAGCTCAAAAAACTTCGGCGACTTATTGCATTTTGCGATCTCAAATGTCCGCTTCGACAAGAACGCCTTTCAAACGCTGTTCTGCGGCGAAAGTCAGGTTCCCAAGCAAAGGCCCCTTTTCTGGCTTTCCGATATCGATCTCGACACCGCGCTGGTGAGACTATTTTTGACTGGAGTACCGGCGCCGGTGAAGATTGTTTCGACCTTCGCCTTGTACCTCTTTGTTGTACACAATTCCTATTGGACAGGGCTTACCCAGCCTTGTTTACGTAACTCGCGCAGTACGGCTTCTGCATGCTCGACATCTTTGTGGATACTTTTGAGCATCGCGCCGATTGGTGCGTCCGGCCAAGCACGCTCAAGTTCAGCTAGTTTGGCTTTAGCCGCATGGTCTTGCCCCATAGCTGACAGCGCCGCCGTTACATATGCAAGTGAAGGTGCGCTGAGTGGATCGCCAAGTTGCTTTGCCTCTTCAAAGCGTTCTACCGTTGTTTGATATTCACCCAGATGAAAATGCGTCGCGCCGGAAATGTTTCGATTTGCAAACCTTTGGTTTCTGGAATCTAGCAGAGAAAGCCTGTCGGCCGTTTCAATAGCTTCGCCAAACTCGCCAGTAAACATCGCCACGGCACCGAGAAAGTCGAGAACGGCGCCATCGTTAGGATCAAGTTTTGAGGCCCGCCTACCGAGTTGCAGCGCGGCGTCATAATCGCGATTGGCGAAACTGGCCCAGCTTTTTGCAGACTGGCTCCAGGCTTGGTCTGGGGCAAGGCTAACCGCTTGGTTCGCCATCTTCATGGCGGCATCCGCATAGTCGTTCTTGGTGTCTGACGGCGGAGTTATCACCGCAAGTGACGCGAGAGCCTGCGCTGCACCGGCATATCCGCCGAAATATTCTGGATCGATCTCGATCACGCCTTCGAAAACGGACAGAACCAGCAACTGGCGCTGTCGGTCGAAGACCGGAAATATCATTGTCCGTGCTTGTTGCGCCAAATTGAATGCTTGTAATGCAGCAGGGGATTTTTCGTAAATTGCTGCGCGCTGCAAGTGCGTGTTGGGATCAGTTGCAGATAAACCAATCACTTCGGCAGCAACAGTTTCTTGTCCATCTTGGGCAAGACCAACTGCAACCAACGCACCGACGACGGCCCCAATGGTGAACGCCCCTACGGGCAGTCCAAAGCGTAGGGCCTTTTTTGAGATTGATACAGCGGTTGTTTCTGAAACACTTTCGAACCGCGGCCGATATCCACCGCTATCGATACACAGCCGTACCGGATCATCTTTTCCGATGCCCTCGTAATGCAGTTCCAAGAACTGGCGAAGTCGCCGCGCATCGACTCGAACGATGTTTTCCGGATCGGTCCCCTCCGAGGTATCGCGGTCATAGACATCTTGAGCGATAGTCTTGCTGCGAATTTGGTCTCCTCGACCAGCAAGTTCTTCTTCGACGATGTATGTCAGGAACGCCTGAAGTCTATCGGATCCATCCAGATGAGCGTCAACAAGCAACCTGCCAAGGGCGGCGCGCTTCTCACGGTCCGAAATTTCTTTGGAATACCTCATCACATTCTTATTTTTGCAATTAATGACGCGTGAGTCACGCCGATATTCACCGTGAGTCACTTACGTGAATGTTTCCTAAGCCTCAGACTTGTAACCAAAACAGCGAGCCGGAGCGCGAAAATCCGCATTCCCAGCATGCCAATCTACTAAGCGACGGGAGGATTACACATGACACAACGTATGAATTACGAGAGGCTTAGCAAGCACTTCGCAATCGGCATGCTATTTGGCGCTTGGGCTATTTCTCCACAATCGGTCACTGAAGCAGTCATCGACTTAATTGCCCCTTCGGCGGCATACGCGCAGGAAACATTCGGCGGCATACGCGCAGGAAACAGAAGAAGTTTCGCCTACGATGGTGCGTGATCGCCCTCGCGATGTGTACTACCCCAATACTGAAGATCTCGCTGAAGATGAAATGCGGGTCATCGCGTGTGGAACCGGAATGCCTACAACGCGAGCTGCTCAGGCTGCTGCGTGTTTCCTTGTGGAACTTGGCAACGGAGACAAGTTCTTGTTCGATATTGGCTCGGGATCGGCCGAGCGAATTTCTTCCCTGCAAATCCCGTATAATTATTTGGACAAGGTCTTCATCGGCCATCTTCATACTGACCATTTCGGCGCGTTGCATGACCTGTTCATCGGTGGCGCATTGATGGGGCGGAATATTCCGCTACGGGTTTGGGGCCCAAGTGGACCATCAGAAGAACTTGGCACTGCATATGCACTAGATCATATGCAAAAGATGCTCACATGGGACCTAGCAGGCCGAGCAGGAGTCACTGATTTCCGCGGTTATTCAATGGAGGTTAATGAGTTCGATTACAGGTTAGAGAACGAGGTAATTTACGAAGAAAATGGCGTCCAAATTCGTACTTTTCCAGCCATCCATTCAATTGATGGTGCAATCAGCTACGCACTAGAATGGAATGGTTTAAAATTTGTTTTTAGCTCAGACACTTATCCGAACAAGTGGTTCAAGGAATACGCTAAGAACGCAGACCTCGCCATCCATGAATGCTTCGTAGCGGTTCCCGACCTTGTAGCAAAGATGGGTTTCACACCCGAGTCCGCTTTATTGGTTGGAACTCAAGTACATACGGCGCCCGAAGCCTTCGGAAAAGTCATGAGCGATATCGAACCACGAATGGCGGTCGCCTATCATTTCTTCAATGACTTCGACACTTCTAACAATGTATTCGAGCGCATACGCAGCACTTATGATGGTCCGCTAAGTCTGGCAGATGACTTCATGGTTTGGAATGTCACGAAAGACGCGATTACGGTTCGGATGGCAGCAACGGAAGAGCACACTTGGGCGCCGCCTCTCGCTGCACCAGCTGAGCCGCCAAACCCTGCTGACAAGACCGCTTATGCGGAAAAGGTTGGACTTTCTCCAGAAGTAATGGAGTTCTCAGAGTTCACAAAGGGTGGTTTTGACGACGTAGACGACGTTTTGCGACCCATCTACGAAGAAGCTTCGGAAGCGTTAGGCCAAGAGTTCCCGTATCCGGGCGATGAATAAAGTCAAATTTGACCGGCGCGTCTTCATAACGCGCCGGTTCTTTCAATTCTGATCGGAATTCTTTATGCAACATACCTCATTGATTACTCGCTATTTGTTCTGCGTTGGATGGTTGCTTGTCGCTGTATCCCACGCAGCAAACGCCCAATCACTTGCACGTTCTGAAGATGATGACGGCGGTTGGCGACACTCAATCACGCCCTATTTGTTCCTTCCGCTCAGCACGACGGGCACATCAACTATAGATGGAACAAGCGTCGATTTGGACTTGAACCTGAGCGAGGTGCTGGATGTGCTGCAAGGCGCTGCTTCAGTACGTTACGAGGGCTGGAACGGCGACTTCGGGATTATTTCCGAAGTTTACTATGTAAAGCTTGGCGGAGATGGAACTCTACCCGGTGGCAGGGTGGACGTTGATGTTGATGTCCGGCAGACCTTCGCCAACGTGCAGGGCGCTTACCGGTTTGCGAACGGAGTAAATGCCTCGGGCCAACGCTATGCAGCGGATGCCGCAATTGGGGTTCAGTGGAACCGGATCAAACAGGAAATCGACTTAGCGGGCCCCGGCCCAGGTATGACGTTGGGTGGGACAGAAGAATGGCTCGAACCAATGATCGCAATTCGATATATCTCGGAAATCAACGACAAATGGAATTTCGCCAGCCGGGCTGAACTGAGTGGTTTCGGTGTGAATGGCGATGACCTACAATACCTGGTTGTGGCTGGGTTTGACTGGAAAGGCTGGGAAAACACGTCCCTGCGGTTTGGTTATCAGTTCTATGGAATCGACTTTTCCACCGACCGTTCGGATGGGGAGTTTGCCTATGATGTGGACCAGAATGGTATCTATGCTGCCGTCGCGTTTCATTTCTAAGATTGGCGAATACAGCAAAACATGGATTCGGTTGGGCTCAGTACTTGCGAGTCTTGCGTTTGGGGCAAGCCAATCGATTGCGGATCTCGTGTCCCCCTACGGCGGAGAAACCGCGCCGAACTTTGTTGAGCTTTCGGTGCAGCCTGATCATGTGCGGGTTCTCCTTGAGGTCGATTTGAACGACTATCCCATATTCGTCATTCCAGATGATGGTTCGGGAACGTCACTGGCTGGGCGTACGGGGCAAAACCTTCAGATCTGGGCAGACGAAGAGAAACTGATCAGCACAACGAACACGATTGATGTGCGCCCCAGAATTTCCCGGCAAACAGCAGCGAGCACTCTGTATCGACCGCGACCGCGTAGCGAAAATGTCGTCTACGTGGACATGGAGTTTCCGTTCAATGGCAAGCCGGAACAGATCACGTTCATTCCCCCACTAAGTCCAGACGGGATTCCCTTGGCTTCACTTGGCGTTGTGGCCGAGCATATGGGCGTTCCAGTGACAGATTATCGCTATTTGTCGCAGGCTGAAACAATGCTGCCGGACTGGGAAGACCCTTGGTTTAGCAAGTTTGAGAATACAAACCTCACTCGCCATCACAAATCCCCGATGATGTCTTTTCTTGCCATGGAACCGCGTGTCGTCCGGCACGAGGTCATATTGCGTTTGAAAGACCTTGAGACTTGGGTGGACTTGGGCTTTGGCGATGCTGACCGACTGACCACAGATGATGTCGTCAGGATCAAGTCTAGCGTGTCGGACTTTTTTGAGACGAGAAACCCTCTCGCCGTTGACGGCAAGCCGATGAAACCGGAAACGGTGCAGGTCTCGCGTATCAAAGTTGGTGCCGAAGGTTTGCGTGTTCTTCCGGATCAAGCCGAGGCAAACCGAAAGACGATGTTACTGGGCGTCGTCCTTGCCTACCCGGTTTCGACTTTGCCGAACCGAGTTGATCTGGCATGGGAGCTTTTCCCAGTTGGTCTGGATGTTATTCCGATCACCCTTTCAGATCCGGCAGGGGCGGTCCCCTCGCAGATTTATACATCCGATCCTGTTGTAAGTTGGAACAATTACCTGACAACTTGGACCAACCCAAAGACCAGCCCGGTTATCGTCAACGTCGCTGGCGTAACTCAGGTTCCATCGTTTGCGCTCGCCTTAGTGTTCATATGTTTGATATGCGCATATTTTTCGTGGCATCGTGCAAACGGTCAGCGTCTGGTCTTGCTTGGCCTGACCGGGGCATTCGGTGCCGCTGCGATTGTCACGTATTTCCTAGGCAACCCGTCGACGGCGCTCGAGCCGGATGAAATCGCGACGCGTCAAATCGTGGAAGGGTTGTTAACCAACATCGGGACCACGATGCTTGAGACGCAAGATGATAATTCCGTGGCGGCGATGGAACCTTATGTCGAAGCAATCAATCGCGACAAGGTTCAAGCAGAAATGCGTCGTGGATTGTCGGTTACCTTGCCCTCTGGCGCCATGGCTCGCGTCGAAGCAATTTCCGAACTGAGTGTCGAAAGTTTCACGCCCGGCGAAGAAAGAAACCAGCATCAGGCCCTCGCCAGTTGGACAGCCCGCGTAAGCGGAGGCCATTGGGGGCACCTGCATAGGCAAGCGGTTTCTTATCGTGGCTTGCTCGACGTTTCGCGGCATGGCGACCATTGGATGCTTGATGACCTGACGATTATCAGCGCCAAGACAGGAGGGTAATTCTGTGGTTGCGGTAAGGTTGTTTTTTGCCACGTTCTTGTTTTCCACGATCCTTTTGTGCGCGGGCAGAGCAGAGTCCCATTTCAATCTCAACCAAAATGTCCGTATTCATCATGTGGCTCACTCAGAAGATGGGCTAGATATCTATTTACGCCTTCCGATGCCCTATTTGGTCGCGGAACTGGTCGGTCCCGAAGGTTCGGACGGTTTGCCCGATCCCGCTCCGTACACATACAATCAGATCGAAGATGGTGTGCTCATGCACTACCTAGATCAGGCCGCATTTCACAAAGACCCGTCCGGTTTGGCTCGTATTGCTGAAAACGGCTTTTCGCTATCTATCGACGGTCGCCGACAAATAGCAGAAATAGTTTCGATAACACTACACCCGTTGGGGCAAGAACCTGGATTTGCCACGCTTAATGAGGCGCGTTCGGCACTTGCGCAAAGAGACAATTTCCCAACGCCTGAAGAAATTTATGTAGGCGAGGTGATGGTGGACGTACACCTGCGCTTTCCTACGGGAGAGGTAGGTGCCTACAGTTTGTCTTACACTTCTGATCCGGGGCTTCCTGGACAAGAAGAAACGGCAAACCTGATCCTCGACTACAATGGGCAAGATGTTCGGACGTTTCGCGCACGGGGTCTAATGCATTCCCCGGTTGATGTCTCCGGATCAGCGACCGCAGCCGCTTCGACCTTTTTTGTTGAGGGAATTCGGCATATTTTGGAAGGTCCCGATCATGTTCTTTTTGTGCTTTGCATGATCATCGGTGCCTTGAACTTGCACAGCCTTCTCGCCCGCGTAACAGGCTTTACCTTGGGCCACACGGTGACACTGATTTTGGGATTTTTTGGCTTCGCGCCGAGCGGAGCATGGTTCATCCCAACTGTCGAATTGGCAATAGCACTTTCGATAATCTACGCCGCTGCAATGGCTGTTTGGCCGCCAGAGAAAGGACATGGCGATCTGAAGGCATTTGCCATCACGTCGGGCATTGGGTTGCTACACGGGTTTGGGTTCTCTTTCATGTTGCACCAAATTCTACGTGTTGATGCGCCGAACGTTTGGCACAGCTTGTTGGCCTTCAACGTTGGAGTAGAGGCAGGACAAGTCATGATCGTTCTATTGGTCTGGCCATTGGTGCTGTTGTTGCGCAAACAACCAGGCCGTATCTGGGTCGGATCTCGCGCGGTAGTTGCCGCATGTGCAAGTCTGGTAGCTATGGTTTGGGTAGTGGAGCGGGCAGAGTTTTTTCTCTGATACTTGTTAGGTTAATCTTGCGCTGATTTGTACAGTAAGCAAATCTTCAATTAGACTTGTTGAACGTCAACTTTGTCCGCAGGGCAATCGTTAATACATTGCACACCGAATGACTGCATTGAGCCCGAAGTGGAAATTCACTCGCCTAAGGCGAAATGGGTGGTTTTGGACGATTTTGTATTAGCCTGATCCCAAGTAGCAGAGACAAACATCCAAAAGCCAATCCCATAGCGAGAGCATTGGCTACGAAGATGCCACCAAACAAGGATATCGCGGTTCTTCCCGCTTGTTCGATAGACGTGTCTACTACGATCGATACCCAGTCTTGAAGGTATAGCGCGAATAGGACCGAGAGCCCTATGGGCGAAATGATAAGCGCTGTGCCGAGAGAAGCCAATCCTCGGCCGAAGACGGCCCGCAGTGTTGACCCTTTCAGTACGATCGCAGCTGTGGAAGTAAAAACTACAAGTACAGTGAGCAAGACGAACAACAGGTCCATAATTGGGGGTAGGTCTTTCGAGACCGCCCCGCTGACGGCCGAGGTGAAGGGCAATAGAACGAAGGTTACAAGCCCTGCAGCAACGAGTCCTGTGAATAGCTTTGGCAACATGCCAGGCGAAAGGCTGCCACCGTGGTTGTTTTTAGCTGGTATGGGCAGAGCCGGGTCAATCTGATCCCACTGCACAGGCATTGGTTTTGCACGAGAAAGCATAAAAGCCCCCTTGAATTGTTGAATTTGAGACGACCTAGCCAGCCGCTTGTTCTTGGGAATCTGGTGGGCCGGAACGGAGTTTCTTTCGGCGCTTGGACTAATATTTGCGTGATCTAAACATGCCGATGCGCGAACATTGGTATCCTTGCCATTTCAAGTGATGAACATCCTGATTACGTAAGCGACAGTGGTTAGGCACAAGACGCTGCCGAACCAGATCGCGCCGAACCAAAAAACTTGCTTTAGCAGTTTCAATGGTAGCTCTCCTCTGGATCGATCTTCCCGCGGAAAACCCAGTACGTGTAGGCGGTGTAGGCTAGGATCGCAGGCAGCAGAACGACGGCTCCGACCAGTGCGAATGCCAAACTGCTATCTGGCGCTGCGGCTTCCGCAATCGTGAGGCTTGGGGGTAGCATATAGGGATAGAAGCTGATCCCAATGCCAATGAAGCAGACGACAAACAAGGCAATAGCGCAGAAGAAGGGTTGATAGTCTCGTTTTTCCCTCAGGCTGCGATCAAGAATCCAAGCAACAACAGCAACGATAGCTGGCACTAGTACAGAGAAAACGACACCGGGCCACGAAAACCATCTAATCAGATAGATCGGGTCTTGGAATGGGGTCAAAAGACTGACCAGACCAATCAACGCAAGCGTCATGAGCATTAGCGGGCGGGCAAAAGAGCGCATCTGCCGCTGTAACTCGCCCTTGGTTTTCATGTTGAGCCAGGTTGCTCCTAGCAAAGCGTAACCTATCACCAAGGCCACACCCGTCAGGATAGAGAACGGCGTCAGCCAGTCCCATTGTCCGCCTGCATACAGCCGATCCTCGACCGGGATACCCTGGACCAGCGCGCCAAGCGCGATGCCTTGGCAGAAGGCGGCTAGGGTTGACCCGCCGTGAAACGCAACATCCCAAAACCAACGCGCGCGTACCGTACGCCACCGGTATTCGAAGGCGACACCGCGGAAGACAAGCGCGAGAAGCATCACGATAACGGGCAAATAGATCGCGGGCATCACCACAGAATAGGCCAGCGGGAAAACGGCGAACAAACCTCCGCCGCCCATAACCAGCCAAGTCTCGTTCCCGTCCCATACCGGTGTGACAGAGTTCATCATGACATCCCGATCTTTGTCGGTTTTCGCGAAGGGAAAGAGGATCCCAATTCCAAGATCGAACCCGTCTAGGATCACATAAGTCAGAACAGCAAAGGCAATGATACCTGCCCAGATTGTTGAAAGTTCAAGCATTACGCTGCCTCCGCCAAAATAGAGATTTCAATGGGTTTGTGACTTTTCTGGATACCTTCGACAGGTGGTTTCCCCATAAGGCGCAGCATGTAGAACGTGCCTGCTCCGAAAACGGCGAAATATACGATGATGAAGGCTATTAGAGACGTGGCAACTGAAGGTGCATCCACTTGTGAGAGTGAGTCCGATGTCCGCATCAGCCCATACACCGTGTAAGGTTGGCGCCCCACTTCGGTGGTGACCCAACCGGCCAGTACCGCCACAAACCCGCTGGGCGCCAACAGGACGGATGTGCGGTGCAAACAACGATCTTCGTTGAGGCGGCCTCGTACTCGCTGAACAAGCGACCACAAGGCGACGCTCAGCATGGCAAAACCGATAACGAGCATGATGCGGAAGCTGTAGAACACGATCGCGACCGGGGGTTCTTCGTCGTCGGGGATAGTATCCAGCCCGTCAAGCGGCGCGTTGGGATCATGTTTCAGGATCAGCGATGATAGTTTCGGGATTTCGATGGCATAATCCACGCGCTTTTCATCTTCGTTTGGAATGCCGAACAGGATCAGCGGTGCACCTTCGGGATGGCTGTCGAAGTGACCTTCCATCGCCATCACTTTCTGCGGCTGATGCTCCAGCGTGTTCAAACCATGAAGGTCGCCGGCAACGATCTGCAGTGGGGTGACCAGAACGGCCATCCACATTGCCATCGAAAACATTCGGGTGACCTCAGCTGTGCGATTGCGGCGTAGCAAGTGCCAGGCCGCAACCCCGGCTACCACAAAAGCAGTGGTGAGATAGGCGGCAAGAACCATGTGTGTCAGGCGGTAGGGAAAAGACGGATTGAAGACAATCGACCACCATTCGACGGGAATGAACTGCCCCAGTTCGTTGATGTCGAACCCGGCCGGGGTCTGCATCCAGGAATTGACCGACAAGATCCACGTAGCCGAAATCAGAGTGCCGAGGGCGACCATCGCCGTGGCCATCATGTGCAAGCCGGAACCAACGCGTTCACGACCAAAGAGCATGATGCCGAGGAACCCAGCCTCGAGAAAGAAGGCCGTCATGACCTCGTAGGCCATCAAGGGGCCGATTACGGGACCTGCGGTGTCCGAGAATACGCTCCAGTTCGTGCCGAACTGGTAAGACATCACGATGCCGGACACGACGCCCATGGCAAAGCCTACGGCGAAGATCTTTTTCCAGTAGTTGAAAAGGTTGAGGTAGACCTTGTCCTTGCGCCATAGCCATAGGCCATTGAGAACGGCCAAGAAGCTTGCCAAGCCAATGGAAAAGGCCGGGAAGATGATGTGAAACGACACAGTAAAGGCAAACTGGATGCGTGCCAGGGTCTCTGCGTCGAAGTTTGCGAATAGGTTCATTGCCGTTTCCTTTGGCATTGGGTTGCAAAGTGCGGCAGTGAACAGGGGAGTCTCGGCTGCCAACTCGTCGGTGTCATTCAGATGAGCCGGATTTGGGGTGGTGTCTGGTTCAGTTCGCTTGGGTTCTGGACGGTTGTTTTTGGGTTTTGGACAAAACCCTGGTCGAGATGGGCGACTGAAATTTGAAACCGCGAGCGCCTCGTACGTCTGACGTTCGAAGGCCCAAAACAAAGTTGCCACCCGGCTCGATTACGAGCTGGATGGCAACCTCTCAGAAACTATGCGAGTTCTGTGGGGGATGGTCAGTCAAACTGCGTCCGGATGCTAACAGCGCAGGCTAACCGGTCGGGTTTGTTCGGCTTTGCTTCTCCTTTTTTGCTTCACTGGGGGTCGTGTCTTAGTCGTTCCAGTCTTTGTGTTCTTCTTTGAAGTCGTCGCGACGCTCTTGGGCTTCGTCTTGCGCGTCTTCAAAATTGTCCTTTTGGATCGCGCCGCCCACAGCTCCGACTGCGGCACCAGCGGCCGCGCCACCTACGATGCTTTCGCCAGCGATTCCGGCGATAGTGGCACCGACAACTGCGCCTTTGATCGCTTTGTCGGTGACGTAGTCAGCGTGAGCCGTGGCAGCCATGGTGATCAGAAGTGCGCCTGAGATCGGGGCGATAAAGAATTTCTTCGAGGTCTTCATAGGGTTCATCCTTGTTCTGGGTTAGCAGCCACCGCGGCTGCTGTGTGCCATTGAACTAGGTGACCCGATGTCCCGCTTTCTTTTGGAGACGGGACAAGGTTTTGTGGATCTTGGACATCTTTCGACTCCCGGTGCCAGCCCCTCTAGCGGCCAGCTTTACGGAATCTGGCAGGCGTTTCACCTGTCCAGCGCTTGAACGCTACCGAAAAGGCGGCCTGATCCGCAAATCCAAGCATGAAGGCTACGCGGGCAACACCCTCACCGCTACGCAGCATGCGTTTGGACAGATCGCACAGCACACCTTCCAGAAGAGCTTTAAAGCTAGTACCCTCGGCAGACAGGTGCCGCGTCATGGTGCGGCGCGTCAGGCCAAGCTCTCCGGCTATATCGTCGCCGTTTGGTATTGGTCCGGGAAGACGTTCGCCGAGCATATCCATAATGCGGTCGGACAGGCTGCGGACTGCATCAGGCTGAGCCTTCAGCTGTTCTTCCCCGTGCCGACGCAAATGCCCAAGCAAGTTGGGATCCGCAGTCGGGATCCGAAAACTCATGCCATTTGGAGGCAGGGCCAAAGCATATCCTGCTTTGAGCCCTTCGATGGGACAGCCAGCAAGTTCGGCCAGCTTCTTGCAATGCTCGGTATCGTCCGTTTCCAGTTCAATCGAGATCGGGGCAAGCCCACCCGAGGTGATCTGTTGAACGCGTTTATAAAGACCGAAGATCAGCATTTCGCGGTGGCGCGGGTATTGATGTGCTGGGATCACATTGCTTTCCAGCGTAATCCTCGGCTCATCAGGTGCTCCTACGACGTCCAGGCGCAGGTCAGGGTCTTGCATTGCGTAGAAGCGCTGGGTCAGTGCCAGCGCATCTTCAATCGTTTCAGCCGCCCGTACGATATACGCCAAAAGCGTCCCAGGACCTTGCGCCGAAAGACCCACCCGCGCGGCAAAGGTTTTATCTTCCAAAACCCGGCACGCTGTTTCGACTGCGCCTGCCTCATGTAGCAGCTCGATGGTCGCGTCAGGGCTGTCGAGGATATCCGAAGGCGCGCCTGCCATTTCCAGAATTTCCAGAAACGGAATACTCGCGCCAGGTTCTTGCGAATAACGCAGCCCGACGTTTTGCAACCTGTAAGCACTGATGCGTGGCACTTTTGCGTCCTCCCCTGACTTGTACGCAACCCACTGCAGTCACTGCAATTGTCCAGAAGCCAATAACAAATGTCCAGAACCCTCAGGATCGCTGGTGCGATGACGGTTAGGTCCGGGTCATCAGAAAGGAAACGACCATGATCTACTTCGCAAGATACTACCGCGTTCTCAAGGCAATCCAAAACTCCGCCAAAAAGGAGTGGTCTGGTGGGAACATCCACGGACGGCGCACTTCGGCGCTTGGTGAAAAAACACCGAATGGGCGTCGCTGGGATCCTCCCTACACTCCGCCGGAACAACCCTCAGTAACCGCACAACAACCATCCGAGAATTGACGTTCTCCAGTCACCGAAAATCCACACGCGCAGATTGGCTGCGCAACAAAAGGACCTGAAACATGAAACCACCCGCGTTCCTGATGGCGCCTATACTAGGGCTCATCTCAACTCCTGCCTTTGCCGCTGGCGGCGATCCCAGATGGTGGGTCGCGCCCAATCAAACCGATACCTATGCATGGGTAGGCTTGATCGTTCTCGCCCTTGCGATCCTGCTGGTCGTGCACCTGTATGCGCGTTTTGAACGCTATACCGAACACAAATCAATCGGCACTCCGCTGCGGACAACTATTCCGACGATGCTGACCGTGGCGTTGGCGTATGAGCTGATGCCTGCACTCAGCCACTTTAGCAACCTGCTGCCGGGCGCTCTGATCCTGACCGCAATCGCTCGCGACTTCATGCTCTGGTGGCGCCCATCGAAAGAGGAGATGGTGAAATGATCGAACTTCTCGTCACATCTTTTCCGTTTGTCCTGCGCGTGATCTATCTGAAATGGCGCGGGATGCCCGTAACGCTCTACAACGTTCACCGTGCCGTCTTTATGTGGTTTGTACTGGCCCTGATCGTCTTTTTTGCGGTGTTCTACTACTATCCCAAATCTTACACCGGCCTTGTTCCGTTCCGAACTGTACCTGTCGTGGCCGAGAATGGCGGGACCGTCACGGACGTCTTCGTAAAGGGCGGAGACCATGTGCAGCCTGGTGATCCGCTGTTCGCCGTCGAGAACGCGTCTGAACAGGCCGCGGTTGATTTCGCGCGGCGCAAAGTCGAGGAAATCGAAAGCGCGAAACTGGCGGCCGAGTTGCAAGTCGAAACGGCACAGGCCGTTCTGGACGCGGCGCTCACCGCCAGAGAACAGGCAAAACTCGTTCTGTTGGATCACCGCGCTTTGCAGGCCAAAGGATCTGCTGCGTTTCAGGTAAGCCAGTTGGAACGCGCCCAGGCGACTTTGGATACGCGTGAGGCGGAGGTTGAAGCAGCTGAGACACAATTGGGCGTAGCACAAGTTCAGGCGAACGCCGTTTTGCCAGCCCAGCTTGCGTCAGCGCGTGCATCGCTGAAACAGGCCCAGGTGGAACTGTCCAAGACGTTGACGCTCAGCTCGGTGGACGGTGTAGTCGAGCAGGTCACGCTCAACGTTGGATCGCGCGCCGCTCAGGCAGCCATGAGCCCCGCCATGCTGATCGTCCCTGACCGCAAAGACGCCGAGCGTGGACGTATCGTGGCCGGGTTCTCGCAGGTATCCCGCACTGAGTTGTACGAAGGCATGGCGGCGGAAGTTGCCTGTGAAAGTAACTTTAACATCTCGATGCGCAATACGGTTCTCCCAGCAAGGATCGTGCGTATTCAAGACTCGATCTCTTCCGGCCAGCTTGCGCCCAGCGGCCGCCTGATTGAGCCCAGCGAAAAGGCAAAACGGGGTCAAATCGTCGTTCATCTGGACCTCGTACACCCAGAGCACCGGGAGCTTTTGGTGCCCGGCAGCGGCTGTATCGTTCAATCCTACACCACCAATTTTGAAGGTGACATGGAAGGAACACTTGTTGCGCATGGGATCCAGGCAATGGGTATCATCAAGGCGGTTGGTCTGCGGGTCAAAGCTTGGTTCGGCCTGACTTCGGGTATCGGCTTGATCGGTGGTGGACACGCCTGAATTTCGAAAGACCCACCTATTCAGCAAACACGGCTCCCGATAAATGTAGGGAGCCGTTTCTGCTGTGTGCGGGCATGCCGCATGCCAAAAGAAAGCGGGTTGAATAACGGTTTCCTGCCGCACGGAGAACAGTTCGATGGGTCGCTCACGCAGTCTTTTGCAGCAGAATGACAGCTAAGTACATTAGCCCGAAATGTCAGCTTCGTCCGCAAAGCGGTCGTTGAAGCGAATTGAAACTAGCGACCACTCAGACCTCAAAGCAGTCGCTCAAAAACTCAAGACACGGTGCAACGCAGAGAACGGTTATTTGGAGTCAAAGCAGCCTTCAAATTGAACCGTTTCTCAATTGTAAGCACCGGACGAATACGTCAATTCGTAGGAATGGCTGTACAGTTCGAACACAATACCGAATGGATCTTCTACATAGACCATCCGGTAAGGTTTATCGCCCGGATAGTAGTAACGAATGGGCATCCGCTGCTTTCCCCCCGCCGCTACGATTTTTTTCACCAGGCCTTCCACGTCGGGATCTTGGATGCAAAAGTGAAATGTCCCATTGCGCCGGTAGTCTATGTTGTTTTCTGGCGCATAATTCCCGTCGAACTCGAAAATTTCAATCCCAACACGGTCCGCAGTCGCCATGTGAGCTATGCGCAGTTTTTTCCATTCTGGTCCAAAGACATCCGTGCACATTACACCAATATCGCTATCATCCTCCAGAACGTCCGTTGGCGGCATGATGACGTAGAAGCCAAATACCTCGGAATAAAATTTTACTGCTTCATCCACGTCCGGCACAGAAAGACCTATGTGAGAAAAGGATCGAGGCGTGTGCGACATTGTTGTTCCCTTCAACTGTTGTGGACCAAGGATCAGTTTCAACAAAATGATCTGCAAGTAGAAGTTTACTTAACAACAGAAAAGTCAAATTGAGTTTGCCAAATTCACGACCATTGCAGACAATTTGATTGACCCTTCGGCGTTGATCCACGGGTAGCTATCTGACAGGTATCGAAAGCGACCAAGTCAGCAATGCAGGCGTTGTTTAGCCTGCAGAAAACGTCTTTTTCTTTATTGCGTCTAAAGCCCGCCTTAGCGCGGAAGTTCAAAGTGAAGAGGTGCAAATTACAGTATTGCGCTTCTCAAAGTGCCGAATGCATTCCAAGTTCTGATTTGATTATTTGCCTCCTAGCGACGACCGATTTTAAATACATTTGGATAAAGCCATTTTGACGTTGCCACTGAGGAACAAGATAATTTTTGATCGTGGGCCTGAATTGAGCTTTCGAACGTCCCCAATTTTCTATCTCTGAGTTGCGACCGCCGGCAGTTGCACGCGACCCGCGCGCTATGTCCACAAAATGAAATCCGTCCGCATTGTTCTTCCGTATCCAACTATGAAAATGGAGGTGTGGAATGTTTCGGATAACTGTGCTTTGCGGCTTTCTCTTGCCAGGCGAACACGTTCGCGCCCTTGAACTTGACGCGAAGTTTGACTCGATCGACGGGGGAACCTTGTCTTTGTCAGATTGGAATGGTCAACCGGTTCTAGTCGTCAGTACGGCATCCCAATGCGCGTTCAACCGTCAATACCAGGGGCTTCGAGACCTTTATGATCGGTATCGCAACCGGGGACTGGTTGTCGCCGCGGTCCCTTCGGATGACTTCAAGCAAGAACTGATAACCAACGACGAAGTGCGCGATTTCTGCGAACTGCAATACCGTACCGATTTTCCAATGAGCGTGATAACACACGTGACTGGCCCTGACGCTCACCCTTTCTTCCGGTCCTTGAAAGAGGAAGAAGGATTCGCGCCAAGGTAGAATTTCAACAAGGTCTTGATTGGCCCCGGTGGTACAGTTGTCGAAACATAAGGCTCGATCGTTGATCCGCTTTCGGCGTCCGTTACGAACGAGATCGAGGAACTCCTGCCATGAAAAACCGCTCCAGCCGGATCACACTGCCCATTCATCATAAAGCGCAAGCACCCAGATGATTGTGCGGGTATAGGACTTGAACCGCTCGTCCAGCAATGGCATCCCAAAAGGAAACCAGTCTCACGTGGAAAATGTCAGATGAAAAACCTTCTTCTAACGTGCTGCTTTGGATTTGTTTTTCTTGGGTTCACTTCGCTTCCGTCGGCCGCCCAGCCTCAGTTAGGCTGGGCGTATCAGGTTGATGGGCTTGCCGCGTTACAAGGGGATGCGGATTTGAGTGGCGGCGGCAAGTTCTCTGCAAGTCGAGCGTTTCTACGTACTACCGCACTTTACAAACTAGAAGGCGGAAGCAGCGTTGGGCTTTCCACCAGCTTTGGCAAGCTGGATTACAATTTCAGCCAATCTAACAACCAGCCTTGGGAAAACATCCGGGACCTTCGCGTAGCTGTTCCTGTCCGGTTTCGTGTGGGGGATACAACAACGGTTTTTGTTTCGCCACAGATCAGGTGGGACTACCAAAGCGGGGCCTCCTCATCTGACGGTAGAACCTACGGTGTTTTTGCAGGTATTGCATGGCAACTGAACGAGCGCCTAACGATAGGCCCAGCCTTTGGTGCGTTTTCCGAATTAGACGAAAGCGGTACTGATTTTTTTCCGGCTCTGCTTATCGACTGGGACATAAATGAACGCTGGAATTTGAACACTGGCTCTGGTGTCGGAGCAACGCAAGGTCCCGGGTTGTCGCTGAGCTACGCTCTAAATGAGGCTATCGACCTTTCGTTAACCGCACGATCAGAGAGAATTCGTTTCAGGTTGGATGGGGATGGCCTCGCCCCGGATGGGGTGGGTGAAGATAAGAGTATCCCTGTAGTTCTTTCTCTTCGGTACAATCCGAATCCTGGAGTTTCATTGAGCGTATTTGCGGGCGCAGAATTTGATGGCCGCCTGACTTTAGATGATGCGAATGGAGCAGAAATCAGTCGGCAAAGCTATGACACTGCGCCGTTGGTTGGGCTGGTGTTTAGGGTCAGGTTCTGATCACGGCATCGAGCCAGTTTGCCATATGTGTGCGGAGGTTTTCTCGCGGCTGAGTCTGAACCACCGCTTTGTCCGCAAAGCGAAAGTTGGCTGCTACTTCTTTGAATGGCTACTCTGCGGACAAAGCTGCCTCCGCCTGGCGTCCGCTCTGCAATTCTCTGGTCTCGCAAGCCCTGTGTGATATCCATGTTGAAATGTGATCAGGAACCGAGGGCAAATTGTGCCGGACTCACAGGACAACGCCTATAAACAAACCCTTCGAGCCGAACTTGTTCGAGCGCGTGACCGTGAGGCCGCGACGCGGGAAATCCTGACTGTCATAAGCCAAAGCCGCGACGATGAGACGCCAGTTTTTCATACAATCGTAAAAAACGCAGCGCGGTTGTGTAGTGCTCCGATGACCTTTGTGGTTTTGATCAATGAGGACCATACCGAATGGAAAATAGCTGCTGCCACGGGGGAAGCGACTACTATGATGAAGGTCGGCAACGTCTTTCAAGTCGGCCGAGAATTTGCACCTTACAAAAGCGTCAAAACGCGTCGGATCGTCGAAGAACCTGATATACGCGAGACGGAGTTCTACAAATCCAGGCATGCGGATGCGATAAAATTGGTGGACGTCGATGGTATCCTGTCGCGTGTGTTCGTCCCGCTTGTTTCGCAGGGGAAATCTCTTGGCAATCTGGTTCTGTTGCGACGAGAGGTCGGCAAATTCGCACCTGACGACCTGCTTTTGGTCGATAACTTTGCCACCGAAGCCGTCATCGCCATCGAAAACGCGCGACAGTTTAGAGCCTTGGAAAAGCTAAATGCAGAACTTGGAGACCGCGTCGAGGAACAGGTAGGCGAGATTGAGCGAATGAGCCGCCTTAAACGCTTTCTTCCCAACGCTGTCGCCGACACGGTGATCTCCTCAGGCTCTGAGGCCTTGTTGAAAAGCCATCGCTCCCTTTTGGGTGTTATTTTTTGTGACATTCGTGGGTTCACGGCATTTTGCGAAACTGCGGAACCCGAAGAAACCATCGAGGTGTTGCAGACCTATCACGAGGAAATGGGGAAGCTGATCAACGCGCATGAAGCGGGCGTAGACCATCGTATGGGCGATGGGATCATGGTGCTGTTCAACGATCCGTTGCCCTGCGAAGACCCTGCCAGAGACGCGGTTCGGCTCGCGGTTGCGATGCGCGCGAAAATGGTTGCGTTGTCCAAGAAATGGAAGCGGCTTGGTCATAGACTTGGATTTGGCGTGGGCGTGTCACTCGGATATGCGACCGTAGGCATAGTCGGGTATGAAGATCGATCAGACTACACCGCCTCGGGCACTGCGATCAATTTAGCGGCTCGTCTCTGCGATATGGCTGAGGACGGCGAGATACTACTCAGCACCCGCGCAGCGATCGCTGTGGAAAACGAATTCCCGTCGGTCTCAGCAGGAGAGGTCACGCTCAAGGGCATCCGCGAACCGGTTGAGGTTTTTCGAATGACCAAGGGCAATGCAGAGTAGAATAACACGCATTGGCGACGGTTGCTCTGAAGGCTGCTTAGGGCTCGGTGCGGTCGTACGCTGCGATCTGTCTGAATGACCGCTATGCGGACAAAGCGGATATTGCGAGAGTGTTAACTCATAGAGTTTGTGCTTGGTTGATCGGAAGGCGGCTATTCCAACTTCGCCGCCGTCCGATTGAAGCAAACCCGGCTACGCGGAAAGCTGGTAATACGCGGTGACCAACACTCCGATGATCATCAGTTCAGCGACCGAGGGTGGCACAACTGCCTTGTCAAACCCGTCCGCTAAACTTCCGACAATACGCCCGGCAGCTACAACCGCCATCAGGACCGCGACAGCCGCATAGCCCAGGGTCTGCCCGGTGGTCAGTGCGATCACTAGAGAAGTCACTGAGGCCAGAAACAGCCCGCCGATCACCGAACGGATTGTGCTCAGCCCCGGCTGTGCCAACCGGCTCGATTGCAAAGTTAGCAACCATGCGCCGGGGTGCAAACATCGACATGATGCCAAGACCAGACATCATGAGGGTTGCGAGGATAACGAGGATGTTCAGTGTGGTTTCCATTTCATTACTCCTGTTTTCTAGGCGAATTGGCGCAATGCCTTGATCGCGTTGTCCTGGGTGGTGATGTCCGACAGAGCCCCATCGATGCCGGCTTGATCCACGACCGGCCCAGTGGGATAACCGGCTTGGCTGGCGTAGAAATGGCCGGTTTTGAACTCCGGGTCGAGCAACCCGTCCAGATACCGTTTTGCTCCGGCTTCAACGCTGTGCATCATGCCTAACAGAGGCATCAGCACACCGCCCACATGTTTGAAGACAATGCGTTTCATAAATGGCAGGTCATCAAAGCCAGCCGTTCCGGCCGTGCCGCCTGGGCTCATGGTTACAAAGCGAATATGAGGGTTTTGACGCGCCATCGCCCCCATCCAGAGGGTCGCGGTAAGCTTGGCATAGCCATAGGTCTGCATCGGATCACCGTCGGGGCCGAATTTGGTACCATCGGCGATTGACTTGAACTCGTCCACCGTCCCATCGGACAGGCTTGGGCGGTACATACCCATTTTGGGAATACCACGAGCAGCCTCGGACCCGGCATATAGAATTGTAGACGTCACCAACTGGCGCTCTAACAATGCGTCCACCAACACCACATGGCCCAGAACATTTGTTGCGAAGATATTTGCCACGCCATCGCTGGTAATGCTGTTTGGGTGCCGCCCGCCCGTGCCTCCTGCATTCAGGATTACCGCGTCGATTGGGGCGGAAAGTGCGGCTACAGCGGCGCGAACCGAAGCCGGGCTTGTCACCTCCATCAGGACAACTTCAAAGATCTTGCGCCCGGTCTCACGTTCCAGCGCTAATTTTGCGCCTTCCGCTTTGATTGGGTTACGACAAGCCAGATAGACTTTGGATATACCTTTCTGAAGCGCAAGCTGCCGGGCTGCCTCGCGACCCAATCCGGCATTTGCGCCGGTGATCAACACAGATTGTATATGGTTCATCTGTCATAGTCCTTGAGTTTGCGTTTGATTAGCCCAAGGTATTCCGCCCGAAAATTGATCTGTAGATAGGTATTTCTGGGCACGTTGCTTCAAAAATGAAACACAAGAGCCATGTCGATCAAGGAAAGCCACTCTCTCAACTGGGATGATCTGAAGTATTTTCTTGCTGTTGCAAGAACTGGGACATTGCGGGGCGCCGCCGATAGCATTCAGGTCAACCATACGACCCTGACCCGGAGGTTATCGGTTTTGGAGGAACGGGTCGGAAGCCGCCTCTTTGATCGCTCAAAGCAAGGCTTGGCGCTGACCCAGCTTGGGGAAGACCTAATGCCTCACGCCGAACGCGTTGAGGCGGAAATGACAGCGGCGTCTCGAATAATTGTCGGCCGCGATGCTCAACCTTCTGGCACGGTCTACATCACATTGCCCCATGGTCTGGCAATGACCTCTCTGATGGACGATTTCGCCACTTTCGCCGATCTCTACCCAAACATCACCCTGAACATGAACTTCACAAATGACGTTCGTGATTTGACGCGACGGGAAGCGGACGTATCGCTCCGAGTTGCAAGTGAGGTGACGGATGATGTCGTGGGCCGAAAGCTCGTGCAAATGTCGCAGGCTGCCTATTGCACACGAGAATATGCTCAGCGGATCTCCGATAACGGTGGTGAGGGGCTCCACCTAATTGGCTGGCACGAGCCAGAAGAGGCGACCACGGCGAACTGGGTTAAGAACAGCTACTACCCAAAAGCCACGCTTAAACATCGAGTATCTGAACTTGTCCCATTGATCACGCTGGCCGCATCCGGGCTTGGCATGGCTTACCTTGCGTGCAATCTGGGAGACCGGCACCCAAACCTTATCAGAGCACCGTTTCAGAAACCCATGCCCTAAAGAAGCATCTGGTTACTGCTACATCGCGACTTGAAGAACACGGCCCGGGTCAGACTATTCGTAGATTTCTTGGCTGCAAGTGTCCAATCGAGGCGGAATGAGTTCTGGGTCGCCGGAACGAAACTGCGCCAATAGATGACAGTCACTGCACTCCAGTTCAATCGCTACCTGTCGTACAAAATATGCCGAAGTTAGGGAAACATCCTAACCGCTTCAATTTTGGTTCTTTTGACAAGACCTGGATATCTAAGGTGGCACCCTGCAAAGCCAAAATCATAGTTTTCGCAAATATGCCCAAGATACAAATCCCTTTAAACCACGCGCACGTTTCAAGGAGACCCGGCACCAACGGGTGCCGCCGGTCTGCTCGCAACTGTGAACTCGTAAAACGGTTCCATTTGGAAAGCCCGCTATCACGTTGAACCCTATTCCCGGTCCTGCACGCAATTTCAGCATGTCTCCGTCTTCAAC
Organism: Ruegeria sp. YTSC325; assembly: GCF_059609525.1. Classification (NCBI taxonomy): domain Bacteria; kingdom Pseudomonadati; phylum Pseudomonadota; class Alphaproteobacteria; order Rhodobacterales; family Roseobacteraceae; genus Ruegeria; species Ruegeria sp. YTSC325. The sequence goes on from NZ_JBXWLY010000017.1 coordinate 49,208, forward strand.
GCCAAAAACCTCGTATTGTCCGAGAGAAGCTGCCGATGCGGACTCAGAAACAACCATAGCGCCCAGGAAGAATGTAAATAAATGTAGGAAGATAGCACTGCGCATAACGTTAACCTGCCTGTTTGGTTAACTGCAATCTTAGCGTCTCTGATCATCAAGCGTAACTCCTCGACCAAAGTATGCGTGCGTCTAAACCGACAATTGAACAAAAAATTCTAAAATAAGCCGAAACTAAGGTTTGGGCTCGATGCGATTGTTCAGTGACTTGCACCCGATGCCTGTCTTGCGTACCGATCCGTTCTTCAACCGCCGACCAGTGCCAGCGGTTGAAGTGTTTCACTCAATTCCTAAGCGGGCAGTTGAGCCTCGGCCAACTTTCGTGGGTAAGGATCTCCTTGTTTATACGATCCCGCCGCGGTGAACAGAACGTCGGTCGATGAGTTCAAACCGGTCTCCGCAGAGTCTTGCAACACGCCGATAATGAAGCCGATGCTCACCACTTGCATGGCCGTTGCATTGTCGATGCCGAACAAGCTGGCGGCCATTGGGATCAGCAACAGTGATCCTCCTGCTACGCCCGAAGCCCCGGTGGCAGCAATCGAGGCAATGATGCTGAGGAACACGGCCGAGATGAAATCAACCTGAATACCCATTGTGTGAACGGTTGCCAGCGTCATGACAGTTATGGTGATCGCAGCGCCAGCCATGTTGATCGTAGCACCGATTGGAATCGTGACCGAGTAAGTCTCTTCATCCAAATCCATACGGCGGCAAAGCTCCATGTTCACAGGAATATTGGCCGCCGAACTGCGCATGAAGAACGCGGTAATACCGGACTCTTTCAGGCATGTGAAAACCAACGGATATGGGTTTTTGCGGATGCGCAGGAACACGATCAGCGGGTTGACAACCAGCGCCATGAAAATCATGCAGCCAAGCAGCAACGCCAGAAGTTGGCCATAACTTGCAAGTGTTTCAAAGCCGGTTTCAGCAATCGTCGAAGCCACGATACCGAAGATACCGATTGGAGCCAGCCGGATAATTGCTGCGACGATCTTGGTGATCGCGCCGTCCAGATCCGACATCAGGGTCTTGGTTGTGTCACTGGCGTGACGGAAAACAAGTCCTAGACCAACGGCCCAAGCTAGAATGCCGATGTAGTTTGCGGTTGCCAGAGCATTTACTGGATTGTCCACGATTTTAAGCAAGATATTCTTAACTACCTCGGCAAGACCGCCCGGCGCATCCAAAAGCTCGGGCGTGCCGGTCAGATGCAAAGTAACCGGAAACATGTAGCTCGCTGTAACCGCAACCAGAGCAGCTGCGAAGGTTCCGATTAGGTATAAGAGTACCACGGGGCCCATAAGGGCATCGCTGCCCTTTTTGTGGTTGGTGATCGCAGCGCAAACCAAGATCAGCACCAGAACGGGTGCAACGGCTTTTAATGCGTCGACGAAGAAATCGCCAAGCAAGCCGACGGCTGACCCGGCAGCGGGCCAAAAGGTGGAAAGCAGAACACCCGCGACTAGGCCGATGGTGATTTGGGTAACCAGGCTACCACGCAGAATAAAATTCATTGGGACCATCCTGTTTGAGTAGGGGCCATACGGACGAAGCTCACGCCCGCGCAGGCACGGTTGAAATTCAAAGGCTGGTGGCTAGTTGGAGGTCTTGGCGCAAAATTAAACGTCTCTAGATGGCCTAAGACTTTGTCGCACATTTCTGAAGTGGTTGTTTTAACGACCAAAAAGAGTTCAATTTGTTAATGCATTACAATAACTTACCTTACGTCAATTTGCTCGCAAATTTCACCTAAACATAAATGTTTATTAATGTATTTCCCAAAGTTCGTTTTCTCCAAATCGGGTTATAACTTGCCCTTCCCGCCAAACGATGAGCCCGTAACTGGAACGGCAAGGACAGTGTGCTGAAGGCTCTTATCGAACCACGCCAACCCTTCGTTGACTGCCATAAGCCTTGGCAAGGAAAGCGTGCCAAAACGTCTGCTTTAGGCGCAACGCGATCGTTCGACAGAATTCAACGAATGCCTACAGCGCGGACAAAGCAGCTGGTCTTCAAATTAGATTTACTACTTTGCCAACTTTCGAAATTTCAACAGAACTGCGCTTCCTACCGTATGGTGCTTTTTAGAAAATATATGTTCAAATTTTGGCCGAAGGCTATTCCCAGAGGCCACCGATTCCGCGCTTAGGGCTCCATTCTGGTGGCTTCAAGATTGCGCGACAATTAAACCCCTTTTGCTCAATAGTAGGCTTAGCGCCTGTTATTCGTTTCGCAACATAAGCAACTGAGAAACTAACTGCCTGCGAAGCGTCAAAAATTTAGGACCAAAATCATAAAGTCTGCCGAGTTCCGCGCTGTAGCCGCAACGATATCTTGGCAGAGGGTCAGCATCTTGCCTGGCCAGCATTCCGCTCACAAGAACTTCAGAGACAGTAAAAATTAGTGGCCTGACACCCCCTATGCGCGATCTCGTGTCGCGCAGCGTGCAGCGTCGTCCCTCGCGTCCCATAGAGGACATCATAATGAACAGGGCCTATTCTTGGGGCCTAGTGAAACTGTGTTTTCCCCGCCTCCATCGATACGGTTGTCCCTTTTTCACCGCGAACGGCTGCAGGAACATCTGCTAGGGCGCAAATGATGGCGCGACCGCCCGAGGATCGCACAAAGTCTTGTGCAGCCTGGACCTTGGGGCCCATTGACCCGGCGGGGAAATCGTACTCATCCAATGAATCCGGAGTGATCGATCTAATACCTGTTTGTTCAGGCGTTCCCCAGTTCAGGAACACGGCTTCTGCATCTGTAGCGATAACAAAGAAATCTGCTCCAAGGTTCTGCGCCAGAAGGCACGAGGCAAAGTCCTTGTCGATGACGGCTTCGACCCCGACCAGTTTCCGTTCAGCACCTGCCTCGTACATCGTCGGGATGCCACCACCGCCAGCAGCGATCACGGTCGCGCCCTTTTCCAGAATCCAACGGATAGGTTCGACCTGAAAGATACGTTTCGGGCGGGGCGACGGCACAACGCGTCGCCAGTACTCGCCATCCGGTTTCACCGTCCAGCCCTTGTCAGCCGCCTCTTTCTTGGCGTCCGCTTCGGAATAAACCTGACCGATGAACTTGGTCGGGTTGTCAAAGGCCGGGTCGCTTGGGTCAACCTCGATCATGGTCAACAGGGTGGCGATGTGATGCTCGAAGGGCAGGATATTCCCAAGCTCCTGCTCGATCATATAGCCGATCATGCCCATCGTTTCGCCGACCAAAACGTCCAGCGGGTACTCCTCGACATCCGTATACATGATCTCTTGCAGAGCCAGCATTCCGACTTGCGGGCCATTGCCATGAGTGATGACGGTTTCGTGCGCTTCGCAGAGCGGGGCGAGGGCTTCTGCGGCAATCTTCGCGTTCTTGCGCTGATTGTCCGCTGTCATCGCCTCACCCCGTTTGAGAAGCGCGTTGCCGCCGAGTGCTACAACAACGCGTCCCATGGTTCAGGCTCCCAATGTGGCGACGAGGATCGCCTTGATGGTGTGCATCCGGTTTTCGGCTTGCTCGAACGCTATGTTCATGTCGCTTTCGAACACTTCCTCGGTCACTTCCATCTCGGTGATGCCGAACTGTTCGTGAATGTCCTGACCGACCTTAGTCTCCAGATTGTGGAAGGCGGGCAGGCAGTGCATGAACTTGACGGCTGGATTACCGGTTTTCTTCATCAGATCCATGTTGACCTGGTAAGGGCTCAGCAGCTTGATCCGCTCAGCCCAGACTTCTTTAGGCTCACCCATCGACACCCAGACATCGGTATGAATGAAGTCCGCGCCCTCTACGGCCGAGGTATCGTCGGTGATGGTCACACGTGCGCCGGTCTTTTCAGCCCGCTCCATCGCCAAGTCGCGCACATCGTCATGGGGCTGGGTTTCTTTCGGAGAAATCATCCGGACGTCGCAGCCCATGATCGCGCCCAACATCAGTAGCGAGTTGCCCATGTTCGACCGACAGTCGCCCGAATAGGCATAGACAATGTCCTTGCGAGGCTTGTCAGCGTGCTCGATCATGGTCTGCATATCGGCAAGCATCTGGGTCGGATGCCAGTCGTCGGTCAGGCCGTTATAGACCGGAACACCGGCATATTCTGACAACGTTTCAACCATGTCCTGACCGGCACCGCGGAATTCAATCCCGTCGAACATGCGGCCCAAAACGCGCGCCGTGTCTTTCATCGACTCCTTGTGCCCGATCTGCGAGCCCGATGGATCGAGATACGTAATGTTCGCACCCTGATCGTAGGCCGCCACTTCAAAGGCGCAACGAGTACGCGTCGAGGTCTTCTCGAAGATCAGGCAGATGTTCTTTCCGGTCAGCGAGGGCTGTTCGGCGCGGGCGTATTTGGCGCGTTTCAGATCGCGGGCCAGATCCAGCAGGTACAGCATTTCACGCTGGCTGAAATCGGCGATTTTCAGATAGCTACGGCCTTTTAGATTGAATGCCATTTTGTCTCTCCCTAACAAATATCAAAGGGCGCAGGGCGGAACTGCACCCATGGTAAATTCAATAGGCGGGGTCGCGGTCGATCGGGCAGGTCATGCAGTGGCCACCACCGCGACCACGCCCCAGTTCCTGACCCGAGATTTCGATCACCTCGACGCCGGCTGCGCGCATCTTGCCATTCGTAAACGTGTTGCGCGCATAACCGACGACCACACCGGGCGAGAGGGCCACGACGTTATTCCCGTCATCCCACTGTTCGCGCTCGGCCTGGAACTCGTTGCCACCGGTCGAGATGACCTCCAGCGAGTTCAGCCCCAGCGCTTCTTTGTAGACGTCGAAAAGGTGCCCTTTTTCCACGTGGATATCCAAGTCCCCGCGGTCACCCGGGCGGATCGAGATACAGGTGATCTGGTCCGCGACTTCCGAGAATGCAGTGACCTTGTCGTGGTCAAGACAAGTGAACACCGTATCCAGATGCATGGCTGCGCGGCTTTTGGGCATCGCACAGGCGACGACACGCTCGGCACCGCCCTTCCTGAACAGCGCTTCCGCCACCTGAGCGACGGCTTGCCGGGTAGTGCGTTCGCCCATTCCAATGAAGACTGTGCCGTTGCCCACAGGTTGAACGTCGCCACCCTCGACCGAGGCTAGGCCGAAATCATCGTCGCTATCGCCCCACCAGAACTCGAACTCGGCGTCCTTGAACATCTTATGGTGGCGATACACCGTACGCATGATCAGGGTTTCCGGCTTACGAGCAGGCCAGAACATCGGGTTCGTCGTCACGCCATCGAAAATCCAGCAGGAGGGGTCGCGCTGGAACTGCGCATTGGGGATCGCGGGAAGAATGAAGTCGCCCAGAGAAACCAGATCACCGAACTGTTCGTCGATCATACCCTTGGGCAGGTCTGCAAAGATGATGCCGCCGAGCATATGGCGAGCAAGCAGCTTGGCATCCATCTCGTCCAACCAGGCACGCATTTCCACGGAAAAGCCCAGGCCGACCATGTTGGGCGTGATCAGACGGTCCAACAGGAAGGCGCGCGCTGCGGGGTCGTCTGCGATAGCTTGGGCGAGCAGATCCTGAATGTCGTAGACCTCGACCCTGCGTTCCCGCATCAGGGAACAGAATTCTGCGTGGTCCTTGCGGGCCTGCTCGACCCAGATCACGTCATCGAACAAAAGCTCTTCGCAGTTTCGTGGCGTCAGACGATCATGCGCCAGAGAAGGGCGCGAGACGATCACCTTGTTGAGCTTTCCGATCTCGGAATGAACACCGAGCTTCATTGCAACTCTCCTTTCGAACTATCTGTTTTCTGAATGTCTTCAATATCATTGGCCTGACTCCAGCGGACCCAGACATGGATTGGCACGCCCATAAGCAACAGGACGGAGCCAACCAAAACGGTTTCAGCGCCGGAGCCGATGAAGGCCCAGACCGAATAAATGAACCCAAGCGCGCCCAGAACGACGACCTTGGCCAATTCCGGGCCATGCAGGACCTGCCCGCCTTTCAGCCGGATCATAATCTCCGCCACAGAGCAGATGGCATAGGGCAACAGGCTGGCGACAACGGCGAGCAAAATGACAAAGTTGAATGCGGCGACCAGCCCTTGCGCATAGTTCATGATAATCAAAACCGAGGCCAACGCGTTCGACAGGATTAACGCATTAGCAGGCGTTCCAAATTTGGATTTTTGGCCCAAGGCTGCGGGGAAGACGCGATCCAAAGCGGCACCGTAAGGGACCTGGCCACTGAGCAGCGTAAAGCCGTTCAAAGTGCCAAAGGTCGAAATCACCGCGCCCACAGCAACAAGGACGCCGCCAACGGGACCAAACATCACCTCACCGACGGCTGCCAGAGGTGCGGCGGAAACAGCAAGCAGCTCGGCAGGAATGACGCCCATCGAAACGGCGGTTACCGAGATATAGACGCTTGCGGCGATAATCACGCCGATCACGGTGGCGCGCGGGATGGTCTTTTCCGGCTCGATAACATCGCCAGAGGGAACCGTCGCAGATTCAAGGCCCAGGTAGGCCCAAAGCGTCAGAGCAGCCGCGGCAGAAATCGCCGTAAACGCCGTGGTGCCGCTTTGGTTGACCGGAACATAGTTCTCGGTGTTGATCCAGAAGATACCCAATGTGCCAATCAATATAAGCGGCGCGAGTTTGAGCACGGTGGTCACGATCTGAACCAAACCAGCGCCTTCGACCCCTCGGATGTTAACCAAGGTGAGCGTCCAGATTGCAACCAACGCAGTCGAGAGGCCGTACATTGGCACTTCGATGATAATCGGGAACAGGAATCCCAGATATCCCACCAACGCGACAGCGACGGCGGCGTTCCCGGTCCAAAGCGCGATCCAGTACCCCCAGGCAATAATGAAGCCTGCAAAGTCTCCGAATGCTTCCTGCGAATAGGCGTAGGGGCCACCAGGTTTTGAAACGACCCGCGACAAGCGTCCGAAAATGATCGCGAGAACCAACGCCCCAGCCGACGTTAAAACCCAGCCGCCAATTGCAACTGGTCCAAACGGTGCAAGCGATGCCGGCAGTAAAAACACACCTGACCCGATCATGTTTCCAACGACCAGAGCGATACAAGCCGTCAGCCCTAGGGCACCGGATGTCGATGTTGTCTTTGTGGCGGAGCGATCGGTCATTGCGACGGCTCAGTTCGATGTTGTGTCTGAAGTCTCGGTTGTGGGCCCGTCGATCCCCGGATCAGTGATGGCCCCAACGGTGAGTGCCGCGCAGATGATCACGGCCAGAATTACGAGCAGCGGGAAAACAAAACGTAGCCACCTGTCGTATGACACGCGGCCAATGGCTAGCCCACCCATGACGACGGCAAATGTCGGGTTGAACAGGTTCACCCATCCGTTTGCCGACTGGTACGCTGTAACCACAAGGTCACGACCGACGCCCGCAAAGTCTGCCAGTGGCGCCATGATCGGCATCGAAAGCGTGGCCAGCCCTGACGAGGACGGCACCAGGAATGACATCAAGATCTGAATACCAAACATCGCGTTGATAAAGGCAAACTCGCTCAGCCCCGAGACAAACCCCTCGGCTGCAGCAAGGATCGTGTCGGTAATTTTGCCCGCGTCCATAATGACGACAACACCGCGCGCGACGCCAATGATCAGGGCAACGCCCAGCAAATCGCGCGCGCCATCAACGAAGGTTTCCACAAAGGTCCCTTCGTCCATTCTGGACCCTTCATCCGTTTTCCCGACCCACCAAACGATGATGGACATCACTAGGAAGAGACCGGACATTTCGGCCATCCACCACCCCAGTACCACAACACCATAGATCATAATGGCGAAGGTAATCCCGAAAAGAATCAGAATGATCGAACGCGTCTTGGTCATCTCGGGGAACGTATCATCGCCTTCCGAACCCTTTAGGAAATGCGCCCGGTTTTCCTCGGCCTGATCGGCCACCACGGACAATGACGGGTCGGCTTTCACGCGTGATGCGTATCGCATGACGAATGCGATGCCTGCAGCAAGACAAAGGACAAGGATAATGAACCTCAGAACTATCCCGTTCGTGAACGGAATACCCGCACCTTGCGAGGCAACAACTGTCGCAAATGCGTTGAAGGTTGAGCCCAGGGTCCCAATGCCTGCGCCAAGCATGATCACCGCGACCCCGGTCAAGGAGTCATACCCTGCCCGAATAAAGACCGGAATAATCAGAGCGTAGAACGCGAGGGATTCTTCCGCCATGCCATAGCTTGTCCCGCCAAAGGCAAAGGCGATCATCAGGATTGGGATCATCAGGATTTCCCGCCCAGCCAACCTGTGCAGCAACCAACCGATACCGGCGTCGATAGCTCCTGTCTTGGTGACAACCATCAGGAAACCACCAATGACCAGAACAAACAAAGCGACATCAATTGCGGCGCTGGATGAACTTCCCAGAAGACTAGGGTCGTACATACCTGCAATCGGAGCAAGGATGACCGCCGTAAGCCCCTGAGGGTTCGGCTCGACTTCGTGGTAGGTGCCCGGGACAGGCGCTTCGCTGCCCAGAGCTTCGTTCATCTGACGGTCATACTCACCGGCCGGAATAACCCATGTGAGGGCCGCCACGACGGCAATCAGAATGAACAGAATGGTAAAGGCGGTAGGAAATTTGAACTTGGACATATGGAACTCGCGCTGGGTGAAGCTGAGAAGCTGGGCAGTCAAATATTTGAATATTTAAGTCTCAACTTAGTACTAACGCGGCGACTTGTCACTTTCGCAAAACGTGAGCTAGCCGAACACATTGAACAATTTCTGCCATGGCTCTTTTCCACGATTTTGGGTCAGTTGTAGCGCGCAATCAAAGCGATCTGATGTTTGACAGCAACTAATCGTAGCGTGGCATCTGATTTTAATAGTGGAAAGACTGTTTGACTTGGGGTGCCATCTGATGACGAGCGTTCACCACTTTTCTGATCCAACTATGACAGTTGGGTCGGGTTCGTGTGACGTTCAACAGGATTGTGGAACGTTACTGATATTGGACTTAATCGACTTCAAAACCTCAACAATTCAGCCGATCACGTCATCCATTTCTGACCCAAACGTCAAGCGATTCTGACCCAGAGCGAGCAGCACCCCCTCATCGGCACTGCTAACGATAGTCGCCGAACCAGCTTACCAAATAACCCATTCCCGGGCTTTAAACACAAACGCTTTAGTAAGGCGCCGTGGACAGCGTCATCAAAAACGCAACTAAGTCTGCAATCTCTTGCTCAGACAAATTCAATTGCAAGAGAATGGCTTCACCGTCGGCGTGCAGCCTTTCCGTATTGATTTTGCTGTAATGTCGGATCACAGCGTTCAGATCCCTTAGGCTGCCGTCATGCATGTAGGGTGCGGTTTCAGCCACCCCGCGCAGGCTGGGCGTGCGGAAGGTTCCAAAATCAGCGTGGCTCCGGCGTACATTTCGAACCGCCCAAGCACCATGCTTATCCGGATCGTCATTCCAGTCGCCGTCCAGTGTATAGGGGCTTGAGAGTAAAAAGTTCAATCCACCAAAACGACCTTCGTCAACCCGGGTTTCATTCAGAAAATATGGTACACCGGCATCGTGGAACTCATTATTGGAAAACCTCGGGCCGTTGTGGCAAAATACGCAATTCCCGCGCCCTAAAAACAGCTGAAGACCGCGCTGGGCTGCCTCGGGGTAGTAGGCGGCAGCTGGAAAATCTCGACGCTCTAAGGCATCGCGGAAATCATCAAACTGCGTCCGGTCGGCAACCAAAGTCTCCAAGTAAGCCGAAAGAGCTTTTGCAGTATTCACCAGAACAAGCTCTGGGTCCTGATTTTGGATGACGCCAAAAATAGCTTCAAAGTCATCAATGTAGGCACTTTCAGAGATTGCTGTTTTTAGGCTTTCGGGGCTGTGCGCCATCTCTTGTTCTTCGATGATCGGATGCAGGCTGGCTGCCCAAAGGTTATCGCTTTTGCCACCCCACCCATACCAGCGGAGTCCGGCCAGGTTCCGCAGTGATGGAGTGTTTCGATCTAACAGTACACGGCCGAGCGCCCGCGCCTCTGGAGTTGTAAATGCCTGTTCCGGATCATGACAACTTGCGCAAGAAAATGCACCGTCGGAGGACAACACCGGATCGTTGAATAAGGCCTCTCCAAGCGCGATCGCTCTGGCATTGTTCGAAACTCTATTGCTTGGGTCCGAATGGAAGGATGGTGGCCAAGGCCCAAAGGAAAGCGTTTGTTCAATTTCGTCTGCAGACAACGAGACCTCTGCACGCACTGCACCTGTCAGGGCTATTAGCGCAGCTGTAAACCACAGCTTCATTTCAGCGTAATTTTTGACGAGTAGAAAACTGATTGGCCATTGATGTCGACATCGACCTGCAACTCCCACAAACCCGGCATGTGAAACAGCATATCATCAACACGGAACGCTCCGCCGCCCAATGCGCTAACTTTGGGGGTATAGTTCATACCGTGTCGATGAGCGGGCATGATTGCATCCACACGCATTTGGCCCACGGTAGTTTCACTACAAATAGAAACCAGTACGGAAAACGGCTCAGCCAACGGAATTTCATCGACAGACAGATAAACCTCGGGTGCGTTTTGAACTTCCGAAGTCATACGTTGCCCAATTTCGTCACAAGCAAAAGCCGTGCTGGACCAAATCATAAACCAGACCGCGCTGCGGATCATTCTGATGCCAGCAAACGTTCTGCGTTGGCATAGGCGATGTTGTCCGCAATGTGGTCCGGCAGCAAATCCAGCCATTCACGCGAAAAATCTGCGTGGGGGCCGACATAGTACCAGCGTTCCGGCGCAAATGTATCCGTACCGACCATGAAGCGATCCGGATGGGCTTCGAAAGCCTCCTTCCAATCGGGGTCAATTCTGCCTCGTGAAGCCATGTCTGAACGAAACGCCAAGTCGGCCCAAAGCCTGGGATACGTGTTCAGCGCGTCAACAACGCTCGCTGGATCATCAAAGCCAGAGTGCGCCCACAATACCCGAGCTTCAGGCCAGGTTTCGAAGATCAGGTCCACTGCCTCTCGATCGCCGTGGTGGTGTAGAATGAGGTTCCGCTCTTTCGCCAGTGCAATCATGCGCTGAATAACCGGCGTCTTAATGTCGTCCCCGTAAGCGTGAAACTCGCCGATGGCTTCGTAGTCATTCTTAGCCAGGTTTTCTTCCAAATAGTCGATTACAGATTCATCGTGCATCCAGGTGTTGATTTCACCGCGACGACGGTACGGGCGCAGGGCTGGAACGACGATGTCCGGTGCCGCGGCCAACAAAAGCTGCGTGCCATTGTCATCCGAGCTGGAAACCAATGCTTTCCGCACGCCCGCATCCCGAAGGATTTTAGCCACCTGTTCTGGTGGCACCAGTTTGACGGCGTCGTGGCTGTAATGAATATGCGCGTCAAAGATCGGGCGCTCTTGTGCGATGGCACTGCTGCAAAACAGCGCGGCACTCAAAATGCAGATTTGTTTCAGCACCACATGCCTCCTCGATATCATTCAGAATCTGGCGAGCGTCACGTCGAATTTCACGTGCAAGAATGGTTCAGTGATCTTACCAGAAAGTTCCATCCCGTCCGGAAATTCTGAAGCCGGCCGTTCGACATAGGTCATCACCAGATCGTCCCGAACTCCAAACACCGTGTCCTGATCTAGATAAGGATCGTCGTCGGGGAAAATCTCGGTCACCAAAGAACGGTAGCCAGGAGCCTTGACAATGTAGTGTAGGTGCGAAGGCCGCCAAGGATGGCGCCCACACGCCCGTAGGATGTCTCCGACGGGTCCATCCGACGGAACCGTGTATTCCACCGGTTTGACCGTGGTGAACGCATATTTTCCATCCTCCCCAACCGTCATCAGAGCGTGGAATGAATAGGTGTCCTGTTCTTCGTCCTGGCTTGCATACATTCCATTCGGCGCGGTTTGCCAGATATCCAGTTCTGCACCGGAAATCGGATTACCATCGGTGTCCCGGATCACGCCTTCAGCAAGCAGAACCGGCCCACCGTAGTGGCGCTTCATATCGCCGCCGATCGGCAACGGGGGTGCGCCAGAGACATGGAATGGCCCCAGCACGGAGGAACTGGTCGCGTCAGGGCTGGAATGCAGCATATCCACTAAAGACGACAGGCCCAGCACATCCGAGGCCAGAACAAACTCATGCCTGTCTTCTGTCTCTACTGCGGCGCACCCCTCCAGAAACGCAATCCCGGCGCGCCATTCGTCATGTGTCAAGTTGGTTTCCCGCGCGAAGTCATGGAGGTGTTTGACCAGAGACCCGATGATTTCTCTCATCCGCGGATCGGTGTCCTTGGACAGGTATCCCATGAACACATCGGTGATATTGTCTTTGGTAACAGAGCGCATATGCGCCTCCTTAAATCAGGGCAAGGCTGAGGATCGGGAACTCGATCAGAATAAACAGAACGATCAGCATCACGAACGCAAAGGGAAGTGCGCCCATGAACACATCCTTGAGCGATATTCGGTCATCGTTGATCGTCGATTTGATGACGAAGCAAGATATGCCCAAAGGCGGGGTCAAAAGCCCGATTTCGGCGCCGACCACAGTGATAATGCCAAACCAGATCAACGACATGTCCAGGGCTTCGGCCATGGGCAGGAACAGCGGGACGACGATCAGAATGATGGACGCCGTATCGAGCAAAGTTCCCAGAAAAAGCATCAAGAGAACGTAGAGCAGCATGATCGACCAAAAGGACGCGGAATTTCCCGCAAGCAAATCCTGCAACTGATTGGGCAGCCCAGCCAGCCCCAGCATGCGACTATAGATCGAAGCCGCCGTAATCAGGAACAAGATCGCCGCTGTAATGTGACCGGTTTCCAGCAACGCGTCCCAGAACGCTCTTGGTGTCATGGACTTGCGTACGACTGCGATCACGAGCGCAACCAGTGCCCCAGCTGCACCCGCCTCGACAGCGGTTAGCCATCCTGTGTAAATGCCACCGAGCACTACCGTGATAATGAACAATGTGGGCAGGGTCTTGGATGCGATCTCGCGCCCGGACATCCATTCGGTGTCTTCGACGACCCGGCCGCCCACAAATGCAGGTGTAAAACGACCCATCAACCAGATCGCGCCCACATAAGCTATTGCCAGCATGATACCGGGTATTACTCCCGCCAGAAACATGTCCCCTACGGACTGTTCGGCGACAAAGGAATAGATGATCAGCATCGCCGAGGGTGGAATAATCATCCCCAAAACCGACGACCCGGCCACAACCCCAACCGCAAAACGTGGATTATATGCCTGCGCCATCATCTGCGGGACCGAGACCTTGGTGAACACTGATGCGGACGCAATGGACGACCCGGTAACGGCCGCAAACACGGCATTTGCTCCGACGGTCGCCATTCCGATACCGCCTTTGACCTTGCGAAATCGCATGGTCATGACCTCGTAAATATCCCTGCCTAGTCCCGCTTTTGAAACGATGAGGCCCATAAAGGTAAACAGAGGGATTGTCGCGAAACTGTATTCCATCGCGCTGTCGCCCACCGCAACCTTCAGCAGGTTGAGCGCAAGCGTGAAGTTGTCCCGCATCAGCCAGATCGACACGAAGGAGACCACGCCCAAAGCAATCGGAATGTAGACGCCCGCGTAAATCAGAAAGACTATGGCAACGACCGAGATCAGGCCAATCTCAATCGGCGTCATTCTGCGGCCTCGTCATGCTCTGGGGTGCGAATAAGTTGCGGGCGGTCCTGCGCCGTGACGACCTTGAGCAGGAAGATCACGCAGGCAAGCGCAGTACCGCACGCGATGACCAGTTTGACCGGCCACCAAGGCAATGTGAAAAGACCGGGCACTCCGAAGTAGTCCTGTGTTTCCCACATGTGAAGAAATTCAGGGAAGGTTACATAGGCGATCAAGGCCATGAAGATTGCCGAAATGGCGTTGATGATGCGCCTCAGGTTGGCTGTCAGACCGGGGCGACGATGGTGTAGCAGGTTCAGAAACCCATCTGAGCGCGTCAATCGATCCACTCTGACAACGTCGGCCAGCTGCAGGAACACGATCATCACGACCGAGAATTGCACCATCTCGTAGGTTCCGCGCAGTGGGGCCGAAAACAGGCCCCGTGCAATGACGTCAACATTCAGAATGACCACCAACGCTAGGACGACAAGCGTACCCAATGCGTTGGCGGCGATAGCAAGCGAATTGGCGACCCGCGACAAGCCAGCTACTGCGGTCTTCAGCATGAAAGGCCCCTTTCGTGGATCGCCAGCCAGTTATTCGGCCGTCCAGTCGCGTACTCCGGTGAAACCGGCGTCCTGCAGTTTTCCAAGATAGGCGGCTAATATCGCGTCGCCTTGTTCGCCGTTTTCATTCAGCGTGGCAGCCCATTCCTGTGCAACATTGGGCATTGCGTTGGCCCAAGCCGCTCGTTCTTCGTCCGAAACTTCGACAATCGTTCCACCGGCTTCGGTATAGGCATCCCGTGAGGCCGCGGCGCGGTCCATAGCGATACCGGCCACATGATCACGGTAGTCAATAGCGACGGCCTTAAGAACGTCTTTGACTTCGTCGGGCAACTTTGCCCAGTAGTCAGAATTCACAGTGATAGTCTTGGAATTCACTGCACCCAAGTCAGCTTTGAGCATGTAAGGAGCCACTTCGGCGATCTTGAAGGTTTTGGCAGCCTCGGGCCAAAGCATTGCACAATCAACCAAGCCGGTTTGAAGCATATTGTAGAAATCGGTCAGACCACCACGTACCCCGGCCGCGTCTTTGATACCTTCAAGGTATCGAAGGTTAAGTCCAGCTCCGGCCACTTTTCGGCCTTCCAGGTCAGAAACAGCCGTAACCGGCTCTGTACAGAACACCTGGTAGGTATCGAGTACGACTCCAGTTGCCAGGTAAACTTGGTTCTGCGCAGCAAACTCGTTCTGCATCGCAGGATATTCGCGCGCGATTTCATCAACTGCCTTAGCCACAGCACGGGAGTCCGATGCCACGAAGGGTGTCGATCCCGAAATACCCTGGCTGGGCAGCTTAGAAGAATGGAAGATTGTCGTGACGATCCCAATATCGCCAAGACCAAGTTGGACACCTTCCAAAACGCCCTTCGGCTTAACGATCGAACCGCCGTAATTCTCTTGCCAGTTCATCTTGTAGTTACCGGACTCAGCCAGCCGCTTGTCCACTTCTGGAATAAAGAAGTTGGTGAATTCCTTCACCCATAAGGCCCGATCTGGGTACCCATCAATCACAACAGCTGAAATAGTCTCTTCTGCCGCGAGGGGCATCGCCATGACGCCTGCCAGAGCAGCGCCCACTAGGCTGCGTTTGGTCCAGTTTTTCATTTCTCTCCTCCCAGAAAGACAGGTCATTTCATTATTTGTTTGTTTTGACCCAGTTTACGGTCAGGTCCGTGCCTGCCGCTTCAAACAGTTTTGCGATGGCGCAATACTTGGCTGTCTCCTCGCCCACGCGCGTCAGTTCCTCCTGACTGGCGGGCGTCTCACAATTCACGGTGAGTTCGATTTCCGGAAACGGAACATCGATCTCCTCCTCCATCAGCACCCCACGCCGGTCCAGCCTGCATTTCGCGTCGATTGTCACAGTGCCGAGGTCAACTCCCAACCGGCGTGCGTTCTTGTGACCGATGACATTCGTACAGGCGATCAGGGCTGCCATTGCGGTCTCGGTCGGAGACGGACCAAGATTTGTCCCGCCGCGTTCGACGGGTTCATCGACAACAACATCAAGATCGCGAATTGGTATTTCGGTCCGCGCGTGAGTCGGGCACTGAGCTGTCGTGCGGTAAGTCACGACGGGTTTCACTTTCATAGCCACAGCGTCACCTCCTCATGCATACGAGCAAACTTTTTCGAATGGAAAACGTGGAAGCTTCTGGAACAATCCGGTCTCGTCCGCGTAGCCCAGATTGCAAAGAAAATTGGACTTGAGCGTCGTGCCCGCGAAGAACTCCTCATCGACGATCTTGTTCGAAAAACCTGACATGGCGCCGACGTCCAACCCGACCGCCCGGGCCGCAATCATGAAGTAAGCGCCCTGAAGCGTGCCATTTCGAAAGGCCGTGTCTGCCACGTAGTCGGGCTTGTTTTCGAACAATGGCCGACGGTCTTCGTGCGGGAAAAGAAAGGGCAGTTCCTTCCAGAAGTCCATGTCATAGGCAATGATCGCCGTGACCGGAGCATCCATCATCTTTGGCACATTCTTCTGCTTTAAAGACTTTGCAAGCCGCTCTTTACCTTCAGGACTTTTCACGAAAACGAAGCGCGCGGGCAACGTATTCATGCTGGTCGCACCGTTGATCGTGATGTCGTAGATCTCTTCAAGTATGTCGTCAGAAACAGGCTTGTTGGTCCACGCGTAATGCGATCTGGATTCGCGCAAGATCAAGGCGATCGCGTCATCCGACAAGCGTGGAATGCGCTCGCGCAGATCGCGGTGATCTTGCTGCGCCTTGGCGCGAAGTGCCTCCAGCTCTGCTCCGGTTGGTGCGCTCATGCTGCAGCCACCTTGGACTTGGCGTCCTTTTCGTCAATGATTGGGCTTGCGCAGATTCCGATGCCTTCAATTTCGACCTCGACGGTTTCGCCGGGCTTCAGCCAACGGGGATTGGGCTTTTTGGCGTGTCCGACACCGGGCGGCGTTCCTAGCGCAATCAGGTCCCCCGGCTCCAGAGTAGTATATTCCGAAATCGTCGCGATGACCTGACGAACCCCCCAAATCATGTTGGCGGTATTCGAGCTTTGAAGGATTTCATCACCCACACGGCTTTCGATCTTCAGACCGGATGCCCCTTCGGGCAGTTCGTCCGGCGTAACGGTGAATGGACCAATCGCGCCCGTATCATCAAAGTTTTTGCCGGGTGTCCACTGAACGGTTTTGCGCTGATAATCCCGCAGCGAACCATCGTTGAATACAGTGTAGCCAAAGACATAGTCCAGTGCGTCCTGCTCCGAGATATGGCGTCCGCGTTTTCCAACGATCAGCATAAGTTCGGCTTCGTAATCGAGCTTCTCGGAACAGGCAGGCCGCACCATGGGTTGCCCCGCCGCCATGATCGAGTTCTTCCCGCGCATGAACAGCGTCGGATACTCCGGAATATCATACCCGCCTTCCTTGATGTGGTCCGTGTAGTTCAACCCCATGCAAATGATCGTTCCTGGAGCGGTAACGGGTAACGCCGGAGTGATGGAAGACACGGGCACACTGTCTGCCGCGTCAATTTTGCTGGCAAGTGAGTCGGCCAGTTCAGGCCTGGCTATCAAACCCATCAAATCCGAACCGACAGCAGGGTTCAAAGCCGTTAGATTCACCGCGTTTTCGCCGTCTACAGCAAAAACCGCTGTGCCTTCCGAAGTCTCTCCCACCAGGTATTTCATTTTCACCATCCATGTCAGTTCGCTTGATTTTTGCCGACTATTTTGCCATATGTCAAATAATATCGATATTTTTGGAGGCAGCAAATGGTTGCTTGGGCAGACTACAAATCAGAAGCAAAAAGCCGCGGCGCGCTTGCTTTGGAGTTTTACGTCGCGCTGAGCACGCCAGCCAAAGCGCCCGAAGATGTAAAGGCGTCACTGCCAGATCACTTGGCGTATCAGGCGCAGTTGGAACGTTCGGGGCAGCTGGCTTTTGCAGGCCCCATGTCGGATGAAACCGGCGAGCATATGCAAGGAATGGGCCTGATCATCTATCGCGCCGACAATCTTGAATCCGCCCAGAAGCTGGCCGAAGACGACCCTATGCACAAAAGTGGGGCACGTAGTTTTGTACTTCGGCGCTGGTTGATCAACGAAGGCTCGCTGAACCTTTCAGTTGGTCTATCCACTGGAACAAGTGCCTTCAGTTAAGTGCACTCAAGAGTATTAGCCGCGAAATAGGAACAGTCGGATATGGACGCCATGCTTGACACTGAGGGCAAAGAGACATCAGCCACTCATGGAGCGTATCGAAGGCTGCGCGAAATGATCCTGACCGGAGAATTACCTCCGGGTCAAAAACTCAAGATCGAACAGCTTCGCGGGCTTTTGGACACTGGCGCTAGTCCGGTTCGTGAAGCGCTTAGCCTTTTGACTTCGGACATGTTGGTCGAGCGGATTGATCAACGCGGATTTCGGGCAGCGCCAGTCAGCAAGTGTAACTTTGAGGAAATACTTCTGTTGCGCTGCAACCTTGAGGAAACCGCGTTGCGCGCTTCCATCACCAATGCGGATGCGCCCTGGGAAGATCGGCTTGTCTTACGTCACCATCATATGAAAAAGGCCAGCCAGAACGGGGCTCGGGACTTTGAGGACGCTCACAAGGCGTTTCATATGGCCTTGTTGGATAATTCGAAACTGCCGTTGCTGCTGCGGTATTGCTCGCAGCTTTATGACCTGAACATTCGCTACCGCTATCTGGCGGCTGGCGGGTCGAGCTACAAAAAGCGAGACATAGCCGCCGAACATCAGCAAATCCTGGACGCCGCATTAAATCACGACGCAGACAGCGCAACTCGGCACCTAATCGATCACTACCGCCGAACAGGTGAGTACCTTAGCAGCCAGATGGAGCCCTGAAATGCAACGGAATTGGTTTCTGGGTGATCTACTAAACCAATTGCTGGACCGTCCCGACAAAAGGCGTGGCAAGGATGACAAACGGACCATTGCCGAACTATGTGAGGCGCTTTTGTCTGCGGGAGGTGAAGTTTCCGGATTCACGCTCGCGTCTACGATCCTTGAGCGCTACCACACCCTGAATGATGCGGAGAAACTAGACTTTTTTGTCTATTTGAATGACAAGCTAGAGTTGGACGCAAATCAGCTTTCTGAAGCAGCCCGCCTCTACGCCAGTGACCAAAGTGTCAAACTTTATGAAAGACTTAGCGAAGTTTCAGAGCCACGGCGGCAAGAGTTATTGCGACGGCTGAACCAGCCGTCTGGTGCGACGCAGGAACTTGTAGCCATGCGCGTTGATCTGCTGCGCTTTCTCAAATCCAAACCGGAGCTCAAGCGAACAGATATCGATTTCGTCCATTTATTGCGCAGCTGGTTCAACCGGGGCTTTCTTGTCCTCAAGCAAATCAGCTGGGACACCCCTGCCCGCGTTCTGGATAAGATCGTCGCCTATGAAGCGGTGCACCAAATCAACGACCTGGGCGATTTGCGGCGAAGGCTCTACCCGCCAGACCGTCGTTGTTTTGCGTTCTTCCATCCTTCGATGCCAGATGAGCCACTGATTTTTGTTGAGGTCGCTCTGACCGCCGAAATCCCGGATGCAATAGATACGCTTCTATCCGAAGCACCAGAACCGATCGAAGCCGAGCAGGCAAAGGTCGCGGCGTTCTATTCCATTTCAAACTGCCAAAAGGGTTTGGCTGGCATCAGCTTTGGGAATCTATTGATAAAGCAGGTTGTGACCGAGCTTTCGCGGGAGCTTCGCGGGCTTGATACCTTTGTGACATTGTCTCCGATACCGGGGCTAAACCGGTGGCTGGCTGGTGAAAAAGACAACCCAGAACACGGGCATGCCGCCGAGGCCGTGCTTGCAGAAACAGCAACACCGCTGGACGTGCGCGCGATGGCCGCCCGGTACTTGATGTTCGCCAAGCGCGAAGATGGAATGCCGCTTGACCCTGTGGCGCGCTTTCACTTGGGAAATGGTGCCGAGCTTCATGAACTGCATGCCCAGGCAGATCAGTCTCCAAACGGACGCGCCCAGTCCGGAGGTGCGATGGTCAATTACCTTTACGATTTGAACAAAACAGAACGTTACCACGAAGAATTCGCGACACGTGCCACGATCCAAGCCTCGCGTTCAATTCGCGCGGCTTCAACTGCGACGCTTGCGGTAAAGCCTAGGGAAAATACAGCGTGACCAATACACTTTACGACAGTTTGTTTGCCCGCCACGAGGGCAACACGGCTCCATTCCTGCAAATCGATAATGGCCAGGTGGTCACTTATGATGAGTTTCTGCAGCGCACCGCGCAAATCGCGCATGTTTTGCAGAACAGCGGAGTTTCCCCTGGCAGTCGCATCGTTGTGCAAGCGCCCAAGCAGGCCGACACGATTGCGCTCTATGCCGCTTCGGTTCAGGCAGGTGCTGTCTACCTGCCCCTAAACACTGCCTATACCATGGCAGAGTTGGACTATTTCATCTCTGATGCGCAACCTGCGTTAATCGTTTGCGACAGCCACGACAAAGTTGAATTCGAACAATTGGCGACCCGGTCTGGTGCAAAGCTGCTGACCTTGGGCGGCGAAAATCCAAGCTTGAGCCGCGAAGCGGAGGCACAGCCTTGTGTATTCGAAACTGTGGATCGCGCGCCGGACGACCTCGCGGCGCTTCTTTACACATCAGGTACCACGGGCCGGTCCAAGGGCGCGATGCTCAGCCACCGAAACCTGCTGTCCAATGCCCAAGCCCTTGTGGATTTGTGGGCTATCACCAACGCTGATCGCTTGATTCACGCGTTGCCCATCTTTCACACGCACGGGCTTTTCGTGGCGATGAACACATCACTACTCGCCGGTTCCAAAGTGCGGCTGATGAAAAAATTCGACACTGGTATGATCTTAGAGGAATTGCCCCACTCGACCCTTCTAATGGGAGTCCCCACTTTTTATACCCGATTGCTGGCGGATGACCGTTTCACCGATGAGATCACAGAGAACATGCGTCTGTTTGTTTCCGGCTCAGCCCCGTTGCTGGCAGAGACCCATGTGGCGTTCGAAACGCGCACCGGCCACCGTATCCTTGAGCGCTACGGTATGACCGAAACGAACATGAACACCTCTAACCCTTATGGCGGTGAGCGTCGCGCGGGAACTGTTGGTATGGCCATACCCGGCACTGAGGTGATCATAACCAACCCTGAAACTGGAGAACCGCTGCCCCAGGGCGAGATCGGAATGATCGAAGTACGTGGCCCCAATGTTTTTCAGGGCTATTGGCAAATGCCCGAAAAAACGGCTGAAGAGCTTCGAGAAAATGGTTTTTTCATCACCGGAGATCTGGGCCAATACAGCGAGGATGGCTATCTGTCGATTGTAGGTCGGTCAAAAGACCTGATCATCACTGGTGGTTACAACGTCTACCCTAAAGAAATTGAAGACGTTTTGAACGATGTCGATGGCGTTCAGGAATCGGCGGTTTTCGGCGTCCCCGACAAAGACTTCGGTGAAGCAATCATTGCCGCTCTGGTTGCAGAGCCCGGAGCACAGCTTCAGGTGGAACAGATCGACTCGATCATCAGAAACAAACTGTCGCGATTCAAACATCCTCGCCGCTACGAACTCGTCCAGGAGTTGCCGCGAAACACTATGGGAAAAGTTCAAAAGAACGCGATGCGCGAACGGTATGCGAACAAGGAACTGTCATCGGCGTTATCTTAGGAAGCCCATCCAGAGGCTCAATCAAATCAAGACCTTCAGATCGTATACTACCCACATTTCAAACTGCCAAACTCATCAGGAGATCCACAATGACTCGCATGACGGCAAAAGACTTCGACCAGGAACTTCTGGACCTGTATGACTTTTACGCGCACGGCAAGATCACCAAGCGCCAATTCCTGGACCGCGCAGGCAAGTTCGCGGTCGGCGGCGTGACAGCGGTCGCGCTGCTGAACATGCTCAGCCCGAACTACGCGATGGCTCAGCAAGTGTCGTTCAACGATCCCGATATCCACGCGGACTACATCACCTATCCTTCACCGAATGGAACCGGTGATGTTCGCGGATACCTTGTCCGACCTGCCGGCGTTGAAGAGCCCCTGCCCGGGGTGCTGGTGATCCACGAAAACCGCGGCCTGAATCCTTACATCGAGGATGTGGCACGCAGGTTGGCAAAAGCCGGTTTTATGGCACTGGCCCCCGACGGTCTGACGTCAGTGGGAGGATACCCAGGCAACGACGCGGATGGGCGCGAGCTGCAAACGACAGTGGACCGGGTCGAATTGATGAACGATTTCTTCAACGGATTTGAATACCTATTGAACCGAGATGATTGCACTGGAAAGGTCGGTGCTGTGGGTTTCTGCTACGGCGGCGGTGTGGTGAGCGCAATTGCCGTGGCCTACCCCGAATTGGCCGCGGGCGTGCCATTCTATGGTCGCCAGCCAGCAGTTGAGGATGTAGCCAAAATTCAGGCACCGTTGCTGATTCAGATGGGAGAGCTTGATGAACGCATCAACGCAGGTTGGCCGGATTTTGAAGCCGCTCTGCAATCCAACGGAAAGGTATACGAAGCCTACATCTACGAAAATGCTAACCACGGTTTCCATAACGACAGTACGCCTCGTTATGACGAGGAAATGGCAAACCTAGCCTGGGACCGCACTATTGATTGGTTCAACACCTACCTAAAGTAACTACAGTGTACGGCGAAGCGAGCATTGTGTTTTCGTCGCTTCGTCGCAACCCACAGTTTACCGGGGCCAAGTCATTTGAAGCCCCAGTATTTTATTTCTCATGATCAGATAGATCGACAGGAACGCTTGGCTAAAAGGCTTGGGTGCAAAGATCATTTGATTTGAGCCCCAAGGCAGCAGTCTCAAATTCAATGAATCACTTTGACCGCTTTAAACAGATGGCAATCCCAATCAGATTAGAATTGCGAGCGATTTCGCAATACCGTTAGCATCGCGGAGAAAACGCAAAGTGTCTGGGTCAATTCAGGATAGGTCAAAACTGCATCTCCGAAATCGGGACTAGAGATGATTGTCGGGCGACACATAGTTTTGCCGGTGCTGTCAGACGAATTCGAACTCGTCTCTGTTAGGCCAGTGACGCTGTCCTTTATCCCGCACCAAGTTCGCGCCATTCGGTAAGAGCGGCGTTGCGTATCAGCTTGAAGATGTCTCTGCTGGCCAGCGATCTTTCCTGGTTGAAATGGTTGTAGACGGAGGAGTGGACGGAAGCGAATTTCTGCAAACTTCGCATGCGCCTGAACCGTTGCATGGCGCGTTCGCGTCGTCGGAAAGGAAGGTGCGAATTCTCTACACGGTTGTTGAGCCATCTGCCCGTTATTTGCTTTTCCAACGCACCCAAATCTCTGAGCGCCGCCTTGTAGGATGCAAAGCGATCTGTGACGATCTCTTGGGCGCAACCGTGCCGCTTCATCAATTTTCTGAGGAACTTCAGTGCTGCAGCTTTATTTCGGCGCTTCGTTACAACTGCTTCCAGCACCTCGCCTTCGTGATCAACGGCCCGCCAGAGATAGTGGCGTTTGCCGTTAACCTTTACGAATACTTCGTCTACGTGCCACTTCCATTTTGAAAAGGCCCGGAGTTGCTGAACCCGTTTTCTTCGGATCTCTGATACAAACATCGGGCCAAACCTGTTCCACCAATGGCGGACGGTTTCATGGCTGACATCGATCCCGCGCTCGTGCAGCAGATCTTCGACATTCCGAAGCGAGAGCGGAAACCGAATATACAGCATCACCGCCAGGCGGATGATCTCAGGACTGGTTTTGAAGTACTTGAAGGAGGAAGGTTTGGTCATTATTTAATGCTACGTATCGGCCCTGCCCCGCTCAACCCAAGTTCTTCTGACAATACCGTCCGCCAAGCTGAGCGTCGCGGCTGGTCACATCCCGCTGTTACTGAGCTACGGCAGGCCGAAGTCTTGACACACCTAGACTCTGCTTGGACCGCCGAAGAGCTTGACTGGATCAAGCGCGAGGCAGCTGAAGAGCGGCCGGTCGTGCTTTCGGAACAGCTGCACCGTAATCTCGACGCAGAGGCTTGTGAGTTGATTGGCGTCGAGCCTTCCGATCCGACCCTTGGACTGACGCTACTCGACCCAGACCAGTGTGCCGAGATGAAGCCCGCCGCCTACTTGGTGAAGGGGTTAATCGCGGCAGGCGACCTGGTCAGCGTTGTGGGCGCGCCGGGTGTCGGTAAGTCGGTCTTCGCACCTCACTTGGCCTATGCAGTGGCCCGGGGAGAAGAGGTCTTCGGGCGGCGCGTCAGACAGGGCAGCGTCCTCTACCTCGCAACAGAGAATGAGCGCGACATGCGCAAGCGGATTGGGGCGCTTCGGAACCAGTTCGGCACGACCGGTGACTTTCACATGGTCGCCGACTGCGCTGGTCGCTTCTCGAACGTCAAATGGGTGAAGCAATTGAAGCAACTTATCGCGCATCGTCGCCCCAGTCTGATCGTCGTCGACACGCTCAGCGCAGCCATGCCGGGCTTCGAAGAGAACAGTTCAGAGGGTATGGGTAAGGCCATCAGCATCCTGCAGTCTTTGCGCCGCTGGGGGGCCGCTGTAATGCTGGTCCACCACGATACGAAAGCCGGTGACGGCCTTCCCCGGGGTCATTCTTCGCTTAACGGGATCTTGGACTTCAACCTCGCCCTAACCAAGAGCGAAGGGATCGTAAGTGGGACGCCGACCAAAAACCGGAACGGAAGGTCGGGTGAAACTGCGCTGGCCTACCGGAACGAAACCGTAGAGCTGGGGGTCGACGAAGATGGGGACCCATTCGAGACCGTGGTCTGTGAAGAAGAGAGCGTTTCCGGAATGCTCAAAAAGTCTGACGGTGAGAAATTGACCGCATCGGAAAAGGCCACTCTGGAGATACTGGAAGAACTGACCGAGGACGGAAAGACATCTACCACAAGGAAGAAATGGCGCGAGGCGTGCATCGCCGATGACCGGGTTTCAGCAGCTGAAAAGCGCGATGACCGTGGGAAGGCGTTCCGGCGGTCACTCGAAAAGCTCTCCCGATCCAGGCTCTATACGATCCACGGGGAAGATAGGGAAGAAATCAGACTGGTAGCCGTACCGACACTACCGGCTGATGAAGAGCCGGAGGACGAGAACCTGATATGACGAAACTCCATTGTGGGTTTGCTGACCGTATGTAACGTCGGCAAATGAACGGTGGTTTAATATCCGAAAAGCCATGCCTAATCGAGGTTGCACTCGGTAGCCTCACATAAGGTCAAACCCGTCTCGCGCCGTGCTCATTTAGTAGAAGCCTGCCCTCAAAAAACGGTTGAACGGGAGCGCTCCACCAGTTTGACGGTGATATAGCCGATCATGGGGTGGGGTCAGTCAGGCTTGCAGCGTTTGCCCGTGGTTTCTTGCAGCCCGACTTCGACCGGACGGTCCATTGCGTGCCACAAGGTCGAGATTGAGAGGAAAATATGTTTAGAAAGAAAGCCTTTTCGTGCGAGCATTGTAATCAAATGACCGCTTGAAATCAGGCCAAGGTAAAAATGAACGGCGCCCAATCACTCGTAAAAACCCTTTTGAACAATGGCGTGGATACTGTCTTCGCAAATCCCGGCACCTCGGAAATGCACTTTGTAGCTGCCTTGGATGAACACCCGGAGATGAATTGCATTCTTTGCCTGTTTGAAGGCGGAACAACGGGTGCGGCGGATGGATTTTTTCGCATGAAACGTGATGTTGCGGGAACGCTGCTGCATCTTGCGCCTGGCTTTGGCAACGCATTTGCCAATCTGCACAACGCACGGAAAGCCGGATCCGGGATCGTGAACGTCGTGGGAGATCACGCAACTCATCACCTTCGTTATGAAAGCCCTTTGAAAGGAGACATCCTCGGTATCAGCCAAGCGGTCAGTCATTGGACGCGTGTGTCATCCAATGCCACCGACGTGGCTACGGATGGAGCAGCGGCAGTTCAAGCAGCCCGCGCGCAAAACGGCCAGATCGCGACCCTTGTCCTGCCTGCCGACACAGCTTGGAACGAAGCGAACGCAGCGGCAAACCGTTTGGACAACAGGGAAAGACTCCATCGACCGTCAATAGGCGAGATAGAGGCCGCGGCAGCCCGTCTTGTGACGCCGAACGCCGCGCTGATGATTGGCGGATCAGCCCTGTTTGGACCGCAGCGTGAACTAGCTGGACAAATTGCCGCCGCGACGGCGTGCCGGTTGTTGGCCGATACTCTGATACCGCGCATTTCCAAAGGCGCAGGAACAGCAAAGCTAGACCAACTGGTCTATCCGATATCGCCCAAGATCGCTCAGCTTGAAGCAACGTCTTCGATCACTCTGCTTGGCACTGACAGGCCAGTCGCCTTCTTTGCCTATCCCGGGAAACCAAGCGTACCCGAACCTCCGTATTGCCCCATTACCGACTTGTGTACGCCCTCAGATGATATCGAGTGGACGCTTCAAGCGCTCGCCGACGCGGTCGGGGTCACAAGCAAAACGGTGGCAGAAGCCCATTTGCTCGATCTGCCTGACGTTCCCAACGGGCAGTTGACCCTCGAAAAAGTTGGTTTGGCGTTGGCAGCACTGATCCCGGAAAACGCGATAATCTGCAATGAATCCGTTACGTCAGGCTTCCACGTCATTCCACCGACAGCCACCGCTCGACCACATGATCTACTCGCTGGCACCGGCGGAGCGATTGGGCTGTGTTTGCCTTGCGCAACGGGTGCGGCCACCGCCTGTCCGGACCGAAAGGTCATAGCCCTGACTGGGGATGGGTCGGCCATGTACACTCTACAATCACTGTGGACCATGGCGCGGGAAAATCTCGACGTCACGGTGATTGTTTTTGCAAACCGCGGTTATCAAATTCTGCGCGATGAACTCACAAACGTCGGCGTGGCGAGCTATGGTCAGAATGCTCAGGCTATGTTTGACGTGGAGAACCCGGCACTGGACTGGGTATCTCTAGCGAAAGGCCACGGTGTTCCTGGGACACGCGCAGATGACATGGACAGCTTTGCAAAGGCGCTCTCTGCCGGTCTCTTCAGCGACGGGCCATCTCTGATCGAAGTTGTGTGTCCCTCGCCGGCATGAGTATTCTGATGAGGAACCTGAAGAGCAGACGAGACTATGCCCACCGACTTCGTTGAACTCGGCCCCAAAGCAGCAAGCGCAACTATTCTTCTTGCCCAAGGCGCAGGCGCCCCGATGGATGCCCCTGGCATGACAGCAATTGCAGAAGCACTTGCAGCGCAAAACCTTAGGGTCGTTCGATTTGAATTCGCCTACATGGCGCAGCGCCGAACCGAAGGCAGCCGCAAACCCCCTCCCCGCGCAGACAAACTGAACTCTGAGTATCTCTCTGCAATCGAAGAGCTCAAAGTTGATGGCCCGCTGATCATTGGTGGAAAGTCCATGGGTGGGCGCGTGGCCAGTATGATTGCGGATGAGCTATTTGAAGCGGAACGCGTCGTTGGTTTGCTCTGTGTGGGCTATCCGTTCCACCCGATCGGCAAACCCGAGAAGCTACGTACCGAGCATCTACAATGTCTGCGAACGCCAACGCTGATCTGTCAGGGAACACGGGACCAGTTTGGCACGAAGGGTGAAGTCAGTAGGTACTATCTTTCATCAGCAATACAAATGAGTTGGTTTGAAGACGGAGATCACGATCTGAAGCCACGCAAACGGGTTTCAGGTCTTACCCACGCTGACCACATGAACGCGATGGGCGCAACAGTTTCAGCTTGGATAGACGGGATAAACTTATAGGGCTGCTGTTTGGCGCCACCTGCTGCGGGATTGCCGTGTTTATAGGGTTTGAAACGGCCTTGCAAGCAGCAACGCGAAATCAACATCAGGGCGCTTAAGCGCACGCAGCATTCCTCGCCATAGCCGACATTCCATCCGCGGCGTGTCTACGTCCGATATGCGGGACAGAGCAGACATCGAGCGACGAGTAAATTTCATAGGACACGACGCCTGTATACAGCACCACCGCAAGGCGAATGACATTGGAGCTGGTCTTGAGGTGCTTGATTGGCGATTTTAATTCATAGAGTAAATGCTGCGAAAGCCCCTGCCCGCCGCAACTCTAGTTCTTCTGGAAAGACCCCACCTTAAGTCATTTACAAATTAATATATTCATTTTATTGATTGTAAATGGATCGAAATGAGTTTTCACGACGCAGATTCTTGTATGGCGCCACGTGTATCGCAGCGCTTGGAGTTCAATCCAAGATCGGGTGGGCAGAGTTACAACTCGGTGCTTCGGCTCGGATTACAACCATGTCAGATGGGTACCTGTCATTGCCTTCGGAAATGGTCTTTGGCGCCATGCCGAAGGAAGAGCTCAGGCAGCTTTTGGACAACTACAAGGTGGACGCGACCAAGTACGAGCCAGAGTGCAACGTGGCACTTTATCAAGATGATCAAAACTCCGTGCTGTTCGATGTGGGAGCTGGGCCAGATTTCATGCCCACTTCTGGTAAGCTTCTGGAGGCTCTTGAAACAGCCGACCTGTCGCCCGAAGACATCTCGCACGTGATCTTCACCCATGCGCACCCGGATCACATTTGGGGCGTTTTGGATGATTTCGATGACCTTCTGTTCCCCAACGCCACGCATCACTTCGGCCGTAGTGAGTGGGATTATTGGTGGAACCCCTCAACGGTGGATACAATTGGAGAAGATCGCGCTGCGTTCGCAGTAGGCGCAAAACGGCGTATGGAAGCAATTGAGGATCAGGTCGCGTTCTTTGACGACGGGCAAGAGATCCTTCCCGGTATTGCCGCACGCGCGAGCTTTGGACACACTCCCGGCCACATGGCGTTTGAAATTCGCAGCGGCGGTGAATCCGTGATGATTGTCGGCGACGCGCTGGGAAATCCACACGTAGCTTTTGAACGCCCCGACTGGCACAGCGGCACGGATCAGGATCCGCAAGCGGCGGCAGCAACTCGGAATTCACTGCTGGATCAGATTGCACACGAGCAAATGAAAATAATTGGTTTCCACTTGCCGAATGGTGGAATCGGCCGGATCGAGAAGACTGGGTCTGCTTATAAGTTCATTGGAGAACAATAATGATGCGATCGCTGGCGATTTTCTTGACCCTAGCCACACCAGCTTGGGCAAGCGAGGATATTGCAGACCAATACCCGCAAAGTGTGCTGTATTCCAAACCGGTCGAGTACATCCCCGGGGTCTATTCCGCCATTGGCGCAACCGCCCCGCCGACCTACGAGAACTCTGGTCACAACAACAACCTCAGCTTCATAGTTACCGGAGATGGCGTGATCGTCATAAACGGCGGCGCGGCTTATGTGCTTGCCGAAGCGCTTCACCAGGAAATTCAGGCAATCACGGATCAGCCGGTTAAGTTTGTCTTCAACGAGAATGGTCAGGGGCACGCGATGCTTGGCAACGCCTACTGGTCAGAGCTGGGTATTCCGATCATCGCCCATTCGGATGCTGCGGCTGAATTCGAGGAATACGGCCCACAGATCCTTGAAGGAATGCAGCGGTACAACCAGGACAAGGCGGAAAGAACCTTCCTGGCAAGCCCAACCGAGACATTCGAGGATGAATACGTGGTTGAAATGGGTGATTTCCGGATTGAGGCCAAATATCTCGGGCCGGCCCATAGTCCCGGCGATATCTCGATTTGGCTGCCGAACCAAAGCCTTGTTATAGCGGGTGATATGGCGTTTCACGAGCGAATGCTGCCGATCTTTCAAGAGACCTATACAGCGGATTGGCTTGAAACATGGGACAACGAGTTCGAAGCTTTGGGAGCCAAATATGTCATCCCCGGACATGGTCATCCGACGAACATGGATCAGGTGCGCCGTTATACACGCGACTACCTGGTCTATCTGCGCGGCAAGATCCAAGAGCACATGGATGCCGGCGGCGATCTGGCAGAGGCTTACTATGTCGATCAGTCACCGTATGCCCATTTGGACACGTTTGAGGAACTGGCGACAAAAAATGCCGGGCGGGTATTTGAGCAGATGGAATTCGAATAACTCAGGACGTTTGAGGAACAGGAAATCGGCGCATTAACCTATGCGCGCTGATCGCTCCAACCCACATGAAGAAAATGGCAAGCCACGCCGTCAATGACAGGGCGGACCCTCCTGAAAGCCCTGCACCCACTGCGCAACCTCCGGCCAGCATGGCTCCAAACCCCATGAGGACAGCTCCAACAAGGTAGCGCTCCATCGGAGTATCCGGGCCAAAACGTTCGATCTTCCACTCCCCTGCAGTTAGGGCCGAGCCTGCGGCACCAATTGCTACGCCTGGAACTAGGCCGATACCGAAGGACAACACGACGTTTCGCTCGGCAACCAACGCCATCAGTGTATCCGTAGCCGGTCCGGTGAACGTGACTGACGAAACAGGCACGACTTCAAATGATGCTTGCGCGATGGCAAATGTCATTAACCAGCCAAGCGCCACCGCCACGCCAACTCCTGCAGCTGTTACGATCCTGATTGGCGCGACTCTCCGGTGGAATGCGAATGCAATTGCCGACACCAATCCCAACACTGCAACGGCTGTAAAAGCCACTGGCGAAAATCCAAGTATTTCTGAAAGATCTCTCGAGGCGCCTCCTGAGACAGTCCAGATCCCGGAAAGCAATTCGCGGGCGGGACTAAGAACGCCCGTGTAAGCAGCCTGAGCCACTAAGGTTAAAACCAATCCCGTAATCAGGGCGCGCAGATTACCGCAGGAGGCCAATACCAACAGGCGAGATGCACACCCACGCGCCAGAACCATACCAACGCCAAACATCGCTCCGCCAAGTATTGCGCCGCTGAGGCTGCCCGTCGACGCAATCGCGCGTGTCTCGGAAAGGTCTAACCACTCAAACGCGACAAACGCCTGCACTAAGGTGAGCGTTGCGGTGAAGGCGATTAGCCAGACAGCCAGGCGAGGACCAAGCTCGCCTTTGGCGACTTCGATGGTCGACGCTCTCAAACAAAAGTGAGACTTCTGGGCCGTCACGCCGAACAAGATACCGACAAGCGCACCGGCAAATGCCAAAGCGCCAGGGTCTCCCAACAAATCGATGAGTCTTTCCATCAACAGAGACTCTCACTTGGTTGCTTGCGCGTCCTTGTCTTCGGTCAAGTTGTTATTGAGCGGCCATTGGTCTGCGCGCCAATTGGCATTGTGTCCATAGCTCACCCAAGGCAGACACCAGTCGATCCACGTCGTCGGTGGAATGCACTGGGGAAGGTGTAATCCGTAGACGTTCCGTTCCCTTGGGGACGGTTGGATAATTGATCGGCTGGATATAAATTCCATAGTCACGCATCAGCACGTCAGAGATGAAGCGACACTTGACCGGATCGCCGACCATGACCGGAATTATGTGACTTGGGTTCGGTGTATGCGGAATGCCCAGATCGTCCAGCCTGTCTCGCACCTCGCGCACGCGCTGCTGGTGTAGATGTCGTTCCGAATTACTTTGCTTCAGGTGCCGAACCGAAGCAGCAGCTCCTGCGGCCATGGCTGGAGGCAATGCAGTGGTAAAGATAAACCCGCTGGCGAAGGATCGCACAAAGTCGACAAGTTCTTTCGACGCCGCGATGTATCCACCAACTACGCCGAATGCTTTGCCCAATGTCCCCTCAATTACGGTTAGCCGATCCATCAGGCCCTCGCGTTCGGCAATGCCTCCGCCGCGTGGCCCATAAAGCCCCACCGCGTGAACCTCATCCAAATAGGTCATCGCGCCATAGCGATCCGCCAGATCACAGATCTCGGCAATTGGTGCAATATCGCCATCCATGGAATAGACGCTCTCAAACGCAATGAGCTTCGGTGCATTGGCAGGGAGTTCAGCAAGGTGCCTTTCAAGGTCGGCTAAATCATTGTGTTTCCAGATACGCTTTTGGCAACGACTGTGGCGAATTCCTTCGATCATCGAGGCATGGTTTAACTCGTCGGATAAGACTGTGATGCCCGGAATGCGAGACGCCAATGTTCCCAGGGCAGCCCAGTTCGAGACGTAACCGGACGTAAACAACAGCGCAGCGTCCTGGCCGTGCAAGTCAGCAAGCTCTTGCTCCAGCAAAACATGCTGGTGGGTCGTTCCAGAGATATTCCGCGTTCCTCCCGCTCCGGCACCAACCTCATCGATCACCTTGTGCATTGCTGCAATAACACTGGGGTGCTGACCCATCCCCAGATAATCATTTGAGCACCAAACCGTGACTTTCTCGGGGCTATTTTCCGCGTAGCTACGCGCTGTCGGGAACGCGCCACGCTGCCTTTCGAGATCCGCAAAGACCCGGTAGTTCCCTTCCTCCTTAAGCTGGTCGAGTTGACCACGAAAAAACTGCTGATAGTTCATTTCAGTTCCCAACGGCTTCTTCTACGATCCCGGACAGCAGGGCCTGAACCTTTTGCATTGGTCCATCAGGATAGCTTCGGTATCCAACCATCACGCCATCGTCGCCTTCGGCTACAAAAATCCCATAGGGGCAGAAGCCAATATTCATCGGGTCTGCTTCCATCACTTCACGCGAGATTTTTGCCGAGCAGAAGATGAAGATGTCTGCAGCTGCAAATATCTGTTTGTCGCTGCCGACATCAGCGCCTGTTCGATTCAACATGTCGCCGACGTGGCTTACATAGTCGATGACCAGTCCCTGTCCCACAATAGCGGACTCGACGGCGAACGTTGCATCATCAAAACTGCCGTCGAAGGGGATAGTGATGATCTCTTCTGCAAGCCCTTGGCTCGCCAGAACAGTGGAAAACGCGGCTGCGGCGATAAAGTGTTTCATGTTTTTAGTCCTCCTCCTGAACCGCATTTTCTCAGATTGATCATCGGGGTCTTTGACACTGGTCAAAGCCCCCAATTGCCTCAACCAAACATGTCCGACGTGATACCGGCGTACCAACCCAGTGACTCTTCGTAAGTCGCTTTTCTCAAATCGGCATCTTCACCGGTTTGACTGATAAAGCCATCGACTTTCGCGATCTTTTCTGGCGTCGCCTCATAGGTTGCGCCAACCTTAACGCCATCATCGGTATCGATCAGCGACCAGCATGTGTTCGAGAATTTGGCCGGGAATACTTTAGACCCGGTCAACGCACCTCGTACCGCATTCGCACAGACCTTTGCCTGACTGTTTGCCGAAAAACCGGATTTCGGCATGTCACCCTGCTGGCTGGCATCACCAAGAACGTAGATATCCGGATCGGCTTTGGAGGACATGTCCGCAGCGTTTACTGGTGCCCAGTTGCCGTCGGTTACTCCCGCCATTTCCGCAATTCGACCGGCTTTCATCGCTGGGATCACATTGCAGACATCGACCTTTGTCTCTTCGCCGTCGATGGTCACCGTCATTGCATCCGGACTCACGGATACATTGCCGCCACCGAAATCTTCGCCGATCCAGTCGACCATTCCTTCGTAATTGTTTCCCCAGCCTTCTTGGAACAAAGCCATTTTCGAGAATTTCGGCTTCGGATCGGCGACAATGATCTTTGCTGTTGGGTTGTTTGCCTTCAGCACGTGCGCCACCATCGAAACCCGTTCATACGGCCCGGGCGGGCAACGGTACGGGTTAGGAGGAGCGACCATCGCGAAGGTACCGCCTTCGGGCATCGCCATGATCTGCGCTTTCAAAAGCTCAGTCTGAGAACCAGCCTTGTACGCATGTGGCATCTTGTTTTGGGCCGATAGGTCCCAGCCCTCGACCGCGCCATCAACAAAGTCGATACCCGGGCTGAGGATCAGTTTGTCATAAGGAACTGACCCACCACCTGCCAAGGACACCGTCTTTGCGTCGCGGTCGACCCCAGTGGCCCAATCATGCACGACGTTGATACCGTAGTTCGCGGCAAGCGTGCCGTAGCTGTGGGCGATGTCCGATAGCTCCTGAAAACCTCCCAAATAAAGGTTTGAGAAGAAACAGGTATAGTAAGTCCGAGACGGCTCAATCAGCGTCACGTCAATCTCACCTTTGCTGTCCTTTGCAATGTACCGCGCGGCAGTTGCACCGCCTGCACCGCCACCAACAACCACTACACGGGGCTTGCCTTGAGCCAGCACCATCGGAGCGGATAGCCCGGCGGCCACTACCCCTGCGGCTCCAAGAAATACTCGTCTATTGAGTGTCATCGCGTTTCCTCCCCTTAGGCACTTTCATTCTGGATTATTGAAGTAGGCGGCCAATGCCGCGATCTCGTCATTGTTCAGTCGTCCAGCGATCATTTGCATGACCGGATGTGGCCGCTGTTTGTCCTTGTAAGCGTGCATGGCGACCACGAAGTCTTCGTCAGGCCAGTACACAATCGAAGGAATGCCCTCATCGCCTCCCTCAATCTGGTGGCATGTTGTACATTCGCTGCTGAGATATGCGCCGTACTCAGGATCTCCTTGTATCGCTAGGATCGCAGGATCGATCGAATGATCCGTGCCTTTCGCGGTTGGATCCGCTTCCGGGATATCTCGGGGATTGTCTGAAAACCCCCGCAAATACGCGATCACGTTGGCTCGGTCTTCCGGGTCTTTCAATCCGCGAAAACTCATCCTCGTGCCTGACGCAAAAGCACGAGGGTTTTCGATGTAGGCGGACAGAGTGTCAGCGTGCCATTCCAGACCCGAGTTACCCGCGCGAACAAGACTCTTGGAATAATTGAACCCCTCGAGACCTGCAGCTTTCCGACCAAAAACACCGTTTAGATGCGGGCCTATTTTGTTCTCTGCTCCTTCGCCAACCTGATGGCAACCTTTGCATTTGGCGAACACTTTTTTCCCAGCTTCGGCGTCGCCGAGGTCTTCGGTGGCGTGGGTGGATGGGCCGAAAGCAACCACGACCGCTGCGCACTTCAAAACGTTCGACCAGCGCATGATCAGCTTCCGAACGACTTGAGGTAAACGATCACGGCTTCTATATCGTCTGGTTTCTTAAGCCCTGCAAAGGACATGCGTGTGCCCTTCATGTACTCCTTGGGTTTTGCCAGAAAGGCCGCCATTTCTTCTTCGGTCCAAACAAGGCCAGCCTCGGCAGCCGTTTTCATAGCTTTGGAGTATTTGAACTCTTCAGCCGACCCTGCGTTGGCCCCTATAACCCCGTTCAGCGCCGGACCCGTACTGTCCTTTGCACCGTCACCAACCTGATGGCAGGATTTACATTTCTTGAAGACCTTCTCACCGGCTGCGAACAGTTCCGTAGTCTGGTCAGCCTCGTCGGTTTCTTGAACAGCCGGTGTTGCGGCGGCTTCTTCCTCAGGCTTTGGCGCTGCGGCCGGAATGAACGAGGGCCCTTCCACCGTGAACGTCGGCAACTCGTCCGCGCTGGCTTCGTTCATGACCGAATTCGAACCGCCTTCTGGTGGCGTCTCAACCAGAAATACAGAGCGCATAGTAACACCGGCTTCTGTTTTGCAGTTCTCCATACAGGGTTCTTTTCGCCATTTTGCGTACTCAGTCTCAGGTCGCGTATCGACGACAAACCCATCCTTGTTGTGCATCTCGAATTCGGCGAAGTTGTCATTGCTGAGAACGAAATCGTCATCCACCAGGTCATTGGAATATAGAATGTAGGCGACGATTGCGTAGGTCTCATCCGCCGTCAGCGTACCCGCTTCACCAAATGGCATTGAGCGGGAAATATAGTCCCAAGCGGTCGACAAATGCGGCCAATAAGACCCGACGGTTTTTACAGGATCCTCGTCGGCAAGCGTGTCGAATCCACCGGCCAGAACAGGCCAATTGTCGGCGCCTTCGGCAAACTCGCCGTGACAGGACGCACACCGGTCGACAAACACTTCTTCTCCGGTCCAGACATCGCCTGATCCAACCGGCAAGCCACGCCCGTCGGGCAAGATGTCAACGTCCCAGGCAGCGATCTCTTCCTCCAATGCAGGACGTCCAAGCCCAATAGTACCGTCGCGAATGGGCGCCGGTGCAGTTAGGTTCGCACCATTTGCAACCCGTTCCGCGGCGGCCGCTTGGATTTCTTCGACTTTAGTCTCGAGTTCAGCCGCTCGACTGGCCTCCGCTTGCGCGTTTTTCAGAGCTGATGCTGCATGCGCTTCAACCTGACCTATCCGGGTTTCCAAAGTGTCTATCTTCGACTGGCCGTAGTTCCGATTGGCAAATACCAACGCTGCCGCAAGCACCAAGGCTGTGCCACCAAATACGGGCAGGAAAACATGACTAAGAGACTTCGACATTCTCAGCGATCCCTTCTGCGCTCACGTACCAAGTTTGGATACAGTTGTTGTGGTAGACAGCGTTTTCTCCGCGCTTTTCGCGTAGCTGGTCTTTGGTTGGCTGCACATAGCCGGTCTCGTCTATCGCCCGGGCCTGTAACAACATTGGTGCTCCGTCCCAATTCGTATCGAGATAGAAACGCGTCAAAGCCTTGCTGTCGCCCTGCTTGCCAAGACGCGCCGTCTCCCAGGTGATCCCACCGTCCTTGGACACATCCACCCGCGTAATTTGCCCGTGGCCTGACCAAGCAAGCCCGGAAATGACCAATGGTCCCGGTCCGTGTTTGATGGGCATTTGCGGGCTGGGTGAAGTAATGACGGACTTTGCATCCATAACCCACGTCCATTTCTGGGCTGTGCCATCAGCGTAGACATCAGTGTATTTTGATGTTTCTTCGCGGCTTTCGACCGCCATATCGACGACCTCAATGCGGCGCAGCCACTTGACCCACATGTTGCCTTCCCAGCCAGGCACAACCAGTCGCACCGGATATCCATGCTCCATGCGCAGCGCTTCACCATTTGCCTTGAAAGCCACCAACACGTCATCCAGTGCTTTTTCCATCGGGATGGAGCGGCCATTTGATGACGCGTCTGCGCCTTCAACATAGACCCATTTGTCTGGTGAGATATCGGCGCCGGCTTCCTGCAACAGCGTGCGCAGAGGAACGCCGGTGTATTCCATGTTATGAATCATGCCGTGCGTGAATTGGACGCCATTGAGTTGAGCACCAGCCCACTCCATACCGGTGTTCGCCGCGCATTCGCAGAAATACACATGGTTTTCGCGCGGGAAACGCTCAATGTCTTCATAAGTAAACACAAGCGGGCGATCGACCAGCCCGTTGATCATCAGGCGATAATCCTCTTTGCGCAGCTCGATCGCACCCGAATGGTGACGCTCAAAGGCGCATCCTTGCGGAGTGATAGTGCCATCAAGCGCGTGGATCGGCGTGAAGTTGATCGACGAAATTGGAGAGGCGGTCAGCCATTCCACGTTGCGCCGAACGACATGAGATTCGAAGCTGATCGGCATGCCATAAGGTGACTCATCAACACCGGCACCCGTGTAAGACGCCCAATCCTGAAGCTCTGTTATCAGTGGGTCGGGCGTGTCTGCCGCTGCCGCACCCGCAACTGATCCTGCGGCGACCGCAGCGCTGCCTTTTAGGAAGGCCCGACGGGACGGTTTGAACGCGTCATCCATAACTCTTAGGTCTCCATCTGTTTCTTAAGCGCCGACAACATCGACGCTGGTGTTCTCTTGCACCGTGACGGCGCCAAGGTTGCGAATGTGGTTTTCGACGACATCCCAGATCGGCGGACCCTCGGTGCCTTCGTTGACACTGGCCCAACCAGCCACGACGTAGGTTTTCGACGGATCAATCGCTTCACCCGTTTTGAGCAGGGTCATTTCGCTGATCCGCTGCCCTTGTGGTTTGGTCACATCGATGCGGTAGCCAAGCCCACCGACGCGTACCATATCGCCGCCCTGCTGGTAGTAGGGGTCGGGATTGAAC
Organism: Ruegeria sp. YTSC325; assembly: GCF_059609525.1. Lineage (NCBI taxonomy): Bacteria > Pseudomonadati > Pseudomonadota > Alphaproteobacteria > Rhodobacterales > Roseobacteraceae > Ruegeria > Ruegeria sp. YTSC325. The sequence goes on from NZ_JBXWLY010000017.1 coordinate 86,689, forward strand.
AGGTTGTCACCGACATCCTCGAGGATCACATGGATGAATTCGCCCGTCATTTCTGTGCGATAGGCATTGGGATACGACATCGATGTGACGTTCCAAATGTCCTCGCGCGTGATATCCTGCCCAGGCAGTATTGACGGCCCCCAACGGACGCCGGGCGACATCGCGATGTCTGCCTCACGCTCATTGATCAGAGCATCGCAAATCAGGTCATCCCAGGTGCCGTTAAAGTTGCCACGGCGGTAGAGCAACGAATCCGTTTTGCCAATCACCTCACTCAGCGCAGCCTCGTACGGCGCGCGCTGATCATTTATCAGAGCAGTGATCGCAGGATCAGGAGCGATGACGTCAGAGAAGATCGGGATCAGCTTGTGCTTCAGCCCCATCATCTGCCCGTCCCTCACGTCGAGATCTACGCGGCTGACAAATTTGCCGTTCGAGCCAGACGCGATGATATGCGTTTTTCCGACCAGGACCGGCTCGGGAAGCGCGTCATGGGTGTGACCGCTGAGTATCACGTCGATCCCTTGCACCCGACCCGCCATCTTCTTGTCCACGTCAAAGCCGTTGTGGCTGAGGACGACAACGACATCGGCACCGGCATCACGAACTTCGTCCACCATTGCCTGCATGTTTTCATCTCGAATACCGAAAGAGTATTCTGGGAACATCCAGCCTGGGTTCGCGATGGGCATGTAAGGAAACGCTTGCCCGATAACAGCAACCTTTGCACCGCCCCGATCAAAAAACTTGTAGGGTTGGAATAGTTCAGCGGGTTCGTCCCATTCAGCATCAAAGATATTCTGCCCAAGGGCCGCAAAGGGCAAACCTTCGACGATTTCGTTAACCCTGTCGCTGCCCAACGTGAACTCCCAATGGAAGGTCATTGCATCGGGTTTCAGCGCGTTCATGACATTGACCATGTCCTGACCGGCCGTCTGATAGCAGGTGTATGAACCGTGCCAGGTATCGCCCCCATCCAATAAAAGGGCATCAGGGCGGTCAGCACGAATGGCGTTGATGACAGTTGAGACCCGGTCCAATCCACCAACCCGACCGTAGGTCTTGGCCAGCGCAGAGAAATCGTTGTAGGTCAGCGCATAGGCCGACGGGCTTCCCTCTTCGATCCCGTAGGCCTTGCGGAACGCCGCCCCTGTGACATGCGGCATCTGCCCTCGCGCATCGCCAATACCAAGGTTTATCTCGGGTTCGCGGAAATAGATCGGCTTGAGTTGCGCGTGGATGTCGGTGACATGGATCAGGCTGATATTGCCGAAGGTCTCGAATTCCAGCAGTTGATCCTGCGTTAGGCTTTGCTGCGCAGCAAGCCTGGCCCAGTTGCCAAACCCGGACGCCCCATACAAAGCCGATGCAGCCATTGAAACCTGCAAGAAGTCACGTCGAGAAATCATCTATCAGCTTTCCTATAACACATATAAATGTGTGAATGTAATTTTCCTGGAAAAACCCGCGCAGGACACTGTCCACGCGGGTCGTTCGTTATTGCCGTACTGCAGGAGTTTCGACTGAAAGTCCGTTGCCACGAGAGGCCACATAGAGCTCAAGCGCGCGAAACTCGTCCGATCCTTCGGCAAAAGTTTCCGCACGCGTATCGCGAATACAGCCGCGGAAACGATTGTGGCGCGAGATCAGCTTGGCTTGTTTCAGACGATATGTCGGGAACCCGTTGATCATACCTTGGCTCAGGTGGTCGGCACGGATCATGTTGCCCCAGTTGTCTTCATGACAATTGGCACAGCTCAACTCCAGCTGACCATAGCGGGTATAATACATCTCCTTGCCCTGCTCCCAAAATGGGGCGGCATCGCCATCAATCGCGACATTCATTGGCATCCCGCGTGATTGCAGACCGATCAAAGCGACCATGCCCTGCATATCGCCCCCGGACCATTTCCAGGCATCGGCTTCCATGCGGTCCGCACGGCACTTGTTGATCAGATCTTCCATGACGACCAACTTACCAGTTTCGGCATCCACCTTCGGCATGGACGCCTGCAATCCCTTGAAGCTTTCCACCCCATCGTGGCATGAGGCACAGCTCTCGCCAGCGGCACCATCAACGGTCTCAAAGAGATCGGCGGCCTGATCGACGAAGATCATTGCAGGATTGTCGAAGTCATCAATTTGAAGTGCTTGCGTTTCATCTGTGCGAAAATGCCAACCCGAGTAGATCGTGTCCAAATTTTCCAGATGTGCCGGAGCTTCAGTGACCGAAGTCATGTCCAACTCATCATTGATCACAAGATTCTCTTCGTCCGGTCCGGCCATTGCTGCCACTGGGAAAACCAGAACTGCCGCGATCGCCATTATTGCCTTGGTATTCATTGCGTTCCTCCCTTGGTGGACCAGCGCCAGAGTTCACGACCAGCGCTGACCGTCCTTAGTGGTCGAGCCGTCAGGCGATCTCGATCGTTTTTTTCTCGTCGTAGACAGAACCATCGTCATCGTACCAAGTGAAAACAAACTCGCCGGCTTCAGGCACGGTCGCTTCGAACTGGAAGTACGGATTGGTTGAAATCGCCGGCTCCATAGTCACATCAACCACCATTTCTCCGTTAAACTCGCAGGTGAAACGGTTGATGATCGAGCGCGGGATGACATTGCCTTCTTTATCCTTACGCTGGCCGCTTTCCATCTTGTGGCTGATCAGTGTCTTGATCGTTATGGTTTCACCAGCAGCGGCTGACTTTGGAACCTTGACGCGGGGTTTTACACCGGATGCCATTGGTTAATCTCCTGTTCTTCAGGGCGCGTGGCGATCAGCCGCCGCAGCCGCCGATTGTCACTTTTACGGTCGCGGACGCTTTGGCAAAGCTGCCATCTGCCATCTTCGCCACGGCAATGACGTCCTGCGTTCCGGCAAGACGGATGCGGGTTGATGCGGCTTGTTCAGCCGCCAATGGGCCGAAATTGAATGTCGCGACGCCCGGTTCGGGGTTGCCTGCAGCCACGATCAGAATTGCAGCGGCACCCGGGGCACTCACTTCGATAGGTACAGTATTTCCGTTTTCTGCGATTTCCGGTGCAGTCAACGTAACACCGCCATCAGCCACATCTGCCCCGCCTGTAAATGCCGCAATGGCATCTTCAGCAGCTGCATTTGCCCGAAGCGGCATAATTGTCAGGAACGCGGCGCCCAGCCCAAGGGCCAGTGTCTCGCGGCGAGAGAGTTCCATTTTCAATCTCCTTTGATTCTTCGAAAATCTGCGCCTGAAAGCGCAGCTATTCTTCTTTCAGGGTCGCAAGAAACGCGACCACGTCCTCAATTTCTTGTGCTGTCAGGATCGACGTCAAAGGCGCGGTTGGGGCTTTTCCGGTATAGGCGTCGCCCGGGCGGATATAACCGTCATCCTTGTAGAACGCAGGCATCACCGTACCTTCGAACGTCATCTTGGCATTTGCGACCAATCCGCGAAGTTCTGCTTCGGTCCAACGATCACCGGCGCCATCCAGCATCGGACCAACTTCGCCATGGAACGGGATGTCAGCCAAAGCCGAAACCGCGTGGCACGCAACGCAGTTGCCTTTTGACTTGTCCCCAACGATAAGCGCGCCATTCGCCGCGTCGCCAGCAGCACCGGTCAACGAAGCCTCAATGGCACCATAGTCGTCATAGGTTACGTCTTGCGGGTCTGTTTCTGCCGCAATTGCGGCAACGCCTGTCATTGCGCAGACCAATGTTAAGAGTCTCAGCTTCATGATCCCTCCCATTTGCTAACGCGCCGACGGCGCCTTGCGACCCAAAGCCTTGTGTACCGTAGTCGACGAGTACCGCTTGTCGCAACATTAAATTCATAATAATGAATTTTTTTATTTATAATGGCAGCGTTCAATCCTGAGAAACATTGTTTCGCTCTTGAATGCGCCGCGCATGATAGCGTTGGAAATCTTCACCATTTTCAAGCTCATATCGTTTTTCCTCGACCCAGGTGAAAAGGTCTAAGGTTGTTCCTTTTGAGAACGCTCCGGGCATAACAGCGACCGCAGCATCGATGGCTGTAGCGTCCTCTGGCACCTCTTCCGGCAGGAATACGAGCGTCGGGGTGAACAGAATCCCCCATTTTCGCATCAGCGCTCTTTGCTCATTCTCTTCACCGTCAAAGTCGATGGCCGTGGTGCTGCCATGCAAATCCAGTTGGACGACAAAGAAATTCTCTTCGATGAACGCTGCAAGGTCAGGCTGGGGGAACACTTCTTCATGCATTTTCTTGCAATAGATGCAGCCTTGTTGCTCAATAAATAAAACCAACCGCTTGTCTTCGCTTGACGCCTCTTCAAGATCCTCACGAAGGTCTTTGAAGGTGTCTCGCATCCACGGAGTTTTATGCAAACCGTCGTCGCCCAGTTCAGCGGCGGAAACTGCCCCGCCGATCAGACAAGCGATCAATAATGACAAAACTCGATTCATGTCTTCCTCCCGAGTTATCCAATGGCTGCAAGCCAAGGCATATGGTCGAGCATCCATTGTGCGATGTGATTGATGGAGTTGGTTGCGATGAGGATGCCGAAGAGCACCAGAAAGCCACCCATTGCCATTTCGATGAGGGGCAAGTGCTTTCTGAACCGTGCCATCCACTGCATGAAGGGGCGGACCAGGAAGGCCGCCAGAACAAACGGTGCGGTCATTCCAACACCGTAGACGAATAGAAGCACCGCTCCACGCCAGGCCGTTTCGGTTCCGGCCGCTATGAACAGGATTGCAGCGAGCACCGGCCCAACACAGGGGGTCCAGCCAAAAGCAAACGCCAATCCAAGAACATATGCTCCAACAAGGCTCACATTTGATGTATCACCAACATCCGCACGAAATTGGCGATACAGGAACCCGATGCGGATAATCCCCAAGAAATGCATGCCCATCACAATGATGATGGCCGCAGCGATCCAACGCAGGATGTCGAAATACTCTCGTACCAGCTGCCCGAATATCGAAGCCGTCGCACCTAGCGCCATGAAGATCGTTATGATCCCGGCTGCAAATGCTATCGCAGAAAGCGTTGCCTTGCGACGAACGCCGCCGGGAATTGTAGAACCCGCAGATATCTGATCAATACCGACGCCGGCCAGGTAGCTGAGATAAAACGGTACTATAGGTAGGATGCAGGGCGACAGGAACGACAATAGCCCTGCGACTAAAGCTCCCGCAAATGTAATGTCGAGCATGGTCAAACCCGTCCTGGCGCGCTATCATTCACACATTCAAAATAATAAAGATATATCACTGTGGTCAATTGGAGCTTGAGATGCGCCACCTAATTCTACTCTTGAGTGCAATTACGTTTTTTGTTTCTCCCGTGGTTTCACGGGCAGAAATGACTCTTCTGATGGCGGAAGAAGATGGGTGTATGTGGTGCGCACGCTGGGACACCGACATCTCGGAGATCTACCCCAAGACACCGGAAGGACATGCCGCTCCACTTCAACGCATCGATATCCACGCGGCCGTGCCTGAAGGCATCGCATTGGAGCGGCCTCTCTACTACACGCCAACCTTTGTTCTGCTGGACGATGGCCAAGAGGTCGGCCGGATCGAAGGCTATCCCGGCGAAGATTTTTTCTGGGGGTTGCTGGGCGTTTTGCTGCGTGACGCGGGGGTACCGATTGAGAGCTCTGGATAAACTGCGGCGCATTACATAAACTATTATGAATGCGTGAAGCTATGAAAGCGAGGCGATCTTGTTGGACAAATCTTCGAAACTGCCTGTGTTCTCCCCGGACATGTGCGCCGAAGACATGGACAGAATGATGGAAAATGCTCAGACGGCGTCAAGTTTCCTCAAGGCAATCAGCCATGAAGGACGCTTGATGATATTGTGCTATCTGTCCTCGGGTGAAAAATCTGTCGCGCAGATGGAAGAAATGCTCTCGGCACGCCAGGCCGCCGTGTCTCAGCAACTATCTCGCCTACGCTTTGAGGGCTTGGTCAAAACGCGACGCGAGGGGAAAACGATCTACTACAGATTGGCGGATGATCGATCGACACAGATCCTGGAAGTCGTTTACGATCTGTTCTGCAGGGAGAAATAGAAGCCGCCAAAACACCCGCCAGCTTTGGGAGGAGACTGGCAATGTTTGAAGCATTGGGAGACGCCAACGCCGTCGCCCTGATCGGTTTGATCGGTGGCATTGTGTTGGGCTTGGCCGCACGCATTGGCCGTTTTTGCACGTTGGGTGCAATCGAAGACTACCTTTACGCAGATGATGACCGGCGGCTGCGTATGTGGGCAATTGCGATTGGCGTAGCAATTGTCGGCAGCCACTTAGCTATGACTTTAGGTTGGCTGGACCCTCTTGGAACACGGTATCTTGCACAGACCTGGAACCCACTTGGGTCGATAATAGGTGGTCTCATGTTCGGTTACGGAATGGCCATCAGCGGAAACTGTGGCTATGGCGCGCTGGCAAGGCTTGGAGGCGGCGACCTTCGATCATTCGTCATCGTTTTGATTATGGGTCTTTCTGCTTACGTTGTCATGTCCGGGCCCCTTGCATATTTGCGCGTATGGGTCTTCCCCGAGGAAATGGATCTTGAAGGCCCTCAGAGCATTAGCTTCCTTGCCGAACAACTGACCTCTATCCCAGCTTGGCTCATTGGCGCTGTCATCGGCATTGCGTTGGTGATTTTCGCCTTGGCAAACCGGCGTTTCCGCCGCGCTCCCGCACAGGTATTTTGGGGATCGGTAGTTGGGCTGGCGATCGTATCAGGGTGGCTCGGCACGAATTGGGTTGCGACGCACGGTTTCGATGGTGAACCGGTTCAAACCCATACTTTCGCTGCACCCGTTGGCGACACAATATTCTATCTTATGACAGCCTCCGGAAACACTTTGTCCTTTGCGGTCGGATCAGTCTCCGGCGTTCTCATTGGTGCATTTTTGGGGTCCTGGTCCAAAGGTCATTTCCGATGGGAAGCATGCGAGGATCCACGTGAACTAAAGCGTCAAATGCTCGGCGCGGCGATTATGGGGCCAGGCGCGATCATCGCGGTCGGTTGCAGCGTCGGACAAGGTATATCTGCCTTCTCACTATTGGCCTACAGCGCGCCTGTAACATTCGCTGCCATATTCGCCGGTGCCGCGCTTGGCTTGAAACAACTCGTGTCTGGACTGTCCTTCATAACTGAGCGTTGAGGTCACAGTTCAAACGAGAATTCACGAGTGAAGGACCGTTTCGGCGGTTCTCTTTTATTCAGAAAGCGATTGCCATTGATGGCACATATGGGAACGAGGCGTTCATTAATCAAATACGCTCATACGTCCGCAATGCGGACCAAAGCGCGCGTTCTGATCACGTTCACAAACCAAGCTGATCTTAGTCACTCGCACGCTTCTGCAATGAGCGTTGTCCACGCATCGTTCTGGGACAAGAAAACCCTGCCGTTCAGACTGTCGACAAGATGAGACCGTTTGAGTCTGTCCATGACAGGCCCCTTAACTTCGGACAGATGTAGGCCAACACCAAGCTCTTTGAGGCGGTGATTGATCGCCTCGAGAGTTTCCAGCGCTGAGTAGTCCAGTTCGTTAACGGCGGAGAACATCAAAACAACATGTTTGACCTTAGTCCGTTCGGCAAGGCGACTTAGGATCAGTTCTTCCAGAAAGCCAGCGTTTACAAAGTAAAGGCTTTCGTCGATGCGCAGCGTCAACACCGTAGGTGCGGTTTCGACATCGTGGCGCAGGACATTTCGAAAGTGCTCTGTCCCTGGCACGCGGCCCACTTCCGCAACATGCGGTCGAGACGTCTTGTACAAATGCAAAAGTATTGAAATCGCTACTCCAGACGCGACGCCGACTTCGACACCCAGACCGAGCGTCAGCAAAACCGTTGAAGATACCGCGATGAAGTCCGCACGGGAATAGTCCCATGTTCTGCGTAATATTGAAAAATCCACGAGGCTCAGAACCGCCACAATGATTGTGGCGGCCAACGTAGCGTTTGGCAGAAAGTACACCAATGGTGTCAACGCCAAGGCGGCGATCGCGAGGCCAAGAGCAGTATAGGCGCCAGCAGCAGGAGTTTCCGCGCCAGCATCGAAATTGACGACTGATCGCGCAAATCCCCCCGTGACCGGGTAACCTCCGGTGAACGCTGCGCCTATATTTGCTGCGCCCAGTCCAATGAGTTCCTGGTCCGGATCAATCCGTTGACGTTTCTTGGCTGCCAAAGTTTGCGCGACTGAGACGGATTCGACAAAGCCAATCACTGAAATCAGAATCGCCGGAACCAACAGCGCTGCAAGCAAATCGGGCGCAAATCCTGGCAAAGTAAGCGGCGGCAGGCTTTGCGGGACTTCCCCAACGATTTCCACACCCATTTCGACAAGATCCAATGCCCAAACCGCAACCGTAGTAGCAACTACGGCGGCAACAGGTCCCGCCTTCGTCAGAATATCGGCAAGCGCCGCCGGGGCGCCTAGCCTAAATAATCCGGGTTTTAACCAACGGCGGGCCCCAAAAAGGAAGGCCGTCGCACTGAGACCGATAACAAGCGTAACCCAATTCACCTCATGCAAATGCGCAGCAATCGATGCTAGTATCTCGAACACTGTATGTCCGTGAGCATTGACACCCAAAATGTGCTTGAGTTGGCTGGCGGCGATCAAGATCCCGGATGCTGTGATAAAACCCGCAATCACCGGGTGGCTCAAAAAATTAGCCAGGAAGCCTAGCCGCAAGAACCCCAAAAGCAACAGGAAACCGCCAGAAAGAAATGCGAGGGTTAGTGCCGCAACCGCGTAGCCTGCCGTGCCTTGCTCAGCAACCTGACCGACCGCTGACGCTGTTAACAGTGAGACAACGGCAACCGGGCCAACGGCTAAGGCGCGACTGGTTCCAAATATTGCGTAAAGCAGAATTGGCGCGATGGATGCGTACAGCCCCGCTTCCGGTGGCAACCCAGCCAAGAGCGCGTAGGCCAAGGATTGGGGTATCAGCATGATGGTGACGATCACCGCCGCCATCAGATCGTTAGAGAGCTCCGCCCGTCCATAGCTGCGAGCCCAACTCAGAACCGGCAGATATTGATTCGCCCGCATCGTTACCTCCCGCTACGCCGCAGTGCCTCGTAGTGCGCGCCACAGCGCTGCAGCGCGCTGACCGCTTCGGCAGTAGCCAAGGACAGGCTCAGGCAGCTCTGCCAACGCCTTAGAAAACTCAATGTGGTTCGCTTCTGTTGCGCCGGAGTGTTTGACCGGCACATAGCGAGCTTGAAGACCTTGAGCCTTGGCGCAGTCTTGGATCTCGCCGAAGGTAGGCTGACCCTTTTCTTCGCCGTCAGGACGGACACAGATTAACGACCGAAATCCAAGCGTTTTGACTTCCGCAAAGTCATCGGTCTCTAATTGGCCGCAAGTACTGAAGTCGTCGGAAACTTGGGTGATTTCCATCGCTCTCATCCTTTCAAAATCAGAGTTTGTCGACCGGGATCTTGAGCATGGGGTTGCCGTCTACGTCCGTTGGCACCTCACCCGCACGCATATTTACCTGAAGTGATGGGATGATCAGCTTCGGCATTGCCAGCTGAGCATCTCGTTCTGTGCGGAACTTGACGAACTCTTCTTTTGATTTGCCACCGCCAACGTGGATGTTGTGGGCTTTCTCATCGCCGACAGTTGTTTCCCAGGCAATGTCCCGCCCGTTTGGTCCGTAGTCATGACACATGAAAAGTCGTGTTTCGTCCGGCAAGCTCAGGACTTTTTGAATGCTGTCGTAAAGCGTTGCTGCATCGCCTCCTGGAAAATCTGCGCGCGCTGATCCCCCATCCGGCATGAACAAAGTATCGCCCACAAAAGCCGCATCCCCTGCAACATGTACCATGCAAGCCGGCGTATGGCCGGGGGTGTACATTGTAAACACCTGCATATTGCCAACCATGTACGCATCGCCGTCTTCGAAAAGCTGATCGAACTGGCTGCCATCACGCTGGAACTCGGTACCTTCGTTGAAGACCTTTCCAAACGTGTCCTGCACGATCATGATCTTTGAACCAATGCCGATTTTTCCCCCAAGCTTTTCTTGGATATACGGCGCCGCACTCAAATGATCGGCGTGAACATGGGTCTCAATGATCCATTCCAAATTCAGATCTTGGCTTACGATCTGGCGGATGAGCTCGTCTGCGTGATCGTAAGTGATGCGCCCGGCAGCGTAATCAATGTCCATTACGCTGTCGACAATGGCACATGAGTTCGAGGTTGGATCCTTTACAATATAGCTGATGGTGTTCGTTGCCTCATCGAAGAAGGCCTGAACGTCCGGCTTGATGTTTATGTTCGAGTGATACGTCATCTAACTTTACTCCTGAGAGTTTGAGGCAAAGGGTGATTACGCCGCCGACTTAACAGGACGCGCGAAAAGGAGCCTGAGCAGTACAAACCCGGCAAGAACGGCAACCAGAAAGAGAGCGACTTCCCAACGCCCGGTGCCAAGTGCCGGTATAGCAGCGCCGGGGCAGAAGCCTGCAATTCCCCAACCGACGCCAAAGAGAGCAGAACCACCAACCAGTCGCTTGTCTACGGCCGTCGCGCTTGGAATCTGAAAACGCCCGCCAAAGAGCGGCGTTGTTTGCCGCCAGGCAAGTCTGTAGCCGAAGAAAGTGACCAGAAGCGCACCACCCATAACAAAGGCGAGGCTAGGATCCCACGTCCCGGCAATATCGAAGAAATTCAAAACTTTGGCCGGATCCATCATGCCCGAAACAGCGATACCAACGCCAAAGATCAGGCCAGCAAACAAAGCAAAAACAAGTTTCATTGCTTTATACTCCAAAGACATGACGGATCAGGAAGACTGTGATTGCAGTTGTGACCATGAAGGTCGGCACTGCCACCAAAGAGCGAACAGACAGCCGAGATAGTCCGCAAACTCCATGCCCTGACGTGCAGCCAGATCCGAGACTGGCGCCCAGACCGACGATCAAACCGCCGATCACGATCATAATCGGGCTGACAGGTACCGTAAGTTCAGGCATTGCACCGGTCGCAGCATAGATCAGGCCCGGTGCGAGCATCATTCCCACAACCAAGGCTGTTCGCCAGGCGAATTCCTCGCGGTTTTCTGGGAATGCCAAGCCAGACAATATGCCCGTTGCACCCATGATCCGTCCCAGTCCGAGCATCAAAAGCACGGATCCAAGTCCAATTGCGAGCCCCCCTCCAAATGAGGCGATCGGCGTAAACGCGGTTTCCATCAGGCGTCTCCGGTTGTTCATGTTGCAACCTGATTACCGGCCGGCACCTTACTTTTCAGTGACAATGTCACTTAACGCAAAGAATTCATGCGCTGTTCGCCAAACGCTCTAATTGAGGTTTGTTCTGGAGGGTGATCCGCCCCCTCGTCTGAAGGATAAGTCCTCGCTTTTGAAAATCATTCAGTATGCGTGAAACGACCTCACGCGCTGTCCCTAACTCGTTTGCTAAAGCCTGATGCGTCGCCTGGATTTCGGAATGGCCTTCTCCTAGCGCCAAAAGGCGCTCTGCCAGTCGAACATCCATTCTGCCAAAGGCGACATCGTCGACCACGCGCAAAAGATCAATCAACCGACGAGAATAAGCCGAGAAAACGAAACCGCGAAAACTGTCTTCTTCAGCAGCCAGCCTATCAAATGAAGTTTTAGGTAATGTGATAGCCGTAACGTCGGTCTCGGCAATTCCCTCAGCATTATAAGCTTCCTCGGACAGCATGCAGGCGGTGGTCAGCACGCAGCTCTCTCCAGCTTCAACGCGATACAGCACGATTTCTCGCCCGGCATCAGAACTTTGAGAAACGCGTATGCGGCCGCCATACAAAAACATCAGACTGTCTGGGATGTTGTCGGGTCCAAAAACTTGCTGACCCTGCTTGTATGTAACGACGCGTGCTTCATGTAGAAGCTTATCCCTGACCCGCCGAGGTAGATTTCTCGTGCCAAGAAAGCTTTCGGTCCAATCTCCCTTCAATTTATGTCCTATGCTCTGTGCGTTCGGTTCACTGGTTCCCTACAAAGATGCGGTGGCACGCGATCTGGATCAATGGCTCTCTTCGTTTTTGTAGCCAGCTAGATCCGAGCATCGCCCAACATTGACCCGCCCGACCTGCCATTAACGCACGGCTCAGCGCTTTGGCCGCTTCGGGCTCAAGGTAGTCATTCGCTGCACTTGTCATGAATGACTGCTATGCGACTTTGCAACGGTTAGCTATGGCGAAGCGATATTGCACTGTGCTGTCCACTTTTGTGTGGTGGGATCGGACGGACACGGACACACCCCTTAGGGGGTGTCCGTTTGTCCGATCCGCCAATTTCTGATTTTTTGATCTGAGGGAAATCAGCCACGGTGGACCGCTATCAACAGCGCTGCCGCAAAACGACCGTAAAAGGCCATTTCTGAAGACGCGGAGTTTTCATCGGTTCGCTTGGGTCCTTCCAGGCAGATCATCCGCGTCGGGGGGGTGCGTGGAGCCCCGGGTTTCGACAATTTTGCCGCCGATTGGTTGCGAAAGACCTATTTCACGCCCAAGCGAGGGGACTTTCGAATAAGATCGTTGATCATGGACGCAATCAAACTTTCCGTTTCCGGCTCCACAAACGTCCCTGTACCAACACTGTCAAACAGGCTTAGTAAAGCCATGAAGTTGTAAGCTGGTCCGTTCCAAAGATTGAGAGCAAGTAATGACGATTACAAAAGAAGAATGCGAAGAACTTGAAAAAAAATGATTTGCACTGGCTGCATCGGTGAGGCCTATCTGTCTTCGCTTGTTGAAGATGAAGGCCATGCCAATGAGTGCTCGTTCTGCGACGACAAAACTGCTTGTATCAATCTAAAGCACCTGGCTAATCTTATCGAAACAGCTTTCGAAACTCACTATTCTCTAACGTCGAGCGAGCCGAATTCCTTCGAGTATGCATTGCTCAAGGATAAGGAATTTGACTACGATTGGGAACGTGAAGTGCAACGGACAGTCTATGCAATTATGGATGCCGCCGACGTCTCTGAAGACATAGCTCGCGCCGCGCAAGCCATCCTGGAACATCGGCATTTCGACATTGAAGATGCGAAAATGGGGATCGAAGCAAACTTCTCATCGGACGCCCACTATGAAGAAATCATGCCCATTGATGGGCGTTGGCAAGTCGAATGGGACAATTTCGAGAAGCAGATCAAGACTGAGGCGCGCCTTTTCAGCCGTACCGCAGCTAAACATTTAAGTGAGTTGTTTGATCGTATTGACGAGATGCGAACCAAGGACGGGCGCTCGCTTGTCGAGGATGCGGGGCCTAACTCCATTGTAACCCACCTCTATCGCGGACGTGTGTTTCAATCAGAAGACACCTTGCTGGAGGCCATTAAGCGACCCGATCTCGAGTTGTCCGCTCCTCCAGCTTGGGCGGCCGCCTCGGGTCGGATGAATGCCAAAGGTATATCAGTCTTCTATCGTGCAACCTCATCCAGGATTGCGTTGGCAGAGGTCCGGCCTCCTGTCGGAAGTTCAGTCGCCCTTGTCAGTTTCGAAATTACGCGGCCCCTCAGCTTACTCGATCTCACCGCCTTGAGTGATGTCCTTGAAACTGGAAGTATCTTCGATCCCAGTTATGCTTACCGCCTTGGGCGAATGATGTTCTTGCGGACGCTGAGCCGTAGGATGTCGCGGCCTGTAATGCCGGACGATCAGGAGATGGAGTATCTGCCGACGCAAGCCATTGCCGACTACCTGGCTACCGAAGGACAAGTCCCGTTGGACGGTATCCTGTTTCCATCCGTCCAAGTTGGTGGAGATGGCGTAAACATTGTCCTATTCCACAAGGCTTCACGCTGCGAAGAAATTGAAATTCCGCACGGCACGGAACTTTCGGCACGGACAAGTTCGTTTTATGAAGAGGGACCGGAGCTTGACTTCTCAGTCAGCGAGATGGTTCCACCCTTGGAGGATGATGCTGAGGAGAGTGACGCAGACGAAACGGGCGGCCATTTTGAGTTTCCAAAGGATGATTGGGATGATTGGCAGGTCGAATGGCTTGATGACGATCCTAGAGAGATGACGCTTAGGATCGACGTCGTTTCGCTAAGGGTCCACGAGGTCAACGCCGTAGAGATCGCAACGCAGAGCCATTCGGTGCAGCGTCATCGCTTCGAGAAAATCAAATCCGATTTCTAACTAGGAATGATCGGTAGTTGATCGATTGGCAAACAAAATGCGAATAAACAAACTGGAGCGCGCAATAGACAAGTGCGGGTGTTGCAAATCGGGGTTAAGAGGCGAATTGTAACAATAGTCTTGCCGGAGCTGTCGCAACGTTAGCAAGTGTAACAAATAAAGCTAACCAGAGGTTGCCGCGTCTCCCGCTCAGCGGCTCGACAACATTGTGGAAGTACTTCAAGGCCTGTTTGCACTCCTGAACAAGACCTACAGATTCCACGACTAGCGCTATTTTAGAGCACGAGTGATCGCGCAAAGCGCGAAAGCAAGCCAATGCCTATTGAGTCAGTCAAATTAATTCATCACCAACATCGTGGCGACTCGGTGGCGATTCAAGTGCGCTAACAAATCGCACAGATAGCGCACAGAGACCTAAAATGTTGATTTATTTGAAGCAAGTGGCGGACCGAGGAGCAACCATATATTTCTGTAAACTTCTGTTAAATATAAATAATAATCAATTCAATACAGTGCTTACCACCAAATATACCTCACTTATTATTGGAGCTAACGCTTCAATACCTCAGGTTCGAACATGACGGAACGATCAGCAGTTGGTCAATCTACCAACTTACGATGACTTTGCCTTATTGCAGGTGCGTACGAGACACTGTAGCCCCCCAAAGACCTCCCGAATGCCTATGAATTGTACGTTGGGGCAGATGAGGAATGCCTTTTCTCCTCATCCCACTTGGTTATGACCACGCATAAACGACCCTTTCTGTTGGAACAATCATAAGTAGTCGAATTGGTCACCAGAAAGTAACGAAGCTGACGTAGAATTTGCCTCATCGGCATCCAACGCGTTAACTTCACCGTTTACAGTGCCTTCATTGTTGTATTCATCCAGTGCGTCCAAAACATCCTTGCCTTCACTCTTCCAAGCCTCACTTCTGGCCCGAACGATTGGACCGTTCAAATCAAACTTTGAGTCACCGTTGGGCTTTGGAGCTCCGTCGCCATGCTCAAGCAGCCATCCCACAGCTTGATCGATCCAGTACTCTGCGTCGTCGCTATCAATATCTGCGTCGCCATCTGTAATTGAATTTCCAGCCAGATAGTTCAGCCATGTAGCAACAGCTTGCCGACCAACGTCATCTATTTTATTTTGCTTCGGAGTGTCAGCTTCGTTCCGGACAAGATCAAGAGCGTCATCGAGATCTATTAAGATTACGGTTTCGCCATCATCGGCATAACCATTTTTATTGTAGTCTCCGATTAGTAACGCGTCTACAGTACCCAAGTCGTTGTCTGGATTATAGATTTCGTCATTCTCATCTATGTCGCCGTCTCCGTTACTGTCGTAGCGAACGTTGTACGTTAGTTCGCCGTCTGGGAACTCGTCTTTTTCCGGTTCGATCTCATTACCTTCCACACCATCCCAATAACTGAGCAGCTTGAAGCTGTTTCCCCATCCGCCGGGAGTACGCACGCCCGGGCCTTCGCTTTCAAGACCGAAGTAATAGGCGGGGTCCTCATCAGCGGCGCCTTGGTCTGTAGTAACGCTAGCTACATTCAAGTGCTGACCCGCCACGAGCGGCAATGTGTATTCCAGATATGCGCTTTCACCTACATCCAAAATACCGTCTTGGTTGCCGGATTCGATAAGAGTAAATCCAGACAAATCGATCTCTCCAGTGGCGCTGTCGAAATCGCTAATAGTGATGCCAGTAAGCGTCACATTCCCTGTATTGGTTAACTCAATACGGAAAGTTGCATCCCCATCGGATACTGGCGCTTCTGGCCCTGCGGGATCATTTGCATCCTGAAAGCCATTTCCATCCCCAACATCGACCAGCTTTACAAGGTCTATCCCAGGCTGGTAGGCGATCGGCTGCTGCGCGGAATCCGACACTTCCTCCGTCTCAGCACTGTCGGCAGTCGCCGTGTTGTCGATGTTGCCATCGTCGTCGTCACCGCCAAGATCATCGGGCTCAAGATCGCCCTGGCTGTCCACATCGGCCTGCGTGATCGTGTAAGACCCCGTATAGGTCTCCTCACCCCCAACAGCGATCGTCTCGCCAGAGGCCAGAGCACCCCCCAGAAGCGGGTCCTCAACATCCACATCCGTCAGCGTCACGTTGCCCGTGTTGGTGACCGTGATGCTGTAATTGATCTGATCACCCGCGTCGACAAGGCCGTTGCCATTCAGGTCGTCAACGCTTGTAATCTCTTTCTCGATCTCTATCCCAGGCTGGTAGGCGATCGGCTGCTGCGCGGAATCCGACACTTCCTCCGTCTCAGCACTGTCGGCAGTCGC
>NZ_JBXWLY010000018.1:0-94539 GCF_059609525.1 Ruegeria sp. YTSC325
ATGACCAAACGCGCCGTCCAAGCCTGTAGCTAAATCAAACGTCAGCCCTGAAGCAAAAAACAGGGCTGACTTTAGGAATAAAATACCGATACTTCGCCGCTTTCATGGGTGCAAATGGCTTTGGGATTGCCCTTTGAAAGCGATAGTATCTCTGCAATTTCACTAGCTGGGACATGGCACAACGCTGTGGAGAGCGCGTCGGCCATTGCAGCGTTTGCGGCTTCCACGCTGACAGTCGACCATAGTGCAGGTCGTTCGTTTTTTGCATTCAGGATATGGAGATGAACAGGGCTCAAACGAAGCACAGAGGGGCTGGAAGTTGCGATGGCCCGATCCCGAAGCCTGACGGTTTGAACAATGCCATGCACCGGGTCTGAAACTCCCAACCTCCAGATTCGGCCAGCGGCGTAATACTCACCGATATTTACCAGCACATTGGTCCAGCCTGCGTTCCGCAATGTGTTGGCCACAAGGTCAGTGACAAAACCCTGAGCGATGCCGTTCAATGTAAGTTGCTGACCCTGCCCCAGAATAATTCTGTCTTCAGAGATCCGGACCCTATCCCAACCGATTAATTCTCGGGCAGCGTCAAGATTGCGACTGTTGGTGGCCGCCAGCCAAAGCGGTTGCACCGTAGGGTCAAATTGCCCCCCCGTCCGGCCATGTGCCCAATCACAAATACTTAACAACTCCAACATTTCCGGCGCTGGGTTCACTAATATCCCGGTTTGGTTCAGGCGAACCAAATCAGAGTCCGGCCGATACAGACTGAACAGAGACTCGGCCCGATCCAGGAGAGCCTGCACTTTAGTGATCGCAGACGCGGCTGCCTCAGGATTGGCATCGAAGGTCAGGCTGACTTCGGCACCCATAGCGTGACCACGCCACTGAGTCGGCTGAGCCGTAGCGGGAGCCCCAAGAGCCGCCGCTGATACGGCCAGGAATCGTCGGCGGTTCATCATTCTGCAGCAACCCTTCTGGATAGACGGCGTGCAGCTAGAATCAATGGGACACATTGGTTTCGGTCATCATGGATGGCAACGCAATCAAGACATTGGAAACACTCATTATATTGAATTTCCCCAGTCTGCTTAATAGCCCCGTACTTGCACTTGACCTTGCACAGTTGACACGGTGACCCGCATTCAGCTCGTCTTTCGATCCAATCGCGGCCACGAAGAAGGCCTCCGATCGCCATGACCGCCCCCAACGGACAAACATAGCGGCAAAACCCTTTGAACATTACCATGCCCAGAATAAGCCAAAAAATGGCATATGCGGCATAGTACCACTCGCGGATAAAGAAAGTAGTGATGGCGGTTTTGAAAGGTTCAACCTCAGCCACTTTGTCAACTTCGTCTGGGGCCAGAAACAGGACGCCAATCAAGCCACCAAGAATCACATATTTCAGCCATTTCAACCGTTGGTCCCACGCCCGCGATGGCTCGATCTGGGGCAAGCGGAGCGCTTTTCCCAGATGATGTGCAAACTCTTGAAGCGCGCCGAACGGGCAGAGCCACCCGCAGAACAAGCCCCTGCCCCAAGCGATTAACCCGGCAATCGAAACCGCCCAGATCAAAAGCGAAAACGGGTCGTACAGCAAAAACCCATAGCTGCCCCCGTCAATAGCTGTTCGGATAACACCCAACACGGTGACAATGGACAGTTGTCCCTGTCCCCACCAACCAATGAATCCCACGATGACCGCGAGAATAACGAGCCTATACGGTGTGAACAGCGGTTGCGCAGCAAGAGAATTCATCCGCAAACCGAGCGTCAGCACTAGACCGGCAAGCAATGCAGACAAAATGATCATGTCTGTCTGACGATTTCGCAGGGCCTCTAACCATGGTGGGGCGGGCGTGATCTGGACCGGACGCTCAAAGAACCGATCGGGCGTCACATGTCTCACTTCCAGTGTCACCGACCCCGTCTCGGGCTGGAACATGCCGTGTTCGCGAACGGCAAGAACCTTCAGTACCCACTCGCGTGAAGGATCAAAACCCAAACGACGGTCGGTGCGCAGGATCATTGCGACGCCGTCTGGCATTCCATCGGCCAATTCGACAAGCAGATCGGCGTCGCGCAATGCGACCGGTAACCCGTCTTGCTCTGCAGAAATCCAATCGGGTGCTGTGTTTCGCACGAACTTTTCGCTGACCAGCCCATGACGTGCAGTTTCGATCAGAAGGATTGGTTCATCATTGTCGGAAATCTCCAGAAAACCCTGCAGCTCGTCGAAACTGTCTTGGGACAATGCCGCGCGCGCAATGGATTTGGGCCCCAGATCGACCACCCACAAATCCAGATAAGCCTCGTCCGGATAATCCTGTGCCTCGGGATCGTCATCTTCCCACAATGTCCCCTCGAAAAGGGCGTCGACATCTGAATTCTTTATGATCTTGTTGGTTGCGATCCCCTTAGCGACCAGATCCTCCCAGCTGAGGGTCTCGTCATAGTCTGGGTTCGGAAAAGCGGGTGGCGCGGTTGCCAACCCTTTCATCTTTTCGCGCGCAACGGCCAGCGCCGCCCCCATGACGGATTCATGCGCTATACGGACACTGGCCGTGGCCTTCGTTACGCCATCCAGATAAACTAGCTGTGAACCGGACGCAGCATCGCCGTACGGCGTACCAACAACGATCGAGTCCGATATGGACAGCCCTCCATATTGCTCAAAGAACTTGTGGAACGGTGCCTGGCCCAAACCAGACACAAATATGGGTTCGTTATGTTCAATCAGCTGGACGTCCATGAACCGTCCTTCAAGATCCAAGACAACCAGCACGTTGATCGGGGCACCGGAGAACCCCGGCAAAGGCGCTAAGGGTTCGGTTTCAAACACATAACCCGCCTCGATTCCGCCTGAGTTCAACAGCGAATAAACCCCGTTTTCGTTGAGGCGCTCCCCCAGAGAAAACGGGGCGCGGATAAATGTCTCGATGCGTTCGCGCGGCAGCGGCTCGGCCGCAGCCATCAGGCTGCCGAGCATCAGCAGGATCATTGCTATAACCGCGCGCATGGCCGCAAGACTATAAGCCCGTCTTACCCGACGACATTCGACAAAAGTCCTAAGCTGGCAATCTACGACCTAAAGCCTGTTGACCTCGGCCGAAATGGGTTCAAAACTACCGCTCGAACCGTACGACCAAAGAAGCATTTTCTGAATCTGGCCCGAGATGTACGGTCTCATCAACGCCAGTGATTTATGGGAGGTAGCAATGACCTGGAGCGCACCGAAGCTGAAAGAAGTAAATTGCGGCATGGAGATCAACATGTATTCTCCGTCCGAGGATGAAGGCCGCGAGCACGAGCGCGACCTGTTCTGATTACGTAAACGCAGCGGAGGCCCGAGGTGCATTTTCTGGTTCTTGGGGCTTCTGCAGGCGGCGGACTGCCGCAATGGAATTGTGGGTGCCGGAACTGCGAGGATGCCCGTTTGGGAGTCATCCCGCCGTCTGGCCAATCATCTTTAGCGGTCTCGCCCGATGGTGAAAGTTGGAGCATACTGAACGCTTCACCTGACATCCGGCAACAAATGCTGGACTGCCCCAAACTACATCCCAGAACACTGCGCGATACGCCTGTGGCTTCGGTATTGCTGACAAACGGAGATATCGACCACATTGCAGGGTTGCTTAGCCTGCGTGAACAAACCCCGTTCTCGTTGTTCGCCACAGGGGATATTCTGAACGTGCTAGCGCAGAACCGTATTTTTGATGCGGTCAATCGCGACAAGGTTTTGCGAACCCCGATTTCACTTGATCAGGAATTCGCCCTGCAGCCAGGCCTCAGCGCGCGCTTGTTCGCCGTGCCCGGTAAAGTGCCGCTTTTCATGGAAGGTGATACCGTTCAAACCGATCTGATCGGAGAGCAAACAGTGGGCGTTCGCCTGACTGCAGGCGACAAGATTGCCTATTATATTCCTGGTTGCGCCCAAGTGACCCCTGCCCTGATGGATCAACTCTCGGACGCGGATCAGCTGTTTTTTGACGGCACGCTTTGGGACGATGATGAGATGATCCGCTCGGGAACAGGGGTGAAGACAGGGCAGCGGATGGGGCATATCTCGGTCAGTGGCCCGGACGGTTCGGTCGCGCAATTGGCCGGGATCGACGCGGCCAAAACCTTTATCCACATCAACAACACCAACCCGATGTTGCAGCCCGATGGGCCCGAGCGCGCCTTTGTCGAATCTGCAGGCTGGACCATTGCCTATGACGGGCAGGAGATCACGATATGAGCCGCGAAACTCTCGAAGCACGGCTGCGCCAGATCGGGGCCGAGCGGTATCACGACAAACATCCGTTTCACCACCGGCTTCATAGCGGTCAATGCTCCCCGGATCAGGTACGCGCATGGGTGATCAATCGTTGGGCATATCAGGCGGCGATCCCCATGAAAGACGCTGCTTTCATGTCGCGTTGTACCGACCCAGATATCCGCCGCGAATGGCGGTCCCGGATCGAAGATCACGACGGGGACGTGAAAGAGGGCGGCGGCATCCGACGGTGGCTGAAACTGGCCGAGGCAGTCGGGTTGGATCCCGACTACGTCGCCTCGGGGCGTGGTGTTCTGCCCGCAACTCAATTCGCCGTTGATGCTTATGTGCATTACGTCCGCGAAAAGCCAATGCTTCAGGCTGTAGCGTCTTCACTGACAGAACTTTTCGCCCCAAAAATTCATGAAAAACGGATCGAAGGTCTGCTCGAGCACTACGACTTCGCCAATGCGGACAGTTTGTCTTACTTCCGTAAACGACTGTCGCAGGCACCTAAAGATGTGGCTTTTGGCCTAAATTGGGTTTTGGATCACGCCGACACATCTGAGAAAGAGGATATGGCCTGCGACGCCCTTATTTTCAAAACCAACGTGTTGTGGGCACAGCTCGACGCGCTGTGGTCTGCCTATGTCGAACCCGGCCTGATCCCGCCCGGTGCCTGGCAACCCGGGGAAGGCATGAAATGACGCTGGTTTTCTCTGCATCGGACCGCCCTTATCTGCCGCGCGGCGTGCGGATTCAACGCGACGCAGTACGTGATCGCACCGTTCTGATGGCACCAGAGAAAGTGATTGAACTGGACGATATTGGCGTCGCAATCCTGTCGAGGGTCGATGGGCAAGCCCGGTTTGGCGATATCATCGCGGATTTGGCTGCTACATTTGGGGCTCCGGCCGAGACCATTGAGAAAGACGTTCAACAGTTTTTACAAACTGTGCGCGGGCGTCTGTATGTGATGGTAAAGCCATGAGTATCGCACCGCCTATCGCACTGCTGGCCGAGCTGACCCATCGATGCCCCCTTAGTTGCCCGTATTGCAGCAATCCGGTCGAACTTGAACGCAAAGAGACCGAGTTGGACACCGACACGTGGAAAGATGTCTTCTCGCAAGCGTATGACCTTGGCGTTCTGCAACTGCATCTGTCTGGAGGCGAACCAGCCTCGCGCCGCGATCTAGAGGACCTGACCAGTCATGCAGCCCAACTGGGTTTGTACACCAACCTGATTACGTCCGGCGTAGGATTGACACCCAAACGGCTCGATCGGCTTGAGGACGCGGGCCTGGACCATATTCAGTTATCGCTGCAAGGCACCAACGCGGCACTTGCCGATCGGATCGGAGGTTATCGCGGCGGGTTCGACCGCAAGATGAAAATCGCCCGCGAAATCCGCGATCGGGGCATTCCGCTGACTCTGAACGCCGTGATGCACAGCCAAAACCTGGACGACCTGGATCGGACGATCGAAATGGCTGTCGACCTCGGTGCCCGCAGGCTAGAGGTCGCCTGCGTGCAGTTTCACGGGTGGGCCTTGAAAAACCGACACAATCTGATGCCGTCGTTTGAACAAACCTTGGCTGTGAAAAAAACGGTGGCGAAGGCCGCACAGCAACTGCAGGGCGTTTTGGCATTCGACTTTGTCCCGCCTGACTACTATGCAGATTATCCCAAGGCGTGCATGGGTGGATGGGGGTCAACCGGGCTGAACGTAACTCCGAATGGTTCGGTACTGCCCTGTCATGCCGCACAAACCCTGAGCCATCTGCATTTCGACTCTGTAAGGGATCGGCATCTGAGTGACATTTGGTATGATAGCACGGCCTTCAATGCGTACCGAGGCACCGACTGGATGCCTGAGCCATGTAAAAGCTGCGACCGCAAAGAGGTGGACTTTGGCGGGTGCCGATGCCAAGCGCTGGCATTGGCAGGCGACGCGTCCGCGACTGATCCAGTTTGCCAAAAATCCCCAGAACACGCTCGGATCAAGGCGATTTTACAAAACGCATCACCGCAGGAGGACCGCGGCTTTGTCTATCGAACACTGGACCCGACCCGGACTTGACCGCACGAGTACATAAAGTCCGGGTCACAACCGCGCGATAGTTCCTGTTCGTAGACGATCTGTCAGGTTATTCGGACGCCGAGCAATATCGAATAACAAGAGAACGTCGATACTCGGAGATACAAACCATTCGCAATGGAGTATCTTTGATGAACCGCTTCTTCTCCGCCGTCGCCACCGCTTTGATTTTGTCAGTACCAGCCTATGCTCAGGACGTTTCTGGCATGAACGATCTGGAATTTGCGCATATCGCTTATACTGCTGATGTCATCGACATACGGTACGCTCATCTGGCGCTGGCGCTCTCGGACAACCCCGACATCCATGAATTCGCCAATACCATGATCCGCGACCACACCGCCGTAAACGAAGCGGCGCTTGGGTTGCTGAATAAACTCGGCGCGACGGCGCAGGACAATGCCTTCAGCCAGACTCTCAATGCTAACGCAGAAGAGATCATCAACACGCTATCACAGTTACGCGGTGCAGAATTTGATGCGGCATATGCGGCAAATGAACTTGCATACCATCAAGCGGTTAATGATCTGGTAGAGGGTAGCATGATCCCGAACATCGACAATGCAGAGGTCAAGGCCTTGTTTGAACAAAGCTTAGAGATTTTCAAAGCCCATGAAGTTCATGCCGAAAAGATGGTAGAGTCGCTGAATTGATGCAGCGCTTGCTATCGCGACGTCAGGTTGTGACCCAAGCGGCTGCGTCAGCAGTCGCTTTTAACCCGCCCGCGCAAGCATCCCGAGCATCTTTACTACATATGGTCAGGATTCACCGATTTGAGTTTCAGCCCGCGCTGGCAACGGTCCACGTTGGAGATCGCATCAAATGGACCAATCTGGATATCGCGCCACACACGGCCACGGCTGACGCACATAGTTGGGACACGCAGGAGCTGTCTAAAGGTCAGAGTGCAGAAATCCTTGTAACCGAGGGTATGGAGCTTGGATATTTCTGCGCCTTCCACCCCCATATGAAGGGCACCATTGAAATTATCTGAGTTCAATACCGGGTTTACGTGATCAAACCTGCCCGAGATGGTCGGAAACTCGCCAAATGCTCGGGTTGAGGCTTGTTATACAAATTTTTATCTATAAACATCCACATCAGCCTCAAGATGATGGTATTTTATCTATAAAATGACTGTTGCCACGACGAACTGGACCCGCGAAGACGCTCAGACCCTGCATGATCTGCCCCTTATGGACTTGTTGTTTCGTGCTCAATCCGTTCACCGCACGCATTTTGATCCCAATAAGGTGCAGACCTCCAAGCTCTTGTCGATCAAGACAGGTGGATGTGCCGAGGACTGCGCGTATTGTTCTCAGTCCGCACGGAACGGATCAAAACTTTCTGCCTCCAAACTGATCGAGGTCGAACGTGTTCTGACCCAAGCTCGACAAGCCCGCGACGGCGGCGCAACGCGGTTTTGCATGGGCGCAGCATGGCGCGAACCCAAGGATCGTGACATGGATGCACTGGTTGCCATGGTCGAAGGCGTTCGGTCACTGGGAATGGAAACCTGCATGACGTTGGGAATGCTGGACGACAATCAAGTAATCCGTCTTCGCGATGCCGGGTTGGATTATTACAACCACAACATCGACACGTCGGAACGATATTACCCCGAAGTGATCACAACGCGCACGTTCTCGGACCGGATCGACACGATGAACCGCGTGCAAGAAGCTGGGATCAAAGTGTGTTCGGGCGGCATCCTCGGCATGGGCGAGGAAACGCAGGACCGCGTCGACATGTTGGTAACTCTGGCAAATATGAATCCGGCTCCGGATTCGGTCCCGATCAACATGTTGATGCCGCAAGAAGACACACCCTTGGCCGATGCCAAACCGATCGACCCTATTGATTTCGTACGTGTGATTGCAACAGCTCGAATCATGATGCCAACCTCATATGTCCGATTGTCCGCCGGGCGCAGCGACATGAGCGATGAACTGCAGGCGATGTGCTTCTTTGCGGGTGCAAACTCGATCTTTGTAGGAGAGACCCTTTTGACGGCCGAAAACCCCGAAGAGGATACAGATGCAATCCTGTTCGCAAAACTCGGCCTGCAGTCAGAGACCGTAGCAGGACAAAGCAGCAGGGAAGCGGCTGAATGAAAGCACATCATCGCCTTGACGCGATGCTTGGGACCCTTACGGAACGGCATCGCAGACGTAGCCTGACCGCAGCGCAGGGTTTAGACTTTGCCTCCAATGACTACTTGGGGCTGGCCCGGTCCGAGTTTCTGGCCGACGCGGCGCGCAACGCACTTGCCCGCGAAGTGCCTGTCGGGTCGGGCGGGTCACGCCTGTTACGCGGCAACCACCCGGAACATGAGGCGCTTGAGCAGTCAGCGGCCCGCTTTTTCCAGTCCGAGGCTGCTCTGGTCATGGGCGGCGGCTTTCAGGCAAATCAGGCAATATTTTCGACCCTGCCCGCAGCCGAAGATCTGATCCTTTACGATGCGCTTGTTCATGCCAGTGCACATGAAGGAATGCGCCTCGGCCGCGCTGAAGCTCGGGCTTTCAAACATAATGACGTGGAGGACGCCCGGCGTATCCTTGAGGAGTGGCGCGCGAAAGGCGGGACCGGACAAATCTGGATGGCCGTAGAAAGCGTCTATTCTATGCAAGGTGATCTGGCACCTCTGACAGCGCTAGCTGATATCGCTGTTGCGTTCGATGCCATTCTGGTTGTCGACGAAGCCCATGCGACCGGAGTATTTGGACAGAACGGACGTGGGCTGGCCCATGGTTTGGAAGCAGAGCTTGTCACGCTACATACATGCGGTAAGGGTTTGGGGGTTGCTGGCGGATTGATCTGTGGCCCTCGGGTGATGATTGACACGCTGATCAACCGTGCCCGACCCTTTATTTTCGCGACTGCGCCCTCTCCGCTGAATGCTGCGCTGCTGCAAGCTGTGCTTGAACGATTGCAATGTGAGGCGACTCTTACCCAGTCGGCCGTCTCCAGAATGCATTTCGCGCATGCCTGCGCCCGGCGCATCGGCCTGCCCAACGCCAGCCTAAACAGCCAAATCATCCCGATTATCTTGGGCGATGACGCTTTGACAATGCGCATCGCGTCCGAGCTGCAAGCCCACGGGTTCGACGTTCGCGGAATTCGCCCACCGACGGTTCCACGCGGGACATCTCGCTTGCGTATCTCCGTCACCGGCAATGTCAGCGATGCAGATATCACTGCCCTTTTCGACATTTTGTCCAACCAGTTGAAAGCAGCCGCATGAGCGCCATTATCGTCACAGGAACTGACACCGGCGTTGGCAAGACAGTTTTTGCAGCTGGCCTGACCGCCGCACTTGGCGCGCGGTATTGGAAACCTGTTCAATCCGGCTTGGAAGACGCGACCGACACAGAAACCATACGCGCTTTGTCTGGCGCTGAGACTCTGCCCGAGGCATACCGGCTATCCCTACCCGCTTCTCCACATTTGTCGGCCGAAGATATGGGCGTGGAAATCACGCTCGACCAGTTGGCACTGCCGCAAGTCGACGGCCCCTTGGTCGTCGAAGGTGCAGGCGGCGTGATGGTACCGCTGAACCGTGAACATTTTTATTTGGATCTGTTCGCGCAATGGAAAGCCCCGGTTGTTTTGGTCGCCCGCACAGCACTTGGCACGATCAATCACACCAGCCTGTCCGTGATGGCGTTGCGGAACGCAGGATGCAATTTGATCGGCGTTGCATTCGTGGGCGAAGCTGAACCGCCTGTCGAGCAGACCATTGCCCAGATGTGCTCGGTCCGGCATCTGGGCCGGCTTCCGCATTTGCCATCATTGACACCCCAAACACTGTCGGACGCGTTTGAAGCCATCGACACCGCCACAATCCGGAGCGCACTGTGACCCCGCTGGAGTTTGACGCCAACCACCTGTGGCATCCATACACGAACATCGCCAATCCCGGCCCAATGCATCTGATTACAGAGGCAGAAGGCGTCTGGCTGACCCGCGACGATGGGACAAAAATGATCGATGCCATGTCTTCGTGGTGGTGCGCTATCCACGGCCATCGTCATCCGGCACTGATCGCGGCGATGCAGGCGCAACTAGATCAAATGCCCCACGTCATGTTCGGTGGGCTGACGCATATCCCCGCGATCGAGCTGGGGCGGAAGCTGGTCGATCTGCTGCCTGATGGGCTAGACCGAATTTTCTACAGTGACAGCGGATCGGTTGCCATTGAGGTCGCGCTCAAAATGGCGGTGCAGTACCAGATGGCGCAAAACCGCACCAAACGCACCGAGTTCGCCACCATTCGCGGCGGATATCACGGCGACACATGGAAAGCGATGAGCGTTTGCGACCCGGTCAACGGGATGCACGGCCTGTTCCGAGGCGCGCTGTCAATTCAGCATTTTCTGTCGCGTCCGAAAATCCGGTTCGACGAAGACTGGTCCGAAGACGACGATACCAACGGCCTCAATGAGTTAAAGGAATTACTGTCTGAACAAGGTGACAAGATCGCCGGGCTTATCCTTGAACCCGTGGTCCAAGGCGCAGGCGGAATGTATTTCTACCACCCCGAATGGCTGCGGCGCGCGCACGCGTTGTGCCGCGAGCATGACGTCTTGGTCATCTTCGACGAGATCGCTACGGGGTTCGGACGCACGGGAAAACTGTTTGCGATGGATCACGCTGGGGTAGTCCCTGACATCCTGTGTCTTGGGAAAGCCTTGACCGGGGGGCACATCACGCTGGCAACGACGATCACGTCGCGGAACGTCGCACATCGTATCGGACAAAGCGAAGCCGGTGTTCTGATGCATGGACCGACCTATATGGCAAACCCGCTGGCTTGTGCTGCGGCTTGTGCCAGCCTCGATCAGATCTCGACCCGGGATTGGCAGGGGGAAGTTCAATCCATCACGGATCAGCTGACACAAGAATTGACCCCCGCGCGAACCCTTCCCGGTGTTGCGGATGTTCGCGTGCTGGGTGCGATCGGTGTTATCGAGATGACATCGCCGGTTGACCCTTCGGTCGCACATCAGCTGGCTCCGGAAACGGGCGTTTGGCTTCGCCCCTTTGCACGTAACGTCTATTGTATGCCGCCTTACGTAATTTCCTCGGACGAACTGAGCCGAGTAACACAGACCATGGTTTCCTTGGCCCGAGGACATTCATGAAAAAGCAATGGCTGGCACGCTCTGGCACGGCAGACTTGATCCTGATCTTTGGGGGATGGGCTTTGGGCCCTGCCCCGTTTCAACAGCTTTCCAGTGAACATGATCAACTGTTTGTTGACGATTATATCCGTCTGGACGACCCCCTGGATGAAACCTCAGACTATGATCGGGTCACACTGGTTTCATTTTCCTTCGGAGTCGTTTCGGCCGCCCATTGGGTGAACGACTTTAATGTCAGACCGACAAGGCTTGTTGCTGTTGGCGGTACTTTGTACCCAGCAGATCCGCGCTGGGGCATAGCACCCGAGATGATTAGGGCAACTGCCGACAACCTGACCGAAGCGAGCTTTTCCAAATTCTGCCGCCGCGCGGGATTGGACGTGCCCGCCCGCAAGCTCGACGTCCCCAAGGCCCGTGCAGAGTTGAACGCAGTTATCGCACGGGGGCCAGCGCGCGCGCTTTCATTCGATCGCATCTGGATTCCGCAACACGACCGGATCATTCCAACCTCTGCACAAGAAGCCGCCTGGAAGGACCAGGCAAGCGTGGTCCGCGGCGTGGATGCGCCACATGTCCCTTTTCGTAAGGGTCAAAACTGGACGGAGTGGTGTTCATGACGTTTCAAGCCACAGATCGGGTGCAGCGCAGTTTCAGCAGAAGTTTTCATTCCTATCACGGAGAGGCCAGCCAACAGGCACGAGTCGCGGATCGTTTGGTGACAGCCCTTGGTGCGGCAGGCGCGCCTGAACGATTCAACAAAACGCTCGAACTTGGATGCGGCACAGGTCACCTTACTCGACGCCTGCTTGAAACCTTTGATTGTGGCGCTTTAACGCTTAACGACCTTACCCCCGCCGCCGCAGAAACCGCAAACCGTCATCGCGCCAAGTTTCTGTGCGGCGATGCTTCAAAAGTCAGCTTGCCGACGCAGCCTGACCTAATCGCGTCGGCCTCGATGATACAATGGCTACAGAACCCCGCAGAATTTCTGCGTCAGGCTGCCAACGCATTGTCGCCCGGTGGATGGCTTGCCATTTCCGGGTTCGGGCCATTCCAATACACCGAATTGGCACAGATTGGTTCGTCTGCGGCCGCACCTGGCCTGATGGATCACTCGGATATGGCGTCGGCCGTCACCGAGTGTTTGGAGGTCATCAATACCGGGGAAGCATTAGAGCGCGTGTTCTTCGCAACTCCAAGAGATGTCCTGCAGCACCTTCGGAAAACCGGAGTAAATGGCCGGGCCCAAAAACCATGGACCAAAGCCACGCTCAGACAGTTCAGCGATGACTATGAAAGGCTGCACCGGACTCCGGAAGGGGTCTGTCTGACGTATCACGCAACATGGGTTGTTGCGCGCAAAGCGCGCTGATCGTCTAACTAGACAGGGAAAAAACGGGCCGGATCACCAGTTTGGTGACCGGCCCGCCGTGTTTAGAAATGAGCCGAGCGGCTGTTGGCCAGTTTTTCAACCGGAGGCGCAAATCGGGTCAGGTCAATGCCTTCGACCGCGGCTTTGTACTCGTCGATCTTGGGCGTACGACCCAGAATGGCCGACAGCACCACGACCGGGGTCGAGGCCAGCAAGCTTTCGCCTTTCTTGTCCGGTGCATCGGCCACAACGCGACCTTGGAACAGGCGTGTAGACGTCGCCAGAACCGTATCGCCTTTAGCGGCTTTCTCTTGGTTGCCCATGCACAGGTTACAGCCCGGGCGTTCAAGATACAGGATGTTTTCGTACTCGGTGCGCGCCTTTTCTTTCGGGAACAGGTCGTCGAATTCGAAGCCCGAATACTTCTCGAGCACGTCCCAATCGCCTTCTTCCTTCAACTCATCGATGATGTTGTAGGTCGGGGCGGCCACCACCAGCGGGGCTTTGAACTCTACCTTCCCCGACACTTTTTCGAGGTTTCGCAGCATCTGGGCAACAATCTTCATGTCACCCTTATGCACCATGCAAGATCCTACGAAGCCCAGATCAACTTTCTTGTCACCACCGTAGAAAGATACCGGGCGGATCGTGTCATGTGTATAGCGCTTGGACACGTCCGCGTTGTTGACATCCGGGTCCGCGATCATCGGTTCGACGATCTGATCCAGATCCACGACCACTTCGGCGGAATACTTCGCGTTGTCGTCGGGACGCAGGGCGGGTTTTTCTCCGGACTTGATCTCGGCAATGCGGGTATCCGCAATCGCGATCAACTTCTGCAGCATGCCACTCTCATGCTCCATACCCTTGTCGATCATGATCTGGATACGCGATTTAGCCAGTTCCAGAGAACCGATCAGAGTGTCGTTATCCGAAATACAGACCGAGGCTTTGGCCTTCATCTCGGCAGTCCAGTCAGTGAAGGTAAAGGCCTGATCCGCCAGCAGCGTTCCGATATGAACCTCGATCACGCGGCCCTGGAAGACATTGTCGCCATGTTGTTCCAACATCTGCGCCTGTGTGGCGTGTACCACGTCGCGGAAGTCCATATGGTCCGCCATTTTGCCTTTGAAGGTCACTTTTACTGACTCGGGGATCGGCATCGAGGCTTCACCGGTCGCCAGCGCCAAAGCCACGGTGCCCGAGTCCGCGCCGAACGCCACACCTTTGGACATACGGGTGTGGCTGTCCCCACCGATGATCACCGACCAGTCGTCAACAGTGATGTCGTTCAGAACCTTGTGGATCACGTCGGTCATCGAATGATACACGCCCTTCGGGTCGCGACCGGTAACAAGGCCGAAATCATTCATGAACTTCATCAGACGCGGCGTGTTGGCCTGAGCTTTGGCATCCCAGACCGACGCAGTGTGACAGCCCGACTGATAGGCACCGTCAACACTGGGCGCCACAACTGTTGCGGCCATCGCTTCGAGTTCCTGCATGGTCATCAGGCCGGTGGTGTCCTGCGAACCCACGATATTGACCTTTACACGGACGTCCGAACCAGCGTGCAGGGTCTTACCTGGGGTCGCCCCAACTGCGTTCTTGTTAAAGATTTTCTCAACCGCAGTCAGGCCCTGACCTTCATGGCTGACTTCCTTGGACGGTGCAAAGACCAGCGGGGCCTCGACACCCAGCGTCTCGGCGGCCAAAGTCTGCAGTTTTTTGCCAAAGACAATGGCGTAAGAGCCACCGGCTTTCATGAATTCGACTTTTTGCGGAGTGAACGAGGCCGACACATCCACCAGCTCATCGCCATCTTCGCTCAACAGTTTGTGGCTTTTGGTGTTGATCTTCAGAACGGTACCGGTCGCGACCGAATACTGCTCTTCAAGGATCGGGTTGCCGTCATTGTTCAGGATGGCATTCCCGTCTTCATCGACCTTCTTGACCCAGTTCTTCAGGTCCAAACCAATACCACCAGTCACACCGACGGTGGTCAGAAAGATCGGGGAAATGCCGTTCGTACCCGCGACAACAGGCGCGAAGTTGACGAAAGGCACGTAGGGGCTCGCCTGCTTACCCGTCCACAGGGCCACGTTGTTGACGCCCGACATCCGAGACGACCCAACACCCATGGTGCCTTTCTCTGCAATCAGCATCACCCGCTTATCGGGGTGTTGCAGTTTCAGCGCCTCAACTTCTTGCTGCGCTTTGTCCGAGATAAAGCACTTGCCGTGCAGTTCCCGATCCGCGCGCGAGTGCGCTTGATTGCCGGGCGACAACAAGTCGGTCGAGATATCACCTTCGGCTGCAACATAGGTGACAACTTCGATCTCTTCGTCGATTTCGGGCAGTTTGGTGAAGAATTCAGCCTTGGCGTAGCTTTCCAGAATCTCTTTGGCGATGGGATGCCCGGCTTTGAAAGCCTCTTTCAAGCGATCTGTATCGGCGTCATACAAGAAAACCTGAGTCTTCAGAACTGCGGCTGCCTGCTCGGCAATTGCTGCATCTTCGCCCAAAGCAAGGTCCAACAAGACCCGCACCGACGGGCCACCTTTCATGTGTGACAAAAGTTCAAACGCGAAAGGAACCGAGATTTCGTCGACCACAGTGTGACCCAAGACGATTTCTTTCAGGAACTCAGCCTTTTCACCTGCGGCGCTCGTGGTTCCGGGCAGGGTGTTGTAAATGAAAAAGTTCAGCGAGTCCTCGCGATGCACGTTTCCGGCATCTTTGATCTGCTCAACGATCTCTTTGACCAGCGCACCATCATCAATGGGCTTGGGGTGCAGGCCCTGTTCTTTGCGCGTTTCAATTTCACTGAGGTAATCTGTGTAAAGGCTCATGGCGGTCCCGACGATTAGGCGTTAGAAGAAGCTTGAGACCCGGCAAAGACTGGTTTTCCAGACCCACAGGATGCTCTTTGTATGCGGCGGTATACTATTTTCCGCTGAGGATCAATAGACCAAAGCGATGGTTGTGGCGCTAACGGGTTTTGCCGCTTGATTTAAGGGACCGCGCCAGATCACTTAGTTGTGCATACAACTCCCCAGCTGTCGGGTGCCAACCAGCCACGACTCTGTTTTGTTGAGCAACGACGTCAGTATCCCCGCGTGCAGCGGGACCAGTCAACGCGACCTGTGGCCCCTGCGCGGCTACGTTTTCGCAAGTTCCGGTCAACAGCTTTTCATTCAGGCGTGCTGCCATATCCTCGGAAACGCCCGCTTCGGCCCACGCCTCACGCGCCAAGGCTTGCAGGACTACCGTGAAGTTATTCGAGATTACCGCAGCAGCATGATACAGGCTTTTCGCATCCGACCGGATGGAAAAGCACTCGGCGCCCATCTCTTCGAACAACGAAGTAGCGATGCTTGCCGCATATGGGTCACCTTCGATGCCACAAGGGACACAGGAGAACTGCGATGCTGCAGTTTCGGGATCTGAAAAGGAAAGCACTGGATGCGCACTCGCCAAACCCCACCCATATTCGTTTAAGGCATCCATTTGGGCGGCCGGGTAGAATCCACTACAATGTAGTGCAACAGGGCGCGATCCCTGCAACACACTATCTGGGTTCGAGTCGCTTAAGGTTCTGGCCACCTCGGCGATTTTCGTATCGGGTACGGCAAGTATCCAGATGTTTGCTGGCCGCATATCGGCCAAGTGCTCAACAGCCCGCGCGTTGCGACCGAATGCGGCAGCATCCTTAGCGGATTTAAGACGACGGCTGCTTACATCCTGCAGAACATAAGACTGCGTTGCTGGCAATAGTCGAGCCAGTGTCTGGCCAACCCGTCCTGCTCCGATGAGATTAACAGTCGTAGTGCCCAATTCTGAGCCCCCCCTTTATGACGCACAACAGCTATTAAAATGATCGCCAATTATCTCAAAGGAATTGATCAATCAAAATACGTTACAGTTTGCTTGTTACTTTATTTTTCTGTAACATATTGATCAAGGCAAGCGGAATGGGTTTGAGGAGGACAAGGCCATGTACGCCCAAATGGTAAAATCAACGGGCAAAGGGGTGCAATCTCGTAACGAGATGAGCCCCGAAGATCGGGCATTTCAAGATCGCATCGACCGCGGTGAAAAGATCGAACCCAAGGACTATATGCCTCCAAGCTATCGAAAAACACTGATCCGTCAGATCGGCCAGCACGCGCATTCTGAAATTGTAGGCCAACTGCCCGAAGGCAATTGGATCACCCGTGCGCCCACTTTGGAACGCAAGGCCAACCTTCTGGCCAAAGTTCAGGATGAGGCAGGCCATGGGCTGTATCTTTATTGCGCCGCTGAGACACTGGGCGTCAGTCGGGATGAGCTGGTCGAGATGCTGCACTCCGAGCGGATGAAGTATTCGTCCATCTTCAACTATCCCACCCTGACTTGGGCAGATATGGGCGCGGTCGGATGGCTGGTTGATGGGGCTGCGATCATGAATCAGGTGCCACTGCAGCGCACCTCGTATGGCCCCTATGCGCGGGCAATGGTGCGCATCTGCAAAGAAGAAAGCTTTCACCAACGCCAAGGCTATCACATCATGATTGGGATGGCGAAAGAAGGTACTGACGATCAAAAGCGCATGGCGCAGGACGCTCTAAACCGGTTCTGGTATCCTGCCCTGATGATGTTCGGTCCGTCGGACAAGGACAGCGTACATTCCGCCCAATCGATGGCTTGGCGGATCAAGATCAACACAAATGATGAGCTGCGTCAGAAATTCGTCGATGAAACCGTTCCGCAAGCCGAGTTTCTGGGCTTGTCAATTCCCGACGAGAACCTGCGCTGGAACGAAGAAACCGGGCATTATGATTTTAGTGAACCAGACTGGTCCGAGTTTTTCGATGTCATCTCGGGCAATGGCCCCTGCAATTCCGAGCGTCTGAGCGCCCGCCGTAAGGCTTGGGAGGATGGCGCCTGGGTCCGTGATGCCATGCTTGCCCACGCGCGGAAAGCCCAAAACAAATCCAAAGCGGCGGAGTAGTCGATGTCACACCAAAACGAATGGCCCCTGTGGGAAGTCTTTATCCGAGGCCAACACGGCATGAGCCACCGGCACGTCGGCTCGTTGCACGCGGCGGATGCCGAGCATGCCATACGGAATGCGCGAGACGTTTATACGCGCCGCAACGAAGGCGTCAGTATCTGGGTGGTCGAGGCTGAAAAGATCACGGCCTCCAGCCCTTCGGACAAAGGGCCCCTGTTCGACCCATCCCGCGACAAAGTTTACCGGCACCCCACTTTCTACGACATTCCTGACGAAGTTGGGAAAATGTGATGGACGCGGCGCAAAAACCACTGTTCGAGTTTCTGCTGAGACAAGGCGACAACGCTTTGGTTCTGGGGCATCGAACCTCGGAATGGTGCGGGGTCGCTCCGATTTTGGAAGAGGATATCGCGCTGGCCAATATGGCCTTGGATCAGATCGGGCAAACCCAGTTGTGGCTGGGATATGCGGCTGAGGTCGAAGGGGCCGGACGCTCTGCCGACGATCTGGCGTTTCTACGTGACGTTTATGATTTCCGGAATTTGCTGATGCTTGAGGTCCCGAACGGCGATTTCGGGCGTACTCAGATGCGGCAATTCCTGTATGACGCCTTTCAAGTACCATGGTTGACGCAACTGCAAAATTCCACCGACACCCGAGTGGCTGAAATCGCCGCAAAATGCCTGAAAGAGGCCCTCTATCACTTGGACAGGTCTTCTCACACAGTAATCGCCTTGGGGGACGGCACCGCGGAAAGCAACAAGCGCATGGATGAAGCGCTTGCTTTCCTGTGGCCGTATAGTGGTGAAGTCTTTGTCGATGACGAAACCGATCATGCCATGGCGACAGCGGGTGTCGCGCCATTGCCTTCAGAAATAAAACCTCTGTGGCTTGAAACCGTACAGACTGTGCTGGCGCAGGCGTGCTTGACTTTGCCGGAAGGCGACTATGCCCAAAAAGGAGGGCGAACCGGATTTCGGCACACTGAACACCTGGGCCATATGCTGGCCGCGATGCAAACCCTTCAACGCTCGTATCCAGGCGCGACGTGGTGACGATGATGGCGGTGACCGAGGCTCAGGTCTGGGATTGGCTCGACACCGTGCCTGACCCTGAAATCCCAGTCATCTCGGTTGTGGATCTCGGCGTGATCCGCGAGGTGCAGGTCGCGCAGGACCATGTGACTGTGACGATCACACCGACCTATTCCGGCTGCCCGGCCATGGCTGTTATCGCGTTGGACATCGAAACCGAACTTGCAAAAAACGGCATCGGCAAGCTGGACATTCAAACCCGCATCGCACCGGCGTGGACGACTGACTGGTTATCCGAAAAAGGCCGGGCCCGACTGGAAGAATTCGGGATTGCCCCACCCCAAGCTGCGGGTGGTCCCAAACGATGCCCTCATTGCAAATCCAAGCGGGTAGAAAAAATCAGCCAGTTCGGTTCGACCCCCTGCAAGGCCCAATGGCGATGTCAGGATTGCATGGAACCCTTCGACTATTTCAAGTGTATCTGAGGTCCCGATATGACCAACTTCCACCCTCTGAAAGTCACCGATATTCAAAAGACCATCCGCGACGCCGTGGTGGTCACTTTGCAAGCTGAAAACGCGGCAGAGTTTGGTTTTGCACCTGGTCAATACCTGACATTCAAACGGGATTTCGAGGGCGAGGAACTGCGCCGGTCATACTCTATCTGCGCGGCACCGCATGAAGGCATCCTGCAGGTTGGGATCAAAAGTGTGGATGGCGGGGCGTTCTCAACATGGGCCAATACCGAACTGCAGGTTGGGGACGTAATGGACGCCATGCCTCCGATGGGCAACTTTCATGCCGCAGTCGAAGACGACGCGCCGCACTATCTGGCGTTTGCTGGCGGCTCGGGCATCACTCCGGTCCTGTCCATTCTCAAGACCGCCCTGTCCGAGGACGCATCGACACGGTTCACTTTGGTCTACGCAAACCGCACACCAAATACGATCATGTTCCGGGAAGAGCTTGAGGACCTGAAAAACCGCTACCTTCATCGGCTGAACATCGTCCACGTTCTTGAGGATAACAGTCAGGACATTGAATTGTTCAAAGGCCGGGTCGATCAAACCAAATGCGCCGATCTGTTTCGACACTGGATCGACATTAAATCGGTCTCGATGGCTTACATCTGCGGGCCCGAGCCAATGATGCTGGCCATTTCACAGGCGCTTAAGGATCATGGGTTGCGAAAGGACCAAATCCGTTTCGAACTTTTCGCGTCGTCTCAACCCGGGCGCGCCAGGAAACGCGCTGTCTCAAAAGCCGCCGAAACAGGCGGCGTCAAAGGTCGCGTCACGTTGGGCGGTGAAACCAGAAGCCTTATCATACCTAAAGACACGAGCTTGCTGGAAGCGGCTTTGGCCGAAAACTTGGATGCGCCCCACGCCTGTAAAGCGGGTGTTTGTTCGACCTGCAAGGCCAAGGTCCTTGAAGGTGAGGTTGAAATGGTCGCCAACCACGCCCTTGAGGATTACGAGGTTGAAGCCGGTTTTGTTCTGACCTGTCAGTGCTTTGCAGTGTCAGAGAAAGTTGTTTGGGACTATGATGAGGCCGGGCATTGAACGTTGACTAACACTCCGGGCAAGCCCGCCACGGTGAAACGGGCAACCGTTTTCGCATATCCTTCGCGATCAGCACGTGTCGCCTTTGGATGCCACATGTAGTACCAGTTCAGCATTCCGAAAACGGACATGGTCACCTCACGCAGCAGGCTGCCATCGTCTTGCAGCTTGCCACCACTGATCGCGTTCAGAATGTTGCTCATCTGCGCTACCATGTCTTTTTGATAGGCTTTAAGCACCTTCTGCATATGCTCGGGCAGCAGAGAGACACCTTCGCTTTGAATCGTGTGTTCGTAATCCATCCCTTCATAGGCCAGCAGATATTCGCGCAGGATCAGATGCAACTGTTCTTCGGGTGGGTACCCGTCCAGATCAATTGCGGAGACGCGGTTCTTCAGCTCGGACAGATAGGTATCCAGAATGTCGAACAGCAGTGCTTCTTTGCTGTCATAATAGTGGTAAATATTCGCCTTCGATATACCCGCAGCTTTGGCGACCTGATTCATCGAAGCTCGTGCGATGCCTTCATGGGCGAACACATTTGCAGCCACCGCGAGGATGCTCTGACGCTTCTTGTCATGGTCCTTAGCGATCGTCCGCGCCACGGGTTTACTCCTTTGGCCTGTTGTCAACTACTCGACGGGCTTTGCCCTGGCTGCGCTCGACACTGCCCGGAGCGCCAACGTTCACCGATGCGCCGATCCCTATGGTGTCTTTAATCTTCTTGGACAAGGCCCCGGCAATACCTTCGCGCATGTCCTCTGGCGCGCCGGTTTCAACGCGTACTGTCATATCGTCCATCCGGCCCGTGCGGGTAAGCTCTATCTGGAAATGCGGCGCCAGATCCGGGGCTGCCAGAACAAGCTCTTCAATCTGGGTCGGAAAGACGTTCACGCCCCTCAAGATGATCATGTCATCGGATCGGCCGGTGATTTTCTCCATTCTACGCATTGATCGCGCCGTTCCCGGCAAAAGCCGCGTCAGATCGCGAGTGCGATAGCGGATCATTGGCATGCCCTCTTTGGTCAGGGTCGTAAAGACCAGCTCACCCAGCTCGCCATCTGGCAGCACTTCACCCGTCTCCGGGTCAATGATTTCCGGGTAGAAGTGGTCCTCCCAGATATGCAGCCCGTCCTTGGTCTCGACGCACTCATTTGCAACGCCTGGCCCCATGATTTCGGACAGGCCATAGATGTCGACTGCATGCATGTCGAAAGCATCCTCAACCTCTGCCCTCATTGCGTTCGTCCAGGGTTCGGCGCCAAAGATTCCCACATCCAACGAGGTATCGCGCGGATCAATACCAGCCGTGTGAAACTGCTCCAGTATGTTCAGCATATAAGACGGAGTGACCATGATGGTGCTGGGCTTGAAGTCCTGTATCAGCATAATTTGGCGTTCTGTCATACCGCCAGAAACCGGAACAACCGTGCAGTTCAGACGCTCGGCCCCGTAATGCGCGCCCAACCCCCCTGTGAACAGGCCATAGCCATAGGCGATGTGCACTATTTCTCCTGGTTTGGTACCGCTGGCCCGCATGGATCGCGCCACAAGTCCGGCCCAGTTATCAATATCTTTCGGCGTATAGCCCACCACCGTCGGTTTACCCGTCGTCCCGGATGATGCATGGACCCGCACGATTTCTTCCCGAGGAACAGCGAAAAGCCCAAATGGATAGTTGGCACGCAGATCGTCTTTGTGAGTAAACGGGAATTTCGACAGGTCGCTTAGAGATCGCAGATCATCCGGATGGACCCCCGCCGCGTCGAACCGTTGGCGATACATCGGAACGTTTTCGTAAGCGTGGTGCAGAGACCATCTCAGACGGTCCAACTGCAGGCTTCTAATTTCGTCGATGGAAGCAATCTCTATCGGATCAAGCGTGTTTCGGGCCGGTGTTAGGTCTTTCATGAACTCCTCCGCTATTCCTCGAACACGTGACCGCGCACCGCCCGAGAGCAACCGCGAAACACTGCTACAACTGTGTTCGTCTGATTGACCACGGTCACATCATAGATTCCGCTCCGCCCAGTCAGGCTGACCTCGGTCGCTGTTGCGGTCAGGCGATCGCCCAACTGACCGGGCGCGATGTAGGAAATTGAGTTGTGTTGCGCGACCGTCGATTGGTTCCGGCTGTTGCAGGCAAACGCGAATGCACTATCGGCCAGCATATAGATCACGCCTCCATGACAAATGCTGTGCCCGTTGGTGTGGTGCTTTTCTACTGTCAGCGTCAGAACCGCC
Organism: Ruegeria sp. YTSC325; assembly: GCF_059609525.1. Lineage (NCBI taxonomy): Bacteria > Pseudomonadati > Pseudomonadota > Alphaproteobacteria > Rhodobacterales > Roseobacteraceae > Ruegeria > Ruegeria sp. YTSC325. Next base: position 22,714 of record NZ_JBXWLY010000018.1, read on the forward strand.
TGCCCTTCATCCACTGCTTCGATCCGCATTCCCACCCAAGGGCTTGCCTGATCGTTACCCCACATCGTTCGGGCCGCCTGTTCCGCACGTTCCTTGGGCGTCATAACTGTACCCTTGGGCTTTTGGCCGTATCCGTGACCACTACGATACCACACGCCAAGGCGATGATCGTCTTGTCCTGATAGCCAAGCTGTTTACGGCATAGGCGTCTGGTGCAATGCGCTGCTGCCTCGCCTCACAGATCAAAACGTTTTGCGCAACATTCGCGCAATTCAAGGCATCACGAAAGGTACGGTGCATTTCATTGGTCAAATTGCTCATCTGATCAGGTCGATTCACTGTGAACCCGTCCCAACCTGCGTGTCGCGTGGCAAGCACTGTATACTCCTTGATCTTAAGCAACCTTCAATTTAAACATTTCATAAACCGTCCGGTTGGTCAATTAATGAACGACACCATTGTAGAGGTCCCGAAATGGCAGTTCAGAACGTTGAAAGTTATGTAGCCGGTCAATGGATTGGCTGTGACAGCGCCGCGCGGGATATCCATTCCGCGGTGACCGGAGATTTGATTGCACGGGCAGGCAACAGTGCTTTGGACACCGAAGCCATGCTGAAATATGCGCGTGCCAAAGGCGGTTCGGCGTTGAGGGCCATGACTTTCCATGATCGAGCCCGCATGCTGAAGGCACTTGCGCTGCATTTGGGCCAGCACAAAAAGGCACTTTATGACGCCTCTTTCGCGACCGGGTCTACGCACAAGGACCACCTGATCGACATTGATGGGGGGATCGGCACGTTGCTGGTCTTTGCCAGCAAAGGTCGGCGTGAGATGCCAGATGATACGATCTATCTGGACGGCAATATCGAGCAACTGTCCCGCAGTGGAACCTTTTTGGGGCAACATATCTGCACCTCGTTGACGGGCGCCGCTGTCCACATCAATGCGTTCAATTTTCCGGTCTGGGGCATGCTGGAAAAGCTTGCGCCCACCTTACTGGCCGGGGTGCCGGCAATCGTCAAACCGGCGACAGCCACCTGTTACGTAACCGAGTTATGTGTTCGCATCATGCTCGAAAGCGGCTTGTTGCCAGATGGTGCAGTACAGCTGATCTCGGGCGATATTGGTGCGCTGCTAGACCACGTCGGATCGCAAGATGTGGTCAGCTTTACCGGCTCGGCGCAAACGGCTCTTGAACTGCGTAGCACACCGAGCATTTTGAATTACGCAACCCGTTTTATTGCCGAGCAAGACAGCCTGAATGCCTCAATTCTCGGACCCGATGCGGAAGTAGGCACGCCCGAATTCGACCTATTCATCAAGGAAATTACCCGCGAGATGACGGCAAAGGCTGGGCAGAAATGCACTGCCATTCGTCGGATTATTGTGCCTGAACCACAGGTCGAAGCGGTGATTACAGCGTTGCGGAAAACCCTTGAGCGGACAATTATAGGCGATCCCTCGGACACGGCGACGCAGATGGGGCCGCTGGTCTCTCAGGCGCAACGCCGGGACGTTTTGCAGAAGGCCGCCCTGATCGAGCAGGATGCGACTCGCGTTTTTGGCCACCCAGAAAAGTTTCAGGTTTCGGGTGCGGACCGCGAAAAAGGCGCGTTCGTGCCACCCATGCTGTTTTATTGCGAGACCCCAGATACAGCGCAATACGTTCATGATGTCGAAGCCTTTGGGCCGGTTTCGACCGTCATGCCTTACCACGATCTTGATCATGCCATTCGCCTGACCAACAAGGGCAAAGGCAGCCTTGTTGCCTCGGTCATCACCAACGACGGCGACTTTGCCCGACAAGCCGCCTTGGGTGCGGGCGCGTTTCACGGTCGACTGTACTTCAACAACCGGCAATCTATGAACGAAAGCACGGGCCATGGCTCTCCGCTGCCGCACATGGTGCATGGTGGCCCAGGACGCGCGGGCGGCGGCGAAGAGCTGGGAGGCGTTCGGGGCGTACTGCACTACATGCAGCGCACTGCGGTTCAGGGCAGCCCCGATATTCTGACGCGGATTAACCGAAAATGGACGGCCGGCTCATCAGAGGTCACCCGCGATGCACACCCCTTTACCCGCACCTTCCATGAACTAGAAATAGGTGAGACGTTACACACCGCGTCCCGAGAAATCTCTTTGGCCGACATTGAAACTTTCGCACATTTTACCGGCGACACATTCTATGCGCATATGGACGAAGCTGCCGCAAAGCGGAACCCGTTTTTCCCGGGACGGGTGGCACATGGGTATCTGTTACTCAGCTTCGCTGCGGGGTTGTTCGTGCAACCAGATGAAGGGCCAGTTCTGGCGAATACCGGGCTCGACAATCTGAGGTTCCTTAAGCCCGTACAAGCCGGAGACAGCATTCAAGTTCATCTGACAGTCAAGCAGAAAACTCCGCGCAACCAAGACTATGGAGAGGTTCGCTGGCATGTGACACTGACAAACCAGAATGGCGACCGGGCAGCCGAGTACGAACTTCTGACAATGAATGCATATTCCCGAGGTTGAGCATCGGTTTTCCGTGGCCACACAAGACATTGGCATGATATCCAATAGGGCAGCCTGCGAACCGGCCATTTGGAAACCTAGATTTGAATTCAGCCGAAAAACTGATTGAAGAACTTGTTGCGCTAGAACCGATCAAGACCTGGTCGCTGATCGTTACCCTTTTCGGTGACATGAATGGCAAAGAAATTACAGGCAAAGACTTGGGGCTGCTACTTGGTCGTGTTGGGATCAAAACCGAAGCCATGCGTGTCGCCTTGCACCGCCTTAGAAAAGACGGCTGGATCGAGTCAACAAAATCGGGGCGCGAAGTTACCTATCGCCTTTCTTCACATGGCCTATCAGAAACCCGGGCCGCCTATGAGGATGTATATCGTCAAGACGCCAAATACCCCGAAGGCTGGGTAACCTGCTGGGTTCGTCAAGGATTCGCAGCGCCACCCTTATCGATTCCAATCGACAAAGCGCTGGTTCTGATGCCCGCCTCAGCTGCTGCCAAAGCCGAAAACGTCGTGACGCTAAAGTTTGATGACTACCCTCCGCCCGAGTGGTTCTCGAGCGGTCTTGTGCAGGACAATGTTCTACGTCAGGCGTCGCGCATCTTTGACCTTGCAGCTTCTGCCGAAATTCATCGCATGCAATCCTTGCCCCAAGCTGCGATACGACTGATGCTTTTGCACCACTGGCGGAAAATGGCACTGCGCCCTGCAGTATGGGCCCATATTTCCCTAAACCCAAAAGGACCGCTGGCACTGTGCCACGGCAGGGTCACCGATCTACTGTCCGCGTTGCCCAACTTGTCGCCCGAACGATTTTCCCGATAACTCACGTTCCAATCTGAGTGTCTCCGCTAACTGTAACCGGGTCTTGATTGGTATTTCATCGCCGGTTAGGCCATGTTTTACCGATCAGTTAGGATTTGGATGCACAGTTGGTTCTCATCGAAGGTAGCCGCGTGACACACATGGGACGATCAATCTTGCGCACTGCGCTTGTGGCGATACTGTCGCTGGGTTCAGTGCCTGCGCTGGCGCAACCCGACATTTTGGTGCTGGGCGACAGTCAGATCTCTTTTGGGGCAGGAAAGGAATACACCCGGTTCTTCCAAGACTTGCCACAACGCTGCAATATGACAGCAGAACGCACTCGGTTGCTGGAAAAGCTTGGCGCGCGTCAAACGGCTGCGATCGGTGTACGATCCACCTCGTTACAATCTTGGACATCCGTCAGCGGGCCGACACGCGGTGCAATCTGCGATGTAGACAAGAAATTTGGTGTTAACGCTGGTGCCTATGGGATCGATGGAAACCCTGATCGTGTTTTCATCCAGATCGGAAAAGGTCCATCTTATCAGTTCTGCAAACCCAAACAGACCGCGTTTGAGGCTATGTTTGCCGAAAACTACTATGATCCCGGTTTGTTGGTCCTGACTTTTCTGGGCAACTCGGCCGATCGCTGGGCAAACTCACCAGAAGCGGTCGCACAGGATGTGTCCAAGACTCTGGAACAGGTGCCCAAGGACATGCCTTGCGTCTTTATCTCAAGCGCGCCGGTCTACCTGAAAAAAACAAACGACAAGCGGATGAAAGCTCAAACGGCCATTGCCCGGGCGTTCGAGCGTGCCGATGCCCAGTGTATTGCCGTGGAAGGGTTTAATGCAAAGACGCGCGCGGCCATTGAGGGCAAACCAAAATATTTTCGCCGCAACGAAGCCGGTCGTGTCAAAGATCCGCATCATCCAAGTCCGGCTGCAATTCGCCAGTTTTTGAAGATCAACACGGTCGATTTCTGCGATGCGATCTTCGAAGCCCTGAAATAGAGAAACCGCATAAGGGGGAAACATGCAGTTTCTGAACAAATCCGCGGGCATGGCTATTGCCCTTCTTTTGCAAGCACTTCCGGTCAGTGCCGAGCCGTTTGACTCGCCTGAAATACTGATCATCGGGGACAGTCAGATATCGTTCGGCTCGGGGCCAGCATTCCTGGAGTTCTTCAGTAATATCAAAACTCATTGCAAACCGAACGCCGAGCAAAAGCAGCATCTTGAGCGACTTGGAAAAATGCGGGTTGGTGTAATCGGTGTGCGCTCCAGCTCTATACCATCGTGGACGGCACGATCTGGCAAGGGTAAGGATACGATCTGCAAGGTTGATCCCAAATGGCGGGTTAATGCGGGGGCTTACGGCTTCGTAAACAAGTCCGGCAATAAATACGTCCAGATTGGCGAAGGGCGCGACTACCAGTTTTGTGCAGCAAACACGTCTCCGCTGGAAGAGATGTTGCGCGACGATTATTACGACCCAAAACTGATCCTGATGTCTTTTCTGGGCAATTCCGCAAAACGCTGGGCCAACAGCCCCGAGGCTGCAATCCGCGATGTTCAAAAGTTGAAAACCCAGCTTCCACCTGACCTGCCCTGCATTTTCATGACCACCGCCCCGGCTTACAAAAAGAAAATCGTAGACTTGAGATTGCGGGCGCAAAAGAACCTAATGGACGCCTTCAAAACATCAGGCTTGCGTTGTTCGTTTGTGCCGGGATCCACGCCGGAAACTGTCGCCGCCAATCAAGGGAACAAAGAGTATTTTCGTCTGAACAAAAAAGGCATGGTGAAAGATCCGTATCATCCGAACGAAGCTGCAGCCAAAAACTTCTTTGCCCTAGAAATGGATCAGATTTGTACGGCGATCTTCACGCAAATTTCGCCGACGAAGGAACAAAGCTGAATCCTAATAGTGCTCTTTAGCGTGACAGTCGAGTCAGCCGAAGGTCAAGAGAAAACATGCCCCGCGACTGGATGGGTCCAGGCTTAGGCGTCCACCGATCGCCTCGGCGGTTGCCGTCACAATATTCAAACCCATACCCGTCCCACCACTGTTTCTCCGCGTGGTGAAAAAGGGTTGCATTATCTTTCCTGCATTCCCATCGCTAACCCCCGTTCCGTTGTCCGCAACGCGCAGGGTGGTCGCATCGTTGCGTTGACCTGCTGTCAGAACGATTTCGTTGGCGTCGTGTTGCTGTGCATTTTCAAGCAAATGCGTCAGTATAATCCTTAGCGTTTCTTCAGCCACGGGCAGAGGGAGATCTCCGTTTTCGACTTGCACCGAAAGGTTGGGAAAGGTCTCGGTCACGAAGGGAACGACATCATCCAGACGACAACTTCCGGTCAAAGCACTTTGATCGGCAAGGCTGAACGCACGCATATGGGCCAGCAAGTCCTCCATACGCTTGCCGCCTTTATCTACGGTATCCAGCAGCTTGTTCCGTTGTTCCACAGGCAAGCTGTTGTCCCGCAGCAGCTCGGTTGCACCTTTGAGGGCAGTCAGAGGAGACTTCAACTCGTGCGTGACATGGGCGGTATAGGATTTTAGCGCGTCTTGTTTGTTTTGCAGACGTGTGGTGAGAGACTGAAAGCTCTGACTCAGCTCCTCAATTTCGCGGGTTCCTAAATGCTCTGGTGGCTCCCACGCGTCAACGCCATAGCCTGCCGATTGCGTCCTTTCTATCAAAAGGCGGATGGGCCGTGTGATAAAGCGCCAGAACACAAACCCGATCAACGCAGTGGACAAAGCCACGAATACGGCCGCTTTGGCCAAGTTAAAACGCTCGCCATAAAGAAATCGGAAGATATGGTTTGGGGTCCGGCTCAGATAGACAGCCCCGATCTGCGCCTCTTCTACGAACACCGGCATCGCAACAAACACGCGAACACGGGCTGCCCTGCTGAGTGTATAGACCGCAGGCGTTCTGTCCTCGCGCAGACGCGTTCGAGCGACCGACGCGATGTTCCCCTGCATAGCTTCCTGTACTTCGGCCACCTGCCCCAGATTCTCTCCGAGTTCGGCGGTTCCGGCGAAGACATTTCCGAACGTATCCAGAAACCGATACCCCACCAGCGTTTGCGTCTGTGCTCCAGCCGCGATCCGCGATAAAGGAGCCGCTATTTGCTTATAAACGCGGCCGGGGTCCAGTTGCATTGCCTGCGCATCGGGGCGCGGAGGCAAAACTGTTTCCCGGTTTACAGACAATGCTGGAAAGACTGCCCGATCGACCGAAATTGCGCCGCGCTTGGGCGGATCAAGCCCTGCTGCCTCAGCATATAGCTCGGAATAGGTCGCCGAGAGGACAGCAGCTTGTGTCAGCAGGCTTTCTTCGGTTTGCTGGACCAACTGGCTGTCGTAAAATCGGAACAATGCCAGCCCAGCAAACGGCAGACAAAGAACAATCCCCAGAACAAGCAAGACAACAGTCCAAAGCTTGGGACGTTTTCTAGGCTTTACCCCGCCTTGCATGGTCCCATCCTCAGGCCAACACCATGCACGGTGACAATTCCGTCGGTGCAGCCGGCTTGTGACAGCTTGGCGCGAATATTGCGAATATGACTGTCTATTGTTCGGTCCGACACGTGGATGTTGTAGCCGTACAGCGCATCCACCAACTGAGGTCGGGACATAACGTGATCCGGTCGAGACATCAAAGTTGCCAACAACCGAAGCTCTGATCCTGTCAATACTACCTGCTCTGCGCCGTACAGGCACGAATGGCGCCGCGCATCCAGAGTCAGCTTCCCTTGCACGAGGACTTGTTCCGCCGGGGTGGCTGGCGGGACGCTGCGTTTGAGGATGGCTTTGATACGTGCCACCAGTTCGCGCGGGGAAAAGGGTTTGGTCAGATAGTCGTCTGCTCCGATCTCAAGCCCGACGACCCGGTCAACCTCATCATCCCGAGCTGTAAGAAACAGGATCGGGACATCCGAGGACTTGCGAATTTCGCGACACACTTCAAGCCCGTCACGTTCAGGCAGACCGATATCCAATACAATCAGTTCAGGTTGCTCTTGTCGAGCAGCGTCAAGTGCGGCCAAACCGTCACTGGCAAACATCGTCTGAAAACCCGCGTTTTCAACTGCAAACCCTGTCACTTCAAGAATGTCCGGATCGTCGTCGACGATAAGAATACGTGCGGGCATCAAATAGGGTCCTCAGCTCTGATCCTGATAATAGGCTTGGATGCGCCACCTGCGAAAGCCCCATTCTCGCCAGTTGGAAATGGCATCCTGGGACATGAGATAGTCCAGTCTTTTACCGCAAATACGCTCGCCGGTTTTGGCTTCAAAAGCGTGTATGGCAGCGTATGCATCGGGACCTAATCCGCAGATGTAGTAGGTATCGCGAAGCGCCAGATCCTGACCGTGCGTCAGGTTGTAGCCAGCGATCAGGTGCGCGAAATTGACAAAGCAGCAAACATAGACTGTGACGACAACGGTGGCCAGGCACCGTCGCAATAGCCAATCAACTCCCAACCCTCGATGAACTTGAATGACCGTCAGCACCAAGCCGATCAATACAAGGCCCATCCAGATAAAGGCGGCCACGCGCAGATAAGTCAGGGCATATGCCTCAACATATAGCTGCAGGCGGAAGGCTGCGGTCATCACCAAAAAGATATTCTGAGCCAACCAAAGATAAACCAGATTCCGCAAGACCCTATCCTGCGCGATCATGCTGCGTGTCAACAGGACGAATACCCCTGCTAGCAATGCCGTCACGACCAAAGGATAGGCACCGCGATGGGCATAGGAAGCATAAGTCATACCATCAGGCAAGGCGACACCGCCGGTAAAAATCCCGATATCCATACCTGTCTGCACAAAGAACAACAGGTTGAACAAAAACAGCGAATTCCGAACAGAAAGAGGGTTGATCAGAAATGTAACCCGTCCGGGCCCGGCCCTCCGGAAAGAGGGTTTTTGCGCTTCGGAACCCAACCAAGACTTACTAAGGTTCAAACACGCCCAAACTTGAGACCCGATCAGACACCAGAACAAGACGCGCAACCAAAAATCGGCTGTGAACAAATGAGTTGGGTCCAACCCTTGCAGGTAGCCTTCCAGAACTGGGTTTGCGGCGGCCAGCAGTATCAGGAAAATGATGCCCATCATGAAGGGAAGCACGGCCGAAGATGCCTGACGACGAATGCCCTTGCCCATATCTGCCTCAGGCAAATCACGCAGCGCGGCCCAACTCAGCAACAAGTTTCCGATTGTAGGCAATCGCATTGCAACCCTAAAAAACAAGCGTCCGCTCAACGGCAATCCGTAGACCGACCACCCCACGAGCAAAACCAACCCGGCCAGACTAAATAACACCGACAAGAATTGCAGGTCGATGCACAACGGCAAATTGCTCACTAGGGCAAAGCCCATGGCCCCGACCCACTCGCGCCGATTGGTCCGAGGGGTCTTCAAGGCCACTATTGCTGCCGAAAGGATCATCGCAAACACGGCAAGAGAAATTCCAATCGGCTGGTGCCAGAACAGCCAATCTGCCAGTGTCACGAAAACGCCAAGCAAAGGTATCTTGTGCCGCATTCCAAGTGAGGAAAACAGCGATTTATCGCTTTGCGCCCGTGGGGTTATTTGCGCGGATGTTGTCTCTGACATGCTTAACCACCACGCATCTCGTTTAAGGCTATCCGGCACTCCGTGGATTATCAGCTCCTGCCTCATTACGCGCCTCCTGATTGCGTTTGTTCTTCCCATCAGGTTGACAGACGCAATTGCAGAGCTGGGGCGAGTCCTGAACAGGTTTTGAAAGGCTATTGTGCAGATTTTGCGCACACTTTTGACGAGTCCACCCAGTTGACCAAACGGTCAGACCCAGCGACGGTCGCGTGTCGACCACCAGATACAAACCAACAGTAGGACTTGAATAACTAGGCGTAAGTTCAGCTGCAATTCCGTAGCAAATGGGTAAAGCTCAGGGTTCAATGACATATGAATGTTGGCCGGGGTCACGGCCAATGTCAGTAAAATCAGACAATTCCCAGCGAGTTGGCGGGCCTGCGGCAATAGAATGCCAATCGCCCCCAAGACTTCCAGAACTCCTGACACGTAAACCACCGCCAACGGCCAAGGAACATAAGGTGGCGTAATACTTAGGAAGAACTCTGAAACGACAAAATGCCCGATCCCGCCGCAAAAAAACCATAGGAAAACGAGCAAAAGACCCAAGTAATAAAATCTGACCATGTTCCCCTCAGACACGCAAGCGCATTGGTCGTCGGGAAACCGCCAGGCATTGAGGAACTCCAAGCTGAACCAAGTCGGTTTGAAGCCACGTCGTTGTAGGCTCAAGCTGTTTGCGACAATGGCACATGACCTATTTTCATCGATAAATATTCGCAACCGGAGGCCACAGTAAATTGAACACCGAAACCACTGATCAAACGACGCTTGGCAAAGCTTTTTATCGCATGAAAACCTGACTACCATGCTGCCAAAGCAACCACTACCGCGGGACTGACCAATGAAAGCCGTTCTCTACGAAAATTTCTCGCAGCCTCCTAAGCTGGTCACAATAAGCGACCCCTCACCGGATGCAGATGGTGTTGTGATCCGCGTTGAGGCGTCGGGCGTATGCCGCTCGGACTGGCACGGTTGGATGGGGCATGACGACGATATCGAATTGCCACATGTCCCCGGCCACGAACTGGCCGGCGTTGTGGAAGCCACAGGCGTAAACGTCAAGAAATGGAAACCAGGTGACAGGGTAACAGTCCCCTTTGTCGCAGGCTGCGGCTCTTGCCCGGAATGCTACGCGGGACATCAACAAGTGTGTCTGGATCAACATCAACCCGGCTTTACGTACTGGGGCTCATTCGCCGAATATGTTGCGGTTCATCAGGCCGATCTAAACCTTGTTGCTTTGCCCGAGGGCATGGAATTTGCAACCGCGGCCAGTCTTGGTTGCCGCTTTGCGACGTCGTTTCGCGCTATTGTCGACCAAGGAAAAGTCGGCGCAGGTCAATGGGTCGCCATTCACGGGTGCGGCGGGGTCGGTCTGTCTGCCGTGATGATCGCCAGCGCGGTGGGCGCTCAGGTCATTGCCGTGGATATTGATGACCGAAAGCTTGACCTGGCTCGGAACCTAGGCGCGGTCACCGCAATCAATGGCACCGGGACAGATGTCGCAGCAGAAGTTATCGAATTGACCCGTGGCGGTGCTCATGTCTCGGTTGACGCACTGGGACATCCGGCGACCTGCTTCAATTCCATCCAGAACCTACGACCCCGAGGGAAACATGTGCAGGTTGGGCTTATGCTGGGCGAACAAGCACAACCTCAGGTGCCAATGGCAAAAGTTATCTCGAATGAGCTTGAAATCTTGGGCTCTCACGGAATGCAGGCCCATCGGTACGGCGCGATGTTGGACATGATCGCTTGTGGCAAGCTAGCGCCAGAAAAACTGGTAGGCAAATCGATCAACCTGTCTCAGGCGCCGCAGGCCTTGATGGAAATGGATCGCTTTCAATCCATCGGCGCGACAGTAATCACTGATTTCGACCGTTAACGCGACTAGCTCTTGTCGATAAAAACGGATTGCTATCACCAAGATTCTTGTGTGATCAGATAGATATAGGCCATAGTCTTGCTCAACCCGGTTACGAACGCAGTGGAACCGAGTGGGAGGAGTTTTGAAAGAAAGGCATTATACAGCCGCAAAACTGAATGCGGCGCTTCGGGTATTGGATCGCTATCAGATTCAATCTGATTGTGTTTTCGAACGAACAGATATCGACCGAACTCGCTTAAAAGACACAGAGTATCGTGTCTCGCTGCGTCAGATCATCGATGTGCTGAATAATATCGCGCAGCAGCGCTGGCACCCCGAATTACCTTACGATATCGGAAGAAACCTCCATATCTCGGATTATGGGCTTTATGGATATGCTGTTCTAAGCAGCACAAGATACCGGGATACTGTAGATTTCGCGCAGAGGTTTCACTATCTTGCGGCGCCTACAGCCGAAATGTCCTTTGACTTTGATAAGGACAACCCCGGTTGGGAATTTGAACCGGTCTCGGTGATCGAACAATCGCCTGACTTCTATGCCTTTCTGACCAATCTGCAGGCCGGAATATTTGCCTCACTGCATCAGGACGTGATTGGTCAGGATTTCCAGTGCAATTTGCTTGAGTTGCGATACCCTAGGGACAGTTATTACACCATTCCGGCACACGCCGCAGATGCCATCAAATTCTCGGCTGAGAAGAACCGGTACAGTGTTCCACCCAAATGGATGGACCAAAGACTGGAACTGGGAAACCGGATGACTTTTCAGCAAATCGTCCAGATTTGCGAACAAGAGTTGTCCGAATTGCTCAGCCGCGATGAGGGGCGCGTGTCTGGAGAAGTTCGAAAAGCGCTTGTTCAAAGCCTCTCTTTTGGGGCCAATATGGAACTGATTTCACGTCAGATTGGATTGACTAGCCGAACCCTGCGCCGCCATCTGAAACGAGAAAACACGACGTTCAGCGATATCGTCGATTCCACGCGGTCTGAACTAGCACTTCGGTATCTTCGGGATGCCGAACTCAGCACACAGGAAATCGCCTATGTGCTAGGTTTCTCAGATTCTGCCAGCTTCGTGCGCGCCTTTAGAAGGTGGACAGGAAAAACACCGAAACACTATAGGGTCGGTTTCTGAAGGCGGAATCTGACGCTACGTTGTCCTCGATTGTCAATCTTATGACCCGATGTGGGGTTTACGCACTGGGGTCGACTGGCAATATTTTCCACTAAGTCGAAACATCCGCAGATCAGTCTTTCTGTTGGGTATCGAGTTGTTGCTGGCTAGGAGAGAGGCTGGGGCATCCGAGAAACGGCCGGAGGATAACTATGTAATTGCTACGAACAAAACCTCATCCAACAAATTGGCTTGGCTTTAAGAGTTTGTTCTTGCCGGGAAATCCCGAGTGGCGGGCGCACCCTGGTCCGAACCGGATCAGCTTATGCACTAATCCTCGCGCCACATATAACCCGCAAAAGAGCAGGTAAACTGGAAGGAAATCTATGCAGTTCGATTACGTCATAGTAGGTGGCGGCTCCGCCGGGTCGGTTCTTGCCGCACGCCTTAGCGAAGATCCGAAAGTTTCGGTTTGCCTGCTCGAAGCCGGCGGGGGTGGCAACGATATATTCGTACGTATGCCTATGGCGGTCGCAGCCATGGTCCCAAGCAAGCCGATAAAGATCAACAATTGGAGCTTTGAAACGGTCGAACAACCCGGCTTGAACGGGCGCAAAGGCTATCAGCCGCGCGGGAAGTGTCTGGGCGGGTCCAGTGCGATCAATGCCATGCTTTATGTCCGCGGCCAACGAGAGGATTACGATGCTTGGGCCGATCTGGGCTGCGAAGGATGGGATTGGGACAGTGTGTTGCCCTATTTCCGAAAAGCCGAAAGCAATGAACGCGGCGAAGATGACATGCATGGCGGCAGCGGACCGCTGCAGGTGTGTGACCAGAAATCCATCCATGTTTTATCTGAAGCCTTTGTTGATGCCGCCACGCAGTTGCAACATCGCAGAACTCGCGATTTCAACACGGGCGACAACGAAGGGGTTGGATTTTATCAGGTCACACAGTTCTTTGAAAAAGACAAAAACGGTGAACGCTGCTCGGCGGCCGCGGGCTATGTGTTTCCCAATGCCGACAGACCCAACCTTACGATTGTGACCCGCGCTCATGCACGTCGCGTCACCTTTGAGGGGAAACGTGCCACAGGCGTGATTTATCAACACAAAGGCCAAGACATTACGGTTACCGCAAAACATGAAGTCTTACTTTGTGGGGGGGCCTTTCAGTCGCCGCAACTGTTGCAACTGTCTGGGATCGGTAATGGAGCAGATCTGTCCAAGTTGGGCATTCAGGTCAGACATGATCTACCGGGCGTCGGCCAGAATTTGCAGGACCACCTGGATTTTATTCTTGGCTACAAGACCAATCGGCACGACAACCTTGGGATCAGTTTGAGAGGCGGTATCCACATCGTCCGCGAAATCCTGCGGTGGCGCAAAGACGGAGTTTCTCTTGCCGCGTCACCCGTTGCCGAAGCTGGCGCATTCTTAAAGACCGATCCGGCGCTGGACCGGCCGGATATTCAGTTTCACTTTGTGCCAGCCTTACTCGACGACCACGGGCGCAAACAACATCTGGGACACGGCTACAGCTGTCACGTCTGCCAAGTACGACCGTACAGCCGCGGCTCGGTCTTTTTGCATAGCACGAACGAGCTGGCTGCACCGGGTATTGATCCATCTTTCCTGTCCGATCCTCGCGACATAAAAGTCATGGTCAAAGGCGCGAAGATGATGCGCGACGTCCTTGAGACAGAAACTATGACCCAACACCGAAAAAAAGAGATGTTCGGATCTGATAAATTGAGGACTGATGAAGATTGGGAAAACCACATCCGGTCTCGCGCAGACTCAATCTATCACCCCGTCGGCACTTGTAAAATGGGCGTGGATGAGATGTCGGTCGTTGACCCTGAACTACGCGTGCATGGGATTCAGGGGTTACGTGTAGTTGACGCTTCGGTCATGCCCAATCTGGTGTCCGGGAACACCAACGCCCCTACGATTATGATCGCCGAGCGCGCCTCGGATCTGATTAAGGCTGCCCGCGCAGCCTGATATCTGAGTCCAAAAGGCACTGGTCGAAACGCGGACCTGTGCCGGAACTCACTCGTGCATAATTCTAACGCTGAACCGAGACTTTCACGTCATAGGCCGTCTTGAATATCTCTGGCATTCGTGTGGGGCGACCGGTGCTCAGTTTGGTGCATACGTAGTGGGATTTTGCCCGCAGGATCGTTTTCATGTCTTGCAACCGGATCACCTGAAAAGACCGGCTGGCGCGCAACCGTTGGTCGTTGGCAGAGATCCAGTTGTAAACAACGATCTCATCTCCCAGAAAAGCAGACGCGATGTAGTCGATCTCGTGACGCGCGGCCGCCATGCCGCGGTCTAGCTCCAGGCAGGCACGTTCACCCAACCCCACGGCTCGTGTGTGCTCCCATACTGTCGCGTCCAGCCACTTCAAATAAACGGCATTGTTGACATGGTTAAAGCCATCGAGATCGTCTTTCGTTACGACAAAGCGTTTCCAAAACGCATCAGGACAATCTGACAAGGTCGACAGGTCTTGGTCGTGACGGGCATTCATGAAATAGCCTTTGCGTTCAAATAGGGTTCCAGACTTTTGTGGTAGAACACGTCAGGAAACAAGACCCAGTACCCGATAGTTTTGATACATCTTAGCTAAGCACCTACACGATGCCTTTACCCGCAGTCAAAACGCTGGTTACATCTCGATCACGCGCTGCAATTGCGCGTAGCGATCGCCCAGTTGATGGTCGATCATTACCAATCGTTTGGCATAATGTGATCCCGGGTATTCCCATGTCATTCCGATACCCCCATGCAACTGAATACTTTCTTCGGCGATCATGGTGCCTGCACGTCCAATGAGGTTTTTCGCCATGGCGACGTATTTTTCAGCTTGATCGGTTCCCAGCTTACTGGCCGCCAGAATAGTAATCGACCGACATTGTTCGATCTCGATTGCCATATCTACAGCGCGATGCTGCAACGCCTGAAAGCTGGCGATTGGGCGTCCGAACTGTTTTCGCTGTTTCAAGTATTCCACAGTCATGTCGACAAGAACCTGCATAACGCCAACCGCCTCGGCACAGAGTGCCAGACGGCCCGCATCCAAACTCGCTTTGATGCTCTGGGTTGCGTCTTCGACCAGACAGGTGGCCGGAGTATTGTCCAAAATCAACTCGCCTGCACCGCCACCGTCAATCATGGCATAGTCGATGGTCTCGGGCGTCTCGACCAGAAACAGCCCGATTTCCGCTTCGACACGCGCTGCCACCAGTACGCCATCTGCGCCGGGCAAGCCGTACACCACAGATTTTCGACCGTTCAGAACCCAACCCTCATCAGACTTGTCAGCACTTGCCCGGATCAAAGAAAGACCATCAGCATCCGGCTCGAACACCGCAAAGGCGAACCTTCTGGTGCCCATGATCATCTCATCAACCAACGTCTGCGCCCCGCAATCGGCAGCGACACGCGCGCTCATCAACGCGGCCAGCATCGGCTCGGGGCACAGGCCCCGTCCCAGTTCCTCGAAAACGGTGGCTATATCGAAACCAGTGCCACCGAAACCGCCTTTGTCTTGGGCCACAAAAGCGGCGATCAGGCCCAGTTCTGACAATTCCTCCCATTTCTCAGCAGAATGGTACGGAGCGGACGCAGTCGCTGCGGCCCGGACTTTGAAATCATATTGGTCCGCCAAATAGCGGCGCACAGTATCGGACAGCATCTGGCGGTCTTCGGTCAGGTTGAAATCCATGTGTCAGCCTCCAAAAAGATCTTTGGCGATAATGTTGCGCTGAATCTCGTTTGACCCACCAAAGATCGAAAGCTTGCGGTTGTTGAAGTAACTGGCTGCAGCACGCGCTGCTTCTTCGGGCACGGACAGCACGTTCTCTGGCAACTCATCTGCAGGGAATGGGGCAGCCGCAGACCCAAGCGCTGAACGGGTCAAGCTTAGAATTCGTTGGCGGATCACGGTTCCCTTGATCTTGAGCATCGAGCTTTGTGTTCCGGATGCAGCACCTTCTTTGGCCGCCGACAGCATACGCAGGTTCATAATTCTCAGCGCCTCGAGGTCAATTTCGACCTCGGTCATTTCCGCCGCAAACAACGGATCCTGGGACAATGGCCTGCGCCCCCGAACAAGGGTTTGGGACAGCATTTTCAGCTTATCAAGGTCGCGGGTGGAAAACCCGACACCCGCAATATTTGTCCGCTCATGTGTCAGAAGGTATTTGGCGATGGTCCAACCTTTGTTTTCCTGACCGACCAGATTGGCCACGGGCACATGCACGTCGGTAAAGAACACCTCGTTCACCTCGTATCCGCCTTCCAACAATCGGATCGGACGCAGTTCAACCCCCGGTGTGTCCATATCGACCAGAACGAAGCTGATACCTTCCTGCGGTTTCCCTTCATTCGACGTCCGCACGAGGCAGAAAATCTTGTTGGCATACTGCCCCAGCGTCGTCCATGTTTTCTGCCCGTTGATTACATAGGCGTCACCTTCCCGCACAGCACGGGTCTTGAGGCTAGCAAGGTCGGAGCCCGCGCCGGGCTCGGAATAGCCCTGACACCACCAATCTGAGCCATCCAGAATACGTGGTAAAATTTCAGCTTTTTGGGCTTCGGTTCCGAACTTGATCAGAACCGGCCCTAACATGTTCAGGCCGAAGGGAACTGTACGAGGGGCATTGGCCAGAGCGCATTCTTCCTCGAATATATGGCGCTCGACCGCACCCCACCCGGTGCCGCCATATTCCGAAGGCCACGTCGCGGCCAACCATCCTTTTGCGTTCAGCTTCGCATGCCAATCTTCCATATCCGGCTTGCTTAAAGCTGCAGAATTACGGTTTTTTCGAACAAGATCATCAGACAGGTTATCATCCAGAAACGCGCGTACCTCAGCACGAAACGCTTCTTCTTTTGGGGTAAAATTCAGGTCCATGTTCACGCCCCTTTGTTAAGATCGCCGAAGGCTTTACCCGCTTCAGCCAGTTCGCGAAGCAGGTCTGGAACCTGCCAGTAAAAAGGGTCTTCTCGCGCGTATGCCTCAATGCGTTGCACCAGAACATCCAGCCCCGTCATATCGGCATATTGCAGAGGTCCACCCCATACGCGCGGAAAGCCGTAACCGAATAGAAATACAGCATCTACATCAATGGGACGCAGGGCTATTTTGTCCTCAACGACCCGAGCGGCTTCGGACACCATCGCCGCCATGTATCGGTCGACAATTTCCTGATTGGTAAAGCTGCGCCGAGTGATCCCTTTGGCATCACGTTCAGCCTGCGCAAATTCGGCCACCGCTGGATTAACGCTGCGGGTTTTGCCGTCGTACAAGTAGAACCCTTTACCTGTCTTGCGTCCGAACCAACCCTGTTCGCAAATTCGGTCGGCAATCTCGACATATCGTTCCTGCGACGGACGGAAGGCAGCTTTGCGTTTCCGCGTGGCCCATCCAATATCCAAACCGGCAAGATCCGAGACGGCGAAAGGTCCCATAGCAAAACCGAACTCTTCCAACGCAGTGTCGATTTGATCAAACGGCGCCCCATCAAGATGCATGTAAGACGTTGATTTCAGGTAATGCGCCAGAATTCGGTTTCCGATAAACCCGTCACACACCTCGGCCCGAACCGCATTCTTTCGGAGTTTCTTCGCAAGTTTGAAACAGGTGGCGACCGTCTCGGGCGCGGTTTCTTTACCAACCACAATTTCAAGCAATCGCATGACATGAGCAGGTGAGAAAAAGTGCAAACCGATGACATTCTGAGGCCGCTTGGTCGTTGAAGCGATTTCATTGACATCAAGATAGGAGGTATTGGTGGCAAGGATGGCACCGTGTTTGCAAACCTCATCAAGCTTTCCGAAAACCTCCTGCTTGACCTCCATGGATTCAAAAACAGCCTCGATTACAACGTCCGCATCTGCCAGCGCGGCCATATCCGTGGTACATGTCAATGCGGCCAAGGCCGTGTCCCTTTGCGCCTCGGTCAGTTTGCCGCGCTGGACGGCACCGGCAAGATTTTTGGTGATCGTATTGCGAGCGAAATCCACACGGTCCTTTTCCATCTCAACCAGCGTAACGGGCATCCCGGCCAGAAGCATCGCCGTAGCAATGCCCGAGCCCATGGTACCACCCCCAATCACCCCGCCCGAAGTCAGCTCTCTTGCTTCGGCCTTGGCTTCGGGAATATGGGCAACTGCCCTTTCCGCGAAGAAAGCATGCTTCAGCCCTTTGTGTGCGTTGCTACCCATCGCTTCCACGAAAAGCTCACGTTCAATCTTTAGACCTTCGGCGAGCGGTAGGTTACTTGCTTCAGCAGCCTTTAAGGCGCGTTCAGCGACCTCACCGGTGATCTTGCCGCGAAAGGCGTCGATTTCATCAGCACTGAGGCGATTGTCCTGATCGGCAGTTGCGCGGGTTTTCAGGGTGCCGTCCAACACCTTTTGCCCTGCAGCCAACGCTACCGCTTCGGGATCACCCTCTTGCAGATCATCCAGCAACCCTGCATCCAGTGCGACGTTTGCTGATACCGGTTTACCAGAGGTGATCATTGTAAGCGCCGTTTGCCCATCAACCAGGCGCGGAAGGCGTTGCGTTCCGCCCGCACCGGGCAACAGGCCGAGGTTAACTTCCGGTAGGCCCAGTCGAAGACCCTTTATGCCGACCCGCGCGTGACAGCTAAGCGCGATCTCAAGGCCTCCACCCAGTGTTGTTCCATGCAGAACGCATACAATAGGCTTGGCGCTGGCTTCCAGTATCTCACACACTTCGGGCAAAACCGGCTGTTTCGGCGGCTGGCCGAACTCGCGAATATCAGCACCGGCGACAAAAGTCCGCCCCGCAGCATAAAGTACTATAACGCGAACGGTTTCGTCCCCGGCCAGATCACGGACAGCGTTCACCAGCCCGATACGCACACTATACCCCGCCGCGTTGACCGGCGGATTGTCGATTTTTACGAGCGCTAGGCCATTTTCTTTGCGTATTTCAACTGACGCCATGGGTTCCTCCTGATTTCACTCGCATACGCCCAAATCCTTCGTTGCCTTGTGTGCTGTCATCGCGAGGTGTCAGCCCTAAACTTCTGCTGCATTCTGTTAGCACCCACAAAACAAGTTTTGGAGTTTCGGCACCAGAGGGTTTCTCGTCAGTCACTGATTAAGAAATGAAAAGCAGCGCGGCCAAATGCAGGAAAGAACCCGTTTTAACTGTGACCGGATTCAATACACCCCCAGCTGCTCCAGCGATAGCCGAAGCAGAGTAGGCAATCTGATCCGCGCAAAGCGCCTTGGGATAGTCCGGAAACAGGGCCTATGATCGTTCGATTTCATCCTTTTGCGGGCCAGTCAAAGAAGGGCCCGCAAACGTGAATTGGCTTCAAAAGCGCCAGCGTGCGCCCAAGACGACTGTGGACAGGTCATCAAACTCATCGGATGAGTCGTCATAGGCATAATCCTGGTACGAGAAGTAAGCTTCCATATTGTACTGGTCGATTTTTTGGACGACACCAATGCCCCAGACCTCAGAATCCGAACCATCCGCGTTAAAATCTGAGCCGTCCCAGTAATGAAGCCCGACACCGGTTTTACCAAAGTTGAACCAGTCGCCCTCGTAGCCGATTTTGAGATAGTAAAAACTGGGATCTGCCGAGGCATCATCGTCCACATCCCTCTCACCGATGGCGACCGCGAA
Source organism: Ruegeria sp. YTSC325 (assembly GCF_059609525.1). Classification (NCBI taxonomy): domain Bacteria; kingdom Pseudomonadati; phylum Pseudomonadota; class Alphaproteobacteria; order Rhodobacterales; family Roseobacteraceae; genus Ruegeria; species Ruegeria sp. YTSC325. The sequence continues at coordinate 42,373 of NZ_JBXWLY010000018.1, forward strand.
GCTTAAGCCGTTATCCAACAGAACCGAGGCCGATCCAACAACGTCCTCACGCTTTTCGCTTTCACTGCCGCCTGCACCGCTGTTGCCGGATCCACGTACCTGATAGGCTAGTCCGGCAGCAACTTCGACACCGTTGGCAAACGTGTTTCGGTAGTAGGCTGCAAAGTCATAATAGTCGCGGTCATCGTTGAAATCTTCTTCCAACACGTTCTGGCCATAAGACAGACTGAACGAAAACCCATTAAACGACGGCGTGTCATAGCGCACCCGTGTGCGCCGCGCGCCATCAAAGTTATCGGTTGTTCCAGAGACCGTCGGCCCACTCAGAATGCCGCCATCGTCACGGAACAGGAAGGATGCGTTTGAATCCGCGGTGAACGAATACAAGACCAGAGCAACCAGCGACAAATCCTGTTCGGCGACACCGTCAGCGGCCATGCTGCCCTGCCCGGCCGAGAAAGTGCCCCAGTCTCCCTCTAGGGACAAATCTACATGCCGAATGTCTTCGCGTGTCCAGCCGCTAAAGTCGTTGCCGTTCTGATCCGTTTCGGTCGAATTTGGCAAACCTAGTGCAGTTTCAAAGCGGAACCGGAACGTGTTGGCGCCATAGGGTTGCTCGAGCCGTAGTCCAACACGGCTGTTGGAGGCGTCAAAGTCGCGAACATTGGTTTCGGTCTCTTCTCCGTCATCAACCGAGATGATAGCGGGGTTCAACTGTCCATACAGCACAACAAATCCGCCCGAGTTGTTGTCGTACTTTAACTCGGCCGCAGCCGGCAGTGCAAAACCCAGAGCCAGAACGGCAGCCGAAGATATCAATCTGGTTTTCTGTGTCATCTGTCATTCCCTCATTTTTAAATATCGCAACGCACCGGATCATCTCTGCGTTTATTGTCCGGTCAGTGTCAGAAAAAGGTGCGCAGCGGATGTGCAGATATGTCTTGTCTGAATTTCGGCTCCTCCGTGTTTCAATGAAACACCGCGCCTGCTTCAGAACTCCACTCGTTGCCGAAGCCACAGAGTTCCTGATACAGGCAACAGCTTAAATGCCGTGGCCCATTGCGCTGCTCCTATGGGAATTTCCTCAGAGTCCCAACGGGCGACCGCATATTATATGCCTTCAAGTATTTACGTATTATGTTTTTTAGTTTCGTTTTGAGATAAGCTAACCCAAGCGCTTCCGGTGTGTCACGTGATTTTTCGACACGCCACGTCAGAGAAAATCGGACTTTGAAAACAGGCGACCGCTCGCCATGACCAGACATGCCCCCGAGCTAGGCAGCCGGGGGTTTTCGTGGCCCGCTTTTTCCGTGTAAACGCAAGACATGATCAGGAAGAATCCCGTCGGGACACACATACTATTGGACCATCATGGCGGGTCGAGGCTGACGGACTCCTCGTATCTAGAGAGCGCGCTGAAATCTGCGGCCCACGCTGCAGGGGCGAAAATCCTTTCAAGCAGCTTTCACACTTTCGGAGGCCATGGCGGCATTACGGGCGTTCTGTTGCTGGCTGAGTCTCACATCTCGATTCACACGTGGCCCGAGAAATCTTATGCCGCGATCGACATTTTTATGTGCGGGGGCACCTATCCCGAACGCGCCGTGGACTGCCTTGCAGAATTGCTGCACCCCGAGAGTGTGGACATCACTCGTATTCACCGAGGCGCCTTAACGGAACCAGAAATCCCACCCGTCCAAATAGTAGCCGACCAAAGCATGTGACTGCAGCGTATTCGGATCAGCCGCGATACGCGCGGTATCGGCTCCGAATACCTGCGTTGCACGCCAAACATCTTCATCAAGATATCGCAACCCCCCCGGCAACAATATCTTTCGGCCTGACAAAGGCGCTGGCGAGGCCAACACAAACCCCCACTCACCGAAACTGGGCACGTAGCTGTGATAGGGCAAAACACTTAGCCCCTGCCCCGGTTGCTGAGGATTCCGGCTGGACTCGATCGTTCCAACAACGGACCAAAACGCCTGTCGGGCAAAAAAAGGTGAACCGGCTTGAGTCACAAGCATTCCTTGCGCGCTGAGGCGTTCGACCAGAATGGAATAGAATTGCCTAGTATACAGGCGTGACAAGTTTATGGATTTCGGGTCAGGCAAATCTACAATGATCACATCATAAATCTTGTGATCCTGTTCCAGGAATTTCCACGCATCATTGCTTAGGATAGTTACGCGAGGATCCCTTAATGCAAAATCATTCAAACTCGATAATGCAGGATGATCGCGAAACAACTCGGTGACTCGTGGATCAAGGTCCACCAAAGTGACATTGTGAACATCTGGGTAGCGGAGCACCTCTCTGACGGCCATTCCGTCCCCCCCGCCCAGAACCAGCACCTGAGCCCTGCGCGGTGCCAAAGCCATTGCAGGATGAACCAAAGGTTCGTGATACCGATGTTCGTCAAGGCTGTCGAATTGGATTGAGTGGTCCAGAAACAGCCGCACTCTGTCTCGATACTGCGTAACAGTAACCTGTTGATATGGGGTGTTTTCCGACAGGACTATGTCATCTTCAAACAACTCAGCCTCGGTTATGGAGACCAACCGTTCGGATTGCCATAGGCCCGCAACCGTTGCCAGCATGGCCAACGTCCAGACTGTGACTTGCCTGCGGGTCGCCAGCTCCCGAAACACCAGCAATGACAGCCCCGCCACCGCAAGATTTAACGCGCCGAATGCAAGACTTGCGGACATCAATCCCAAATGCGGAATAACCAATAACGGAAATGCCAGTGAGGCGACCAAAGCCCCCACGTAATCCACGCTCAACACGTTTTCGAAACGGAACTTTAGCGCCCCGATCTCTTCCAACACACGCGCGATCAAGGGCAATTCCATGCCCGACAAGATTCCGATGGCAACCAGTGCCGCGTACAAAGGCAAGGCCACCTGACCTATCCACGCGTAGTTCAGGAACAGAACCGGGGCCATGAAGCCACCGACAATGCCCAACAGAATTTGCGCCCAAACAAACCCCGAAAAAGCATGAGTAACAAAGCGCGACAGCCACGCGCCGACCCCCATTGCCGACAGGAAAATCCCGATAACCAGCGAGAACTGACGCACCGAGTCGCCCAGCAGATAACTGGAAAGAGTTGCGGCAATCAGCTCGTAGATCAGGCTAGCCACGGCCACCAGAAAGGTCGCCGCCAGCAACCAAACCGCCCGTGCCTGAACCGCCGGAGCGGGTGTCATGACAGGATGACAGCTGCGATGATAATTGAGACGGCCACGAATAGCAGACCGATCAGAATTGCCAGCGCAATGTTCTGGTCCTTCTCGATCTCGCGCACGATGGAAAACGGCGTCAGCCAGTCGATCACTTTCCAGACACCCCACATCAACGAGACACCAAGAACAGTGTAGAAGATGGTGCTTACAATCTCGGCGATCTGAATCGCTGCCAGATATTCCATTGGTTTTCCCTTATTTTACACGACCTGTTCGATAATATCCGCCGCCACTGCTACCGACGCGAACCGAAGTATCCAAATCCCGGCTCTCGGCGCCATAGCCGTGCCATGCGACGTACCCCACTGAAGCGATTGCGGTGGTTGAAATGACAATAAAAATCGCTCGGAACAGGTTCACGTTAATCCTCATCCACCCAATCGGTTCCGGACCAACGGGCGCGCTGGTGCAGCCATTTACGTCCGAATTGCAGCAAGAACAACAACCCGAAGCCTCCGGCCAACGCAAGCGTCCACATGCCGCTGGACAGACCGGAGCGCACATTGATCGTGAGCTGGTTGAAAGGATAACTCGGAACCGAGGATGCCCCCGGCCCGGTCCAGACCCCTTGGTCGGGCACGTCCACTGTTAGTGTGTAATCGCCTGTACGTTCTGGCCGAAACGACAGGTTGGCGCGTCTTGAGCCTTCGCTCCATGATCCGTCGGCGTCGCGGCCCGAATAATACTCGATGGTCCGGCCTGCGAGGAAGACAGGAGTGTCATCTGGATCCAGCAATTCCAGATCCAGATACGCCCAACTGTTGCGAACATCGGCCGAAAAAGAAATACGCGTAAGCTGACTGTCGGCTTCCAGCGGGAACGTGATTTCTGCGGGAAAATCCGCCCGCGTCAGGACATGCGCGCCCAGCACATCTTCACCCGTGCGGCTAGCAAAAACAAAGGACATGACAAGGCAGATGATCGCAAACACGCACGAGGCAAACAGTACAAAGCCATAGTTCGGTCCGGCGACAAATGGCTCAAGCGGGTGAACGCGAAAAGGTTTCTGATCAAGCTGAACATCGAATGCGTCTTCGACTGTTTTTCTGGGGACATAAATTGAACGATAGCTCTCGCGTTCAGAGCCAGTCGTAGAAAATCCCAGCATCGCCGCATCAGACATCGCTGATATGGTTGTGGTTTGCTCGCCTATTTCTGGCCGCCACGTGAATTCACCTTCGACATAGGTGATCGAGCTTGTCGTCGTTTCGAAATAAACAAACCGCTCTCCATTTACGCGGACAATCGGCGGATATTCTGATATTTCCACTGCCCGCTCAGATATCCAACCTGGCCCACGGTGGCGTCGGGTAAACACCAAATGGCCAGCTTCCAACGTTAGCCACGCATAACCATGTGTGGGCGAATAAAGCTGGTGATCAATCCACGTGTAAAACCGCCCGCCCCACCGTTCTGAGTGCTCGATCAACCCGATAATGGTGAAATCGACCCCATAGAGCGCGCCGGTCATCCCGATCGAAAACGGTGTCTTGGGACGCGTAAGTCCCTTGAACTGCCTAAGAGTTCTGTAGTTGTCCTGCGCGTCCAGTTCGCTACCACAATAAGGGCAGATTTGTACCACGACACGACCGCCACCCAACACATCCAGTCCCGCGCCGCAGCTCGTGCAGTTGATCGACAGTATCTCGGGGTTTCTGGTCATTACTGGCGCTCGACCTGTATGTCGAAAGGATCGTACCAGCGACCATAGAACCAAGCGGCGGACTGACCCCAAAATTCACCGGACAGCAACGCTTCGTCACCGGCAGACGCGTTTACGAATTGATAGGTTTCTCCCACGGTCAGAGCTTCGTCGAACTGCCCCCGCAACGCGATACATTCGGCACTTTCCACTTCTGTCACCGTAAACGTCGCGGAGTCGAAGTATAATGTTTCGCCGGGTTTGAAGGGCGATTGGCTCTTTGGCGCGTCGTCCGCCTGCAAACGGGTTTGCCGCACGACGTCACCCTCGTCGACTGAAATCCAGCAGGTTTTTCCGGCTTCATCCACTCCACAGAACTCATCCCAAAACCCGCGACCGTAAGAATATCGGGCGTGACCTAGAATTCGGGTCGAAGTCCGGCCCATCACCACCCAATCGCCAACCCCGATTAATAGTGGTGCATCATGCATCACGCCTTGGTCACCCGCGACCGAGGCCGTTTCGTCGTTCAGCATCAGCGTGGTTCCGCAAGACGGACAAACAACGACCTTAATCAACGTCAATGAAATCGGGCAGTCCGTCCCGCAATTCGGACAGTTCAAATTCTCCATACCGTCAAGTTGCTTATGGGTTGCCAAAGCGCAAGAACAGTCTGACAGAGCAAGATGCCGAGTGTTGCTTTTTGATCAGGTTAAGAATGCAGAGCCGGAATTCTGCTCCAAAATCTGCTGCACCAAAGGATTTGCAAACCGCCGTCGTAGAGTGACCGCGTAGAACGTTTCCTTGATCCGGGGATGCTCTTTGGCCTCTTTCAATCGACCCGAAGTCAGTTCGTCTGTCACAACGATAGGCGCCACAAGCGCAAGGCCAATATCTTCGCGCGCGAGCAGTCGCATCATCGCCATATCATCCACCTCGGCGGCGATTTGAGGACGGACCGATAACCGGCTGGCCAGCGCGTCAAAGGCCGTTCGAACGCTGCTGTCAGTTGTCGGCAGAATAAACGGTTGTTTATGCAACAACTCGCGCAAAGGTGCATCAGGCTGCAACCGTGCCGGAGTGCCCACGATGCTAACCTCTTGCTCACCGATCGAGTGAATTTCGAAAGGGGTCAGACTATCATCAGGGGGAGGCCTGTTCATCAAGGCAAGGTCCAGATTGTGCGCTTCTAACCCCTCTAACAATTCGGTCGGGCTGCCCGATCTTAGGATCACCTCCACATCCATACGAGACAAGATGGGCCTTAAAAACCCAATCTGAAAGTTGCGTGACAGGGTCGCCAGCGACCCCACCCTAAGTGCCTTTCGGTTCTGAACTGTTCCTTCCATCGTGGCCACAAGCTCTTGTCCCGTGGCGAAAATCGCGTCTGCATGGTCCAGTGCGATGCGACCAGCCTCGGTCAATTGCAACTGCCGACCGCGGCGTTCAAACAAGGCGTGACCCAGACGTTCCTCCAGTTGTTTGATTTGCACAGAAAGAGCCGACTGAGACAGGTTCAGACGCTGCGCCGTGCGGGTCAGGTTACCGTCATGCGCAACGGCCCAAAAATATCGGAGATGGTGATAGTTTAATGGCATATTGTTCTATTTATTAGAACGTAATCTTACAAACAATGAATTTTTATTGTCACAAATTCTGTCCTATCTGCCCCGAAAGGCCCTATGGCCGCGAAACAGAAGGAAATTGACTATGGCTTACGTTTTTTTGCCGCTTCTTGGCCCGCTCGTTTTACTTGGGGCAGCTTGGCTTGCGTCGCGGCAACCGGGAAAACGGCCGGGAAACATAGCAGGCCTGACTGAAGTTGCCGCATTCGCGGCCTTTGTTTCCTCAATCCTTGCAACCATATTTCTGATGATATACGGGCCCGGCACATCGGCATTGATCGGGATGTTCGGCGTCGGCCTCTCGGTTCACCTGGATGCGGTGAGTTCCGTGATGCTGCTGCTAGTCAGCTTCATCGGCTGGATCGTGATCCGCTATTCCAGAACTTACATGGATGGCGAAGACCACCAAGGTGCCTTCGCGGGCTGGATGTCAGTCACACTGGCGTCGGTTCTTCTATTGGTCATGTCCGGCAATCTTGTGCAGTTCTTCGTGGCTTGGGTCGCGACCAGCCTGGCATTGAACAAATTGCTGCTGTTCTATCCGGAACGCGCCACCGCGCAGCGCGCAGCACGTAAAAAAGCCCTCGTTGCACGGCTAAGCGAGGCGACCTTGGCGTTGGCTTTTGTGCTGATCGTTGTCGCCACCGGGACTACAGACATAAAAACGATCCTTTCGGTCGTAGAACCAAACTGGCTGACGATGTCCGCTGCCTTTCTGATTGCCGTGTCTGCTGTCCTGGCTTCAGCGCAGTTCCCGCTGCATGGATGGCTGACCGAGGTTATGGAGGCCCCAACGCCCGTTTCAGCCCTACTGCATGCAGGTGTCATCAATGCTGGCGGTCTGCTACTAATACGTTTCGCCGACGTAATGTTGCTTGCGCCGGGTGTGATGGCGTTGTTGGTCATGTTGGGAGGGTTCACCGCCTTGTTCGGCGGGTTGGTGATGCTGACACAACCAGCAGTAAAAACATCGCTTGCATGGTCGACCATTGCCCAGATGGGCTTCATGGTCATGCAATGTGGCTTGGCGCTGTTCCCGCTGGCATTGCTGCACATTGTGGCCCATTCGCTGTATAAGGCACATGCGTTCCTAAGTGCAGGCGAAGCGGTGCGAAACGTCGCTGCAATTCGCCGCCCTGGACCGATTGCCGTCCCAAGCGCGCGTAACGTGTTGTTGTCTTTTGTGATCGCGATAGCAATCTACGGACTTGTTGGCATGGTCGTTGGGTTTGACGGAAAGTCGGTTCAGGCCATTGCACTGGGAGTCATCCTGATTTTCGGCGTCGCTTATCTCTTGGCCCAAGGGTTTGCCGATGCTGCCCCAAGGGCGTTGATGCAACGCACTGTCGCCTATGCTCTGGTCACTTCGGTAAGCTATTTCGCCCTGCAGGTCATAGCACAGAAACTGACTGCGGGAACCCTGCCAGCTACTCCGGCCCCCGGCCCCCTTGAATGGGCTTTGATTATCCTCGCATTGATCAGCTTTGGCTGTGTTGCCGTGGCACAGGCGACATTCCCGTTATGGGCCTCGCACCCAGCAGCGGCAGGGCCAAGGGTTCACCTGACCAATGGTCTTTATGCAAATGCAGTTTTCGATAAGTTGCTGGACGGTTGGTCCAAGCGTTCGATCGTGTGAAAGGAACTTTCCTCATGTTTGCGAAACTTGAAACCTACCCCGCCCCTTTGTTGGAACTTGTGACCGAGGCCAACGACGCCTCCAAAGCGATCCCGCCCCTGTTCCCGCTTTCCTCTAGCGTTGCGGTGAACCCCTTTCTTGGCCAGATTGATGAGCCACTTTCTGTCACCGCGGCACGCCTTGCACGGGTTGCCGGAACACGGATCACCCCTGCTCGCGAATACTGGAAAGCCAAATTTAAGAGCGACGAAATCTCGCAAGAAGATGTGCGCGCCGCTGTGTTGGCGGTTGAAGGGCAATTTAACGCACCAAGCCTGCAAGACGTACTGGACGCACTAGACACACCTCATGACACGCCGCAGCCACTGGCAACCGTCGCCGAACTTGCTGCCGATGTTTCTGGTATTGATTGGCCTGGCTTGATCGAGGATCGCATCGGCGCCTGGGCTGCGGGTCATTTTGATCAAGGTCAGGCGCTTTGGCAGCAGGCCGATACAGGCGGCGTATTCCAGTCGTGGCGGGAATTCGCCACGCGTGACCTGACGCCTGAAATCCACGGTTTGAAAGGCTTTTGCGCCTTTGTCACTCGAACCAACAGGTCGCATTGGCGCGCCATAGGACGGGCGTCCGAGCGGTTGGGCGTCGACACTGAGGCCGCCAAAACGACGTTCCATCGCTGGTTGATAACCTTGGGAGGTTGGGCGCAGTACGGCCGGTATCATTTGTGGCAGGCCGAATTGGACGGACGCCCGGACAGCACTGTGGCCGAGTTGCTGGCCGTTCGCATGGTGTTTGATGAGGCGCTATATGACCTCTACCAAGACCAAATCGCCGCCCGTTGGGCCGAGGTCGTAGCCAAGCACCGCACACCCGTCACGCCGTCCAAGTCCGAGGTTAGCAACGCTGTCCTGCAGGATGCAGCTGAACGCGCACAACAACGCGCTTTGGCTATTAAACTGAAAAAAAGCGAACCCGTCGCCTCCAATGGACGCCCTGACATACAGGCAGCGTTCTGCATCGACGTCCGCTCTGAGGTTTTCCGCAGGGCGCTCGAAGCGCAGGATGCCAAAATCGAAACCATCGGCTTTGCCGGGTTCTTCGGTTTGGCCAGCGCACACAAGGCCGCAGGGTCGGACGTGACCGAGTTCAGGGGTCCGGTTCTATTGAAAGCCGGGGCAACCTCGGAAGCTGTTGAACCTGTCAAAGCGGACCTGAACCGCCGCTACACGGCGCGGGCTAAACGCGCATGGGGCCGGTTCAAGCTGGCCGCCGTGTCGTCCTTTGCCTTTGTCGAGGCCACCGGCCCGGTTTATGCCGGTAAACTTGTGCGGGATTCGCTTGGTCTGGGTGACAAGGCCAAACCGGAACCGGCGCCAAAACTGGACCCTTCCCTAAGCTTTGAAACGCGGGTCGGTATGGCCAAGTCTGTTTTGTCGGCTATGTCGCTGACCCATAACTTCGCACGAATTGTCATGTTGGCGGGCCACGGGGCCGACGTCACAAACAACCCCCATGAAAGCGCATTGCAATGTGGGGCCTGTGGTGGCTACGCCGGAGATGTGAACGCTCGCCTCTTGGCTGGGCTGTTGAATGATCCAGACATTCGAAGCGGTCTTCAGGCTCAAGGGATAGATATACCCGAAGACACCATGTTCTTACCTGCGTTGCATCACACGACGACTGATATGGTCACTTTGTTCGAACAGGATTTACCATCAGGCACCGCAGCGGCAGAGATTGCGCAGCTCAAAACCTGGTTGGATGCCGCAGGGGATCTGTCCCGCGCAGAACGCGCGCAACGCCTGCCGCGTGCAAACGAGTCTGCAGCAGTTCTGCATCGTGCACGTGATTGGGCTGAAACACGGCCCGAATGGGGTCTTGCCGGGTGTCGTGCGTTTGTCGCCGCTCCACGTGACCGGACCAATGGCGCGGACTTGTCCGGGCGGGCATTTCTGCACAACTACAACTGGCGACAGGATGATGGGTTTGGCGTCCTTGAATTGATCATGACTGCTCCGGTTGTCGTGGCCAGCTGGATCAGCTTGCAATATTACGGTTCGACCGTTGCGCCCGACTTGTTCGGAGGAGGCAACAAGCTTCTGCACAATGTGGTTGGCGGGATAGGCGTGCTGGAAGGCAATAGCGGCGCCCCCAGGCCGGGCTTGCCATGGCAGTCCGTGCATGATGGCAACGGATTCCAGCATGATCCTCTGCGCTTGACGGTGGTCATCGAAGCCCCGCGCGAGGCGATGTCAAACATCTTGGCACGTCACCCTGACGTCAAAGCGCTTTTTGACAATGGGTGGCTTCACCTGATCGCCATGGATGACAGCGGACAACTGGCTTGGAGATACGACGGCGACCTTGAGTGGTCCCCAATCCGCGAAATTCCAGACACCTCAGGCGCAATCGCAGCAGAATAAGAACAGAGCAGCAAGACAAAGTAATTTTGGCGGTTAGGTCCATTTGAAATTGGACTTAGCCAGCCTGTCTATCTTGCCTGGCTTGAAACAATACTACGAGGGCAAAGAGGCTAAATATCCAGAGTATTCTTGGCCAGTCTCTGCCGGTTTCCACTTTTACCTGCATTGTTTCCCTTGCACCTTGCTCACTTAAGGTTTCTGGTGCGGGTAAATACTTGCAAGAGGTTCCAATGCCCCAAACATCCGACACCAACCGTCGTATCGTTCTTGCTGAACGCCCTGTTGGTCAGCCCGACGAAAACACGCTTCGGCTTGAAACCACAGATATCCCGTCACCGGGTGCTGATGAGATGCTAGTGCGAACGGTCTTTATGTCGCTCGACCCCTACATGCGCGGCCGCATGAACGACGCAAAATCCTATGCCGAGCCCGTCGAAATTGGCGGCGTCATGACCGCTCAGGTTGTGGCTCAAGTGATCGAGTCGAACCTGGATGGGTACCAGGCCGGTGACTATGTCTTGAATATGAGCGGCTGGCAGGACTACGCGATTTCGAACGGAGAGCAGGTGGTCAATCTGGGCAAAACACCAGACAATCCATCCTGGGCTTTGGGTATTTTGGGAATGCCCGGCTACACGGCCTATGCGGGTTTGTTGAAAATCGGCGAGCCCCAGCCCGGTGAAACCGTCGTTGTTGCAGCGGCTGCGGGACCGGTCGGGGCAACTGTGGGACAGATCGCCAAGCTTAAAGGATGTCGCGTCGTCGGCATCGCAGGCGGGCCGGAAAAATGTGCGCATGTTGTCCAGAACCTTGGCTTTGACGCCTGTATAGACCACAGATCCGACGATCTGGCTGCTCAACTGCGCGATGCATGCCCAGATGGCATCGACGTCTATTTCGAGAATGTTGGCGGTAAGGTGCTTTATGCAGTTCTGCCGTTGCTAAACCCGTTTGCACGGGTCCCTGTCTGCGGAATCGTGGCCTGGTACAACCTGCCCGGTTTGCCGGAAGGGCCGGATATGGGCCCTGCGATCCTGGGCACCTTGCTGCGGATGAAAGTCAAAATGCAGGGGTTCATCATTTTCGACAATTTCGGCCCCGAGGTTTATCAGGAATTTGTACGAGACATGACAGGCTGGCTTAAGGACGGCTCGGTATCGTACAAAGAACACGTAGTGGATGGGCTGGAAAACGCGCCAGAAGCCTTCAATCAACTACTCGCTGGGGGTAATTTCGGCAAAATGGTTGTGAAAGTCGGCTGATTGGCATTCGAAAGCTGGCGTTGCGCCTTTGATGCGCAACGCCAGTAAACATTTGGCGAATTGTCGGCCGATCGCTGTTTTGGCCGCTCACGTTTCCGCCAGTCGGTATGGCATCAACCTAACAGATGCGTGAATTTTCGGGCGTTTAGCAAAGCAACCTTTGCGCTTGGCAAATTCTCAATCCAATACTGCTTTACCGGTCATTATTGTGGAGATGTGATGCGGATAAGTGTAGGCATCGCTGTATCTATCCTGGTCGCCCTGTCCATTGGCGTGTCAACTTTTATTGTTCATACGCTTTGGTGGACAACGGCACGGGACAACAGCCGTATGCTGGCTGCTGAAATCAACACTCAGATCGCCAATACCGTCCGGATCGAGGTCGGCGCGACACTCAGCTCGGCCGAAGCGGCCTGGGCCGCAGTGCGCACCATTTTCGTGCAGAATGTCATCGCCACGCGCCAGGCAGACAAGCGAGAATTCGTATTCCTGTCGCAACTACAAGCGCAGCCCAATATCTCGTGGATATTCTTCGGCTGGCCCGACGGCAATTTCTTCGCATCGCACCGCCTTGGGGATGGCGGCCTTGAGATGGTCGAAATCGATAGGAACATCCGCGATCGGCAGTTGCGAACCGACCAATACATTTTCATTCCAGGTGACATCCAGTTCGAAGAGCGAAAATTCCGTGAAACAAAATATGATCCACGCGACCACGCCTGGTTCAATAACTTTATGAGCCTGAACTCATCGGGATGGATCGAAGCGCGGGATCTGCCAGGAAGTGAAAAAACGGTCTATGCTTATGCCGGTCCCATTGACGTCAACCGCGGGCGACAGGGTGTTCTAGCGGTCGCAATCGAAACCGACCGTTTGTCGCGGTTCCTTGCGACCTTACATCCGGGCGAGTTCGGAGCAGCCTATATTTTGGATGCTGATGGCAAGGTGATCGCCGTTCCCGACGCCATGGCAGATGAAACGACACCGGCCCGAATGGGCGAAGGCGAGTTGTACGAGGCCGCCATGATATCGGGCGAACGGCTTTTGGGTGACCCTGCCAAAAATCCTGCCGGCGGGGCAACGACTCGGGTTGTAATAGACGGCGTTCCCTATGCAGTTGCCCTGACCCCGTTGGGATTTTATGGCTGGCGCGTTGCTACCGTAATACCGGAATCCGCATTCCTGTCTGGGATCGACAAAACTCTGATCAACCTTCTTTATATTCTGATTGGGGTAGTCGTTTTCGCCACCGGGTTAGCCATCTGGCTGGTACGTAGGGTTGTGGCGAACCCTTTGGCGCGGATCGCCGAAGACCTTAACAAGATCGAACGTTTCGATGTTGAGCGTATTTCACGCAGGCCCTCAAAGCTGTCAGAACTGGCCAACCTGTCTGCGGCAACGGCCAGTATGGCTGCGGGTCTGTCAGCGTTCCGAAAATATGTACCAACCGATTTGGTTCGCATGCTGGTTGCCGAAGGCATCAAAACGCAGCCGGGCGGTGATATGAAGCAAATCTCGGTTTTGTTTTGCGATGTGACTGGCTTTACCGGACTGTCCGAGAAACTGGGCCCAGGAATTGTTCAGTTGATGGAACCGTTCTTCACCGCCGCTTCGGCCGCGATTGCAAGGCATGACGGCACTATCGACAAGTTCATGGGTGATGCAGTGATGGCCTTTTGGGGGGCACCACGTCAGGATAAAAACCACGCGGAAAACGCCTGTCGTGCGGCGCTGGATCTTGTCAAAACTGTCGACGCGGCAGGCATCAAGGACAGTCAGGGTATTCCTCTGCGGCTACGGATCGGGGTGAACAGCGGCGAGGCGCTTGTGGGGAACATAGGATCCGAACAGCGCCTGAACTATACGGCGATCGGCGATGTGGTGAATGTCGCAAGCCGACTGGAAGGCGCGAATAAAGTCTACGGCACCCTTATCCTGATCGGCCCAGAGACCCGACGCGAAGCCGGCGATTCTGTAATTGTGCGCGAATTGGATACGCTCACAGTGTTCGGCCGCAGCGAAGAGCTTGTGGTTTATGAACTGATTGCAATGACCGAAGGATACAACCTCTCACGCGATTGGATCGAGGCATATGAACGCGGCCTAACGCTTTATCGCGCCGGGCAATTCGAAAATGCCCTGTCAGAATTTGAAACCGCTGACCAAATCCGTGGCGGGGACCTTGCCTCGCTCGCGATGGCCGACAAAATGCGAGAACTTCTGGCAAGCCCACCCGCTGAGGGATGGAAGCCCGTAACCATCACTGAAAAATCCTAAATAAGTCAGCTGGTTCTACAGAAGCTGCAAAAAACAGCACATTTTCCTTTATTGACTGGTGTTCAATATAAACGAAATCCGATAGTCAGAGCGCCAAAAGATTGTAAGGCAGAAAAACAGCCCCGTGTTCGACCTACCCGCGCAGCGCGCGCACCTCTCCGAAAAATACGACCTGACCCCGTCGCCTGAGCTTGCCGCAAGCATGAGCGATATATATGACCGCATGTCGCGTGTGGTCTCTCCGGCGGATTGGGCGATTTATGCGCCATATGTAAAGGCGATCAATGAACTCAAGGTAAACCGCAACGCGGTCATCTTGGGACACAACTACATGACGCCCGAGATCTACCACGGTATTTCCGATTTCGGCGGTGACAGCCTGCAACTGGCGATCAAGGCCACCGAGGTCGAGGCCGAGGTGATCGTTCAATGCGGCGTTCATTTCATGGCCGAAACGTCCAAAATTCTCAGCCCCGAAAAAACGGTTCTAATGCCGGATATGGAGGCAGGGTGCTCTTTGGCGGAATCGATCACCGCCGAAGGCATCGCGGAAATGCGCCGCCGATATCCCGGTGCACCGGTTGTGTCCTATGTGAACACAACAGCCGAGGTAAAGGCAGCCTCAGACATCTGTTGCACCTCGTCGAATGCGGCACAAATCGTGGCAGCACAGGACAGTGAGACCGTCATCATGACGCCCGACCAGTATCTGGCGCAGAACGTGGCACGCGAAGTTCCGCAGAAAAACGTCGTGTGGTGGGAGGGCTCGTGCATCGTTCACGAGCAATATTCGGCCAGTGACCTGCGCGACTTTCGCGAATGGAACCCCGGAACCCGCTTGATCGCGCATCCCGAATGCCCGCCGGACGTGGTGGCCGAGGCCGATTTCTCGGGTTCAACCAGCGGTATCATCAAATATGTCACGGACGAAAAGCCAGAGAAAGCACTATTGATCACCGAATGTTCGATGGCGTCCAACATCGCGGACGAACTGCCCGAAGTCGAATTTGTCGGCCCATGCAACATGTGCCCTTACATGAAGAAAATCACGCTGGAGAAAGTGCTGTTCGCGCTGGACACGATGACCGGTCAAGTCGAGGTCGACGCCCAGGTCGCCGAAAAGGCACGTCTTTCGGTTCAGCGTATGATCGACCTGTCGCGCCAGTTGGGCATTTGACACAGCAGATGCAAACCATCGAAACATCGCGAGTGGTTATCATTGGCGCTGGTTTGGCCGCCGTGTATGCGGCTCTCAAGCTGGCGCCCTGCCCGGTCGTGATGATTTCGCCTGAACCGCTGGGCTCTGGCGCAAGCTCAGCCTGGGCGCAGGGTGGCATCGCAGCCGCCATGGCGCGGACAGACAGCCCAAAGGCCCATGCGGACGACACGATGCGCGCGGGTGCGGGCTCGGTTTTGCGCGAAGTGGCCGAGTTTGTGGCGCAAGCTGCGCCAGAGCATATCCTCGACCTTTCTGCGCTTGGCACTGGATTCGACCGTACTGCAAGCGGCGAGTTTGTTCAGTCGCGTGAGGCCGCTCACTCCACTGCTCGGGTCGTGCGGGTCAAAGGTGATCAGGCCGGGGCCGAGATTATGCGCGCGTTAATCAAAGCCCTGCGCGAGACACCTTCAATCCAGGTTATCGAGGGCGCGCAGGCCGTGGCGCTGGAAAGCGACGGCACGCAAGTAACAGGCGTCTACCTGACAAGTGCGCTTGGGTCTGGCCCGGCGCAGCTGTTGCTGCGCGGAGCCGCTTATCTTTTGGCAACGGGTGGATCTTCGGGCCTTTATGCGCAAACCACCAACCCAACGCGCATTCGCGGGCAAGGGATTGGTATGGCTGCCCGTGCTGGTGCGCGCATCGCGGACGCAGAATTTGTACAGTTCCATCCCACCGCAATCGACGTAGACTCTGACCCCACCCCTTTGGCAACCGAAGCACTGCGCGGCGAGGGGGCCGTTCTTGTCGACAAGAACGGGCATCGGTTCATGCCCGATTTCCACCCCGATGCCGAGCTTGCCCCCAGAGATACGGTTGCGCGGGCCGTTTATCTGCAAGCCAAAGCTGGCATGCGGCCAGCGTTGGACACGCGCGGCGCGATCGGTGCCGACATCGGCATTATTTTTCCCGGTGTAACACGCGCCTGTATGCGTCATGGCGTTGACCCAACACGGGACCCCATCCCTGTGACCGCGTCAGCGCATTACCATATGGGCGGCGTAGAAACAGATTTGTTCGGGCGAAGTTCGTTGGCCGGGCTCTGGGCCTGTGGCGAGGCGGCGTCCACCGGGTTACATGGCGCCAACCGGTTGGCATCAAACGGGTTGCTTGAAGCTTTGGTGTTTGCCCGATCCTGTGCCCGGGACATTGCGGGCCAAATCACCGTGAAGAGCGCACCCGAAGTCAAAATCCGTTTGGCACCCGGCACAACTGACGATGAGCAAGATTTGATGCTTTTACGCCGCATAATGACGGAACATGTCGGCGTGGTACGGGAAGAAGCTGGCCTGAGCCAAGCCCTATCCGGAATTGCCGCGCTTGAGGCCCAGCACTTTGGGTCAGACCAGTTTCTCAACATGACCGCTACGGCCACCCTGATCGCTACCGCCGCGCTGCAACGCCGCGAAAGTCGCGGCGCGCATTACCGGTCCGATTTCCCCGACCCCAATCGTGGCACCGGTCAACGATCCAGCCTGACACTGACACAGGCACTCACCTTGCGAGATCGCATAGCAAAGGACGCAGCATGACCCACCCCGCTTTGCCAGACATGATCCTGGAACCTCTGGTCCGGTCCGCGCTGACTGAAGATATGGGTACCTGTGGCGATATCACCACTCAGACAGTGATCCCTGCGGACGTCACCTATTCCGCACGGTTGGAGGCACGTGAAAATGCTGTGGTTTCAGGGATGCAAGTGGCTGCGCTGGCGTTCCGTCTGGTCGATCCCTCGTTGCTCATCACAACCTACACCGAAGATGGCCAGAGCTGCGCCAAGGGCGACACACTGATGAAAATCCAAGGCCGAGCCACCTCAATCCTGTCAGCAGAGCGCGTGGCGTTGAATTTCGCCCAGCGGATGATGGGTGTTGCAACGGCCACTTCGGAATTAGTGGCTGAAACCAAAGGCACCAAGGCGCGTATCACCTGCACGCGAAAAACGACACCCGGGCTACGTCTGGTGGAAAAGCAGGCCGTGCTGCACGGCGGCGGTTTCAACCATCGCTTCTCGCTATCGGATGCAATTCTGATCAAGGACAATCATATCGCAGCCGCTGGCGGTGTGCGGGCTGTGCTTGATGCAACAAAAGCCCGCGCGTCGCATATGATGAAAGTCGAAATCGAGGTCGATACGCTGGAGCAACTGTCCGAGGTGATCCAGGTCGGCGGTGCTGACGTCGTGCTACTTGACAACATGCCGCCAGACGTTCTGACGAAGGCAGTCAAGTTGGTGGACGGCCGATTGGTGACCGAGGCATCGGGCAATATCAGCAAGGCTACAGTTGCGGCGGTAGCCGCGACAGGGGTTGATTACATCTCGTCCGGTGCTTTGACGCACTCTTACCGATCGATTGACATCGGGCTGGACTTCTGAGCCGTTCGACGCCCCAAAGCTACCAAAAATTGTTTTTCAGCGCGCGCAAAGTCAGCCACATTCGTCGCGCTGACCCCGGATCAAGGGACCGTCATTAACCGTTCGAAACGGCGATTCACGCCGACTCAAATACGCTTGGAATACGGAAGATTCTTAACGAACACGCCACCCGTTTTGCATGTAAAACGGTCGGTCAAGCGACCTGCAATCGTGGAAATGGCAGAGCTGATGGGTCCGCAGAGAGTCTTATAACCTGTTATTTTTAAACACTTTATTTGCGCCTCATCCTACCTTCAAATTCAAATTCAAAAATACCTCTTGACGCTCTGTAGACCTACGTGGTTTCGTATATAAAACCGTTTTGCGGTAAATCGTTAAGATCAACGAAGGGAGGCGTTGTGATGGCGAAGCAAGAATCTGCTCTGCGCGCACAACAAGGAACGGAAAGCCAGGTTACGGTTTCCCTCAATGGCATCGGTATGTCGTTTTCTGGTGTATCCGTTCTAAGGGATGTCGACCTGGTCATTGACGGTGGTGAAATTCACACGCTGATGGGCGAAAACGGTGCGGGCAAAAGTACGCTGGTGAAGATCATCAGCGGCGTGCAAAAACCGACATTCGGGACATTTCAGATCGACGGCGAAACCGTGGAATTTGATGCGCCAAGGGACGCTGAAAAGCATGGTATCGTCATCATGCATCAGGAACTCAGCCTGATCCCGGAAATGACCGTGGCTGAAAATGTTCTGCTGGGCCACGAGCCCCGGAAATTTGGGACGTTCATCGACCGCAAAGCGCTGCGGGAAAAGGCCAGCAAAGCGTTGGCCCGCTTTGGCTTCACTCTGGATATCGACACGCCGGTCAAAGATTTGCGTGTTGGCGAGCAGCAGTTGGTAGAAATCGCCCGTGCACTGCTGATGAATGCGCGCCTTCTGATTATGGATGAGCCGACCTCGGCTTTGTCGCAAGCCGAAGCTGATATTCTCATGGAAGTCGTCCGCGATCTGGCGCTACAGGGTGTTGCGGTTGTCTATATCTCGCACCGGATGGACGAAGTGTTCGAGATTTCTGACCGCGTTACAGTTCTGCGCGATGGCAATCTGATCGGGACCCGGCTGGCCTCGGAAACCACTTCCGCCGAACTGATCAACATGATGGTTGGACGCACGGTTGAAATCAATCCGGTCGAACGCCATGCACCGGCCACCGACGAAACCGTTCTGCAGGTGGCAAACCTGTCCGCCTGGGAAGGCAAGCGCAAGGTTCTGGATGATGTGTCCTTCGAGCTTAAGCGCGGAGAGGTTCTTGGGGTTGGCGGCCTGTTGGGCGCAGGCCGGACAACCCGACAGACAGCGCGCCCTCGCGGATGCTGAGCCGTCTGGTCGCCGCCGCCATTGCCATCGGTGTAATGGTCTGGCTGGCCGGTCAGGTGATGCCTAAATTCGGCGTTTTGGCAGTGCTGATCGTGGTGCCCTGCATTGGTGCCGTGATGGGCACGGTGAACGGCGCGCTGATCGTATATGGCCGTCTGCAGCCCTTTATTGTGACGCTGGCGATGATGGTGGGCGCGCTGGGTCTGGCCCGCGTGATCGCCGGGCAGGATACGGCCGTGTATCCGGTCTATACTGGGTCGAATGCGACCGAAAATTTTGAAGTGCTGCGTGAACTGTTGTGGGGCGTCGTCCCTGTACCGGGCCTGTTCTTTCTGGGTGTGTTGCTGGTATTCTTCCTCGTCACACGCTTCACCACCTTCGGCAGCTATCTGATGGCCATCGGCGGCAATGAAGAGGCCGCGCGTCTGGCGGGCATCAATGTCGGCCGCAACAAGATCATCACCTATGCGCTGGCGGGTGGTCTGTCCGCGCTGGCCGGGGTGCTCTATGTGGCGCAGTTCCGTCAGGGTAAACCAGATGCGGGTCTTGGCTTGGAACTGAATGCAATTGCGGCCGTTGTCATCGGCGGTACCAGCCTGATGGGTGGGCGCGGCGCAATCATGGGAACGTTCGTTGGGGTACTGATCTTTGGTTTCCTCAGCAATATCCTGCAATTGAACAACATCGACAGTAACACGCAGCTGGTGCTGAAGGGCATCATCATCGTGGTCGTTGTCCTGCTTCAGGAAGGGCGATTTGAAGAGATCTTTGTCATGGCGAAAGAGCGCCTGGGCAGAGGGAGGAGGCTCTGACCTGAAGGTCTTGGTGGACAATAGGTCAGAGCAATCAGAACGCGGGAACATTGGAGAAACCCGCATCATGACTAAGGAGTAGACTATGAAAAGAAGAACATTTGGCAAGGGCCTGATGGCCGCCACCGCGCTCGTAACCTCGTTTTCGGCATCCATGGTACTGGCCGCTGACAACTATGTGATCGGTTTCTCGCAAGTTACGACGGTTGAACCCTGGCGCGTCCAGTTCAACAAAGACCTGCGCGCCGAAGCGGACCTGCACGACAATGTCGAGCTGATCATCGCAGACGCCAACGACCGCACGGAAAAGCAGGTTGCAGACGTTGAAAACTTCATCCGTCAGGAAGTCGACGCGATCCTGATCTCGCCGAAAGAATCCGCTGGCCTGACCGGTGTGGTCGAGCAGGCAACCGACGCGGGTATCCCCGTCTTTGTGCTGGACCGTAACGTCGACACCGACAAATTCGTTCAGTGGGTTGGCGGCGACAACGAACTGATCGGTCGTGAAGCCGGTAAATTCGCGGTTGAGCAGTTGGGCGGTGCAGGTAGCGCCAAAGGCACCATCGTTGAAATCTGGGGTGGTCTGGGTACGCAAGCCGCACATGACCGTGCCAACGGTTTCCACGAAGCCTTTGACGGCGAAGACGGCGTAACCTTCCTGCTGGATCAGCAGTCGGGCGACTGGAAGCAGGATCAGGCGTATGACATCATGTCGACCGCCCTGCGCAACTACGAAGACATCTCCATGGTTTATGGTCATAACGACCCCATGGCCTATGGCGCATATCTGGCCGCCAAAGATGCTGGTCGTGCGGATGACATCATCTTCATCGGTGTTGACGCTCTGCCCGGCGAAGGCGTGACCTGGGTTGCAAACGGCGAACTGTCGGCCACCTTCCTGTACCCGACCCCCGGTGCAGAAGGCCTGCGTCAGGCACTGAAGCACTTGAAAGGTGAAGAAGTACCGAAATCGGTTGTTATGGGCACCGAAGCGATCACCTCTGAGAACGCTGGTGAAGTCCTGAAAAAGAACGGTCTATAAAAGACTGTTCAGGTCGGCACCCTTTCTCCTCCCTGTCGGGATGGTCGACCGGACACGCAGGGGCTTGCGCCCCTGCGGTTTTTTTTTGAGAAAGCACCGATAAAAAGGAAACCCGATGTCCGAAGAAAAGACCAAGCTTCAGAAATACTCGGCCCCCGCCTTGGAAAAAGGGCTGGATATTCTAGAGTTTTTGTCGCTTTCGGATGTCTTTCCCACCCTTTCACAATTGGCGCAGGGAATTGGGCGTTCAAAAAACGAAATCTTCCGCATGATGATCGTTTTGGAAGAGCGCGGATATATTGAGCGTCAGGAAGGCGATTTGTTTCGCTTGACCGGTAAACTGGCGCTGTTGGGCGGAGATCGCACGGATAACAGCAAACTCGCCGAACTGGCCGAACCCTATATGGAACGTCTTGCCGAAGAAACTGAACTGTCCAACCACCTTTGGGTGCCCAGCGGCTCCGGCGATCTTGTCGTTATCAACAGTGTTTCGTCTTCGCAAAACTACGGTGTGACAGTGCAGGTCGGGTATAACAGCCCAATCTTCCCAACTTCTGCCGGGGTCTGCTTCCTGTCAGAACTGGAAACAAAAAAAGCGCGGCTGGAACTGCTGGAGAAGCTTTCACCCGGCCATGACGAGGAGCACCTGAACGAGTTCGCTGATCTGGCCGCAGCGTGCGAGATTCAAAACTATATCTCTCTAAGCAGCCCTGAAAGTCAGGCCATCAACGAGATTTCGGCTCCGGTGAGGCATGCTCCGGGCAAAGCAGTCATCGCAGCCCTAACCATTCCTCATTTCGCAACGGCCCTGATCGACAACCGAAGAGAAATGGTCATTGACGCCCTGAGGTCAACGGCAGCACAACTGCAGGAAAGCATCGCGACCCGAATGCCATTGCCCCGATCGTCTTGGCATCAAATGATCTAAAGCAACCTTTCGAGGCTTCACTGAACCTTGTCCGTGCTTCTCAAGAACAAGCGCTGGAACATCAGCGGACGGAAGTTTCGCGGATTCCAAAGCGGAAAATTCAAATTATCTCAGACCGAGTTTCGACAGCAAACGATCGCGTTTCATCAACCACCATCCTGACTCAACCGGCCACAAGGTATGGTCAGCGTTCCGCCCAAGCTGGCTTGCCGCGTGCAAGGGCCAGTTCGGATCATCAAGCAACTCGCGCGCGAGGGCGATCATGTCCGCGTCTCCGCGGTCGATCAACGTGTCGCACGCAGCGGCATCCCAAAGAAAACCGACTGCCATAGTCGGAATGTCGGCCTCTGACCGTACCTGCGCTGCGAACGGCACCTGAAATCCGTGTTCGATGGTCATACGTTGCGGCCGGTCCTTGCCTCCGATCCCGCCCGAACTGCAGTCGATAAGGTCTACCCCAGCTGACTTCAGCGCTATGGCGATGTCCACCGTATCTTCCGGAGTAAGCCCATTGTCCATCCAATCAGTGGCAGATAACCGAAAAGCAAGCGGTAGATCCTCCGGCCAGTTCCGACGGATTTCACGCGCGACCTCGACCGCAAAACGTGCCCGGTTCTCAGTGTTGCCACCCCACTTGTCTTGCCTTTGGTTGGTGATCGGCGACAGAAACTGGTGCACCAAAAAGCCATGCGCGGCATAGACCTCAAGGACTTTAAAACCCGCAGTTTTGGCCCGCTTGGCTGCTGCCCCAAAAGCTGAGATGACGGCCTGTATATCGTAGTCCGACATTTCGCGCGGCGTAGGCCATCCCTCTGCATAAGGCAAAGCAGACGGCGCCATAGCTGGCCACGCATGTTCGCTGCGAACTGAAACGTCTTCATCGTCCAACGGCGTTTCACCGTGCCAAGGTCGTCGCTCAGACGCTTTTCGCCCTGCGTGACTAAGTTGGATACCCGGAACTGCCCCTTCGCGTGTTATAAAATCAGCGATCCTTGCCAAGGGCGCGATTTGGCTGTCGTCCCACAACCCAAGATCGCCCGGTGTCCGGCGCCCATCGCGCGTGACCGCTGTCGCCTCGGCATAAACCAGCGCCGCACCACCCATCGCAAACCGCCCCAGATGCACAAGATGCCAATCGTTTGCGAGACCATCTTGCGCCCGGTACTGACTCATCGGAGAAACCGAAACACGGTTTTTGAACGTCACGCCTCGCAATTCAAAGGCGCTGAAAAGTGAAGGCATTTAGGTCACTCCAACGGGTCGTAAGTTATCATAGCTTCGGCCTTGCCCGCATCCTAAATGAATCTCGGACCAGCGAGGTCACATCTCCATGAGATCAGATGCGGGTTCAAACCGTGAAATCACTCCTCAGCCAAATCGGGGAGGGTTTGGGTCTGCCCATATGTTCTCTCGCGCAGCATGGCATTCGAAACCGATAAAAGATGCGACTGCATGATTTCTGCTGCTGCCTGACTGTCGCGTGACGCAATGCTGCTGAACAGTTGCTCGTGTTGTTCTCCCAAACGGGTAAGGGTCGACGGTGAGTATTGCGTTTCCCGCTGCCGTGTCCATTCCGCTTGTTTCCTGACCGCTCGGATCGAGTCGTACACAGTCAGAAACAACGGATTGTGGGCAAGTTCCGCGATCTTGTAGTGGAACACGTCATCCGCAACCCCATAGGCTTGCGTATCCGCCGCATCCAACGTCGCGCGCATCAATTGTTCCAGCGTTCGCAGCTCTTTGACCGAGGCGCGTTGCGCTGCCAACGCCGCCAGCGCAGGTTCGATTTCCAAGCGGACTTCCATGACATCGCGCGGCATTACCTTGGCCGCGACAGCCCGGAAGGGACTTGCTCCAACAGCGGGTGGTGGCGACACAAACGTCCCCTGCCCGTGCCTGCGAAAAACGGTACCGTCTTCCTCCAACCGATCCAGTATACGTCGCATGCGGGCCCGCGTTACGGTCAGCGCCTCGGCCAAGGCTCGCTCGGGCAGCAGCTTTCCGTTTTTTAGGAACGCGCCGGATTCGATCCCTGCGCGCAATGCTGCGGTCAGCTCTGTGTCTGTTGGACAGGTCCCCAAGGTCAGAACGCTCCGATCAAGTCATAAAACATGCGCAGGGACGTAAGCATCAGGAACGCACCAAAAGCAAGCCGTAACGCACGTTGCGAAATGGTGTGTGCAATGCGGACTCCGACATGCGCAAAGCTGGTCGTCAGCGGAATGATCAACACGGCGGCGATCAAATTAACGTAGCCAATGGAAAAAGGAGGCAAGCCCGTTTGTCCCAGGCCCGTACCCGCATAAATCAAAGCTCCGGGCAGACCTATGACAAATCCGATCGCGGCGGACGTACCGACGGAACGACGTATATCGTAACCCAGAAAGTTCAGCACCGGGACACAGACCGTACCGCCGCCAATGCCCATCATCGCCGATATCCCCCCTGCGGCAACGCCCGTAGCCGCCCACACGCGTGGTGAAAAGCTGCGCGGAGGTCCATCTCCACCGGGCTTGCGAAAGATCATGTCCAACGCAACCAACGCTGCCACAGTAGCAAAGACAGCAACAAGGATGTAGCCACTGACCACTCCACCCAACAAGCCACCAATAACCACTCCGATCAAAATGGCGGGGGCCCAGCGTTTCAGCAGCGCCATGTCCAGCGCGCCGCGTTTGTAGTGGCCCCAGCTTGAAGACAGCGAAGTGAAAACAATGGTGGCCAGCGATGTACCAACCGCCACCTGCATGGTTAGCGCAGGATCACTGCCTGTCAGCGATAGCGCAAAGTACAGCGCAGGAACGATGACAATCCCGCCTCCAACCCCCAAAAGCCCGGCCAAAATACCGCCGAACACACCGGCCGCTGCCGCAATTGCGACCAATGTTGCCAATGTGGAAAGGTCAATCCCACCCATGCATCACGCCGGATCGGTGGCCAGTGAACGGCTAACCCGTCCTTCAGCCTGACGTTTGGCCTCGGCCTCGGCAATTGCGGCGTCCAATGCGGTGCGATCAGGATTGCCCGAGAAGTTCCGTTCACTCGGCATCGCCTCGGCGAAATGCAGATAACGCTCACCGGCTACGTCATAGAGGCGTCTCAACTCGGCCAGCGGATCGGCATGGTCATCGCTGCGCATATCCAACCAGGAATGTGCCTCGCCCCGATTGATGACCAGACCGGCGGCTTGCTTGCCACGCTTGTCGCCACCTGCGCGCTCTCCCGCCTCCATCGCGGCCATCAGACGTTCGGGAAACGGCAGCGCGGTTTCAGAGGCATAGGTTTCAAAGGTCGCATCCACAACCTCTGGCCCAACCAGCATGTTGCCGGCGACCGAATGTGTTTGACCAATCCGGTGCCCCGCCCACTCGACACAGGCCGACCCGGTATAGGCTGCAAAATTGCCCTGCGCATCCATCAGATGCGCTTGTCGTGCATCGCGACCGATATCACGAGCAACCAGATCGTCTAGTACCGATTGCGCAGTTTCTCCGGCTTCAAGACGCCGCAACCCCTCGGTGCCCCAAACCGGGTTTGAGAATGCTTGCGAGGCGATGGCACAGTGCGGACCAACATTGGGCACTCGCGCGCCACAGGCAAAAAAGCGGCTGGCCACAATCAGGCCGATAGCACCGGTTTCCGGGTCTTTTGCAATCAAAGAATAGGTCATTTTAACGTCCTACCGCATAGGCCTGCATCAAGCGCGGCGTTGCCGCCGCGCGCATTGATCCGTCTTTTTCCCGCAAGGCCGCTGTCAGGCGTCCAACCGTCCAGGGATCAGCAACAGTGATCTTGTGGCCACGTGCGCGCAGATCCTCAATCACGGCCTCGCCAAAGGTTGCCTCGATCATCATCTCACCGGGCGCTGCGGCGCGCGGGTAGAATGACCCCTGAAAATGCATCGAATGGAACAGTGGCGCGTCCATGCATTCCTGCAATCCCAGCCCGAAATGCACGAACCGCAGGAACCAGATCAGTTGCCATTGATCCTGTTGATCTCCGCCAGGCGTCCCGAAGACCAGCTGGACGCCGTCCTTTTCAGCCAAACTGGGCGTCAGTGTCGTTCGGGGCCTGCGCCCCGGTGCCAGTGAGGTCGGCAGGCCGGGTTCCAACCAGAACATCTGTGCCCGGCTATTGAGCGGAAATCCCAGACCCGGAATGACCGGAGAGCTTTGCAACCATCCCCCCGATGGCGTGGCCGCAACCATATTACCCCAACGGTCGATCACATCCAGATGCACTGTATCGCCGCGTTTTTCTGTCAGGTGAGACATCGTCGGCTCACCCGCGCTCGCTCCGGTTCTGGCCGAAAAGTCCTGCGTCGCGCGGGCAACATAGGCATCCGCCAAATGTTCAAACCCGGGGACGCGACCCGGGCGGTGGTCTTGCGAAGCATCTACGCCAATCATCGCACGACGTTCTGCGGCGTATTCGTCGCTCAGCAGATAGTCCATTGGAATATCACTGTGATCGGGGTCGCCGTAATAGGCCTCGCGATCCGCATAGGCGAGCTTCATCGCCTCGATCACTGTATGGACGAACTCGGCCCCGCTCGGGTCCATCGCGCCAAGGTCTATCCCTTTGAGGATCGCCAAAGTTTGCAAAAGGACCGGACCCTGGCTCCAGGCGTGTGTCTTGTGGACCGTCCAACCGTGGTATTCATAGGTCAGCGTGTCCTCATAAGTTGCCTCCCAATTCGCCATGTCAGCAGGGGTCATGACCCCTGCATTGCGTTGGCCTGATACATCCATGACCTTGGCGTCGCTCAGGTAGTCGAAAATACGATCGGCGACGAATCCTTCGCGCCATAGCCGTCGGGCGGCATCAATCTGTTCAGTGCGATCGCCATGCGCGGCCTCGGCATCAGTCACTATTCGCTCATAGGTCGCTGCCAGATCGGGATTGGCGAAAATACTGTGCGGCTCGGGCGCTTTGCCATCGGGCACCCAGGTTTCCGCCGAACTGGGCCATTCGTCTTCAAAAAAATCTGAAAGACCGTCGATTGTATGTGCAACACGCGGCAGCACGGGATGACCATCCCTCGCATAAGCGATGGCAGGTTCCATGACGTCCCGCAGCGGTAGCGAGCCGTGATCGCGCAGCATAAGCATCCAGCCATCGAAAGCTCCGGGGATGACTGTGGCCAACAGCCCCGAACCCGGGATCAGGTTCAGGCCCAACCCTGTGTAATGTTCAATCGTGGCTGCGGCAGGTGCAGGCCCTTGGGCGCACAGAACCTGCGTTTTGCCAGTTTCGGCCGAGTGGATAATGGCAGGCATATCGCCTGCGGGTCCGTTCAGATGGGGTTCAACCACTTGCAGTGTCATCGCGGTGGCGACGGCAGCATCAAAGGCGTTGCCGCCCTTTTCCAGAATGCCAAAGCCCACAGCCGAGGCGATCCAATGGGTCGAGGTAACGACACCAAACGTGCCTCGGATCTCGGGGCGGGTGGTGAATTCAGTCATTCTTAGTCTCCGAAATCAATGTTCGCGCGGGTCCAGCGCATCGCGCAGCCCATCGCCCAGAATGTTGAACCCCAGCACCACAAGGAAGATTGCAATGCCCGGCCACATGGCCATCCACGGGGCTTGATTGAGGAAGTTTTTCGCCGTGTTCAGCATCGAGCCCCAGCTGGGCGCAGGTGGCTGTTGCCCAAGGCCAAGGAAAGACAGTGACGCCTCGGCAATGATGGCGGTGGCGATGGTCAGAGTGGCCTGCACCAGAACCGGCGGCAGCACGTTGGGGAAAATGTAGCGGCTGAGGATTTTCGAGGTCGGCAAGCCGATGGCACGGGCTGAGGTGACGTAGTCCTCGGCCCGAACCGACAGCACTTGCCCACGGGTCAGGCGTATGAAGACAGGGGTCGCAGACAGGCCAATGGCGATCATCGCGTTGGTCAGGGACGGCCCCAAAAACGCCGCCAGAGCGATGGCGAGGATCAGGAACGGAGCCGCCAAAAGGGCCTCAGTGCAGCGCGAGATGATGGCATCGATCCAGCCGCCGAAATAGCCCGCAATTATGCCAAGCGGGACGCCCAGAAGCACCGCAATCCCGACCGAGACAACACCTGCCAGCAGCGACGCCTGCGCGCCCCAGATCATGCGGGACAGGACATCCCTGCCGATTTCGTCGGTGCCGAATGGATGCGCTGCGGTGGGTGGTTTGCGCACCGCCCCCCAGTCGGTCGCCGCCGGGTCGGGAACCGGCAGGATCGGGGCCAGAAGGGCAATCAGCACGAAAAACGTAACCAGAAAACCGCCCAGCATGGCGCTTTTGTGCGTGCGGAATTTCTTCCAGACCCGATTTTCCGGGCGGCGGGACAGGATGGGATCAGCTAGGGCCATGTCACGCATTCCTCAGACGGGGGTTCAACAGCACATAGGCCACGTCAGCCAACAGGTTCATCACGATGAACCCCACGGCTGTGACCAGCACGATGCCCTGCACCACAGCGTAATCACGGTTGAACACTGCATCGACGACCATCTTGCCGAAGCCGGGAATGGTGAAAATCTGTTCGGTCAAGACGGCACCTGCAATCAGCTCTCCAAACAGCAAGGCGGTCAGGGTCACAATCGGGGTCAGCGCGTTGCGGAAGGCGTGTTTCAGCACCACGCGGCGCTCATACAGACCCTTGGCACGTGCAGTGCGGACATAGTCGGATTTCAGCACACCCAGCATCGCCGACCGGGTATGTCGCATCAGCGTCGCGGCCAGTGCGGTACCCAGCACAAAGGCGGGCATAAGCATGGTGGTGATGGATTTCACAGGGTCCTCGGACAGGGGTACATAGCCTGAGGCTGGCAGCAGGTTCAGTTTCACGGAAACCAGCAGGATCAGCATGATCCCCAGCCAGAAATTCGGAATGGAAAGCCCGGACAGAGCCACGATATTGGCAATGTAGTCTGTAATAGTACCTTTCTTGACCGCCGACAAAATGCCCGCCGGTATCCCGATCACCAGCGCAAACAGGATCGCCATGATGGCAAGCTGGATCGTCACCGGCAGCTTTTCCGCAATCAGCTCGGTCACGGGCTGATTGGTGCGCAGCGAAATGCCCAAATCCCCCTGCAACGCGTTACCGACCCATGTCAGATATTGTACCGGGATCGGATCGTTCAGGCGGTATTTCTCGCGCAGGAATTCCAGCACTTCGGGGTCGCGCTCTTCGCCTGCCATGGCCAGCACAGGGTCGCCCGGCAACAGCTTTTGCAGGCTGAACACGAAGATCGAGATCAGCAGGATCGTGGGGATCGCAATCAGGATGCGACGCAGAATGAAAGACAGCATAACAGGGGCTTTCGGTTAAAATACCCGCCCGGCTGGAGGACCGGGCGGGCCGTGAGTGGCTTATTTCTCCAGTTTCACGCCTTCCAGCCGGATCATCCCATCCGGATAGGGGGTGAAGCCCGAGAGGCCATCATCAAGCGCCCAGATCCATGTCTGGTGATACAGGTACACAATGGGCATATCTTGGGCCAGAATGTCCCGTGCCGCGTCATAGTCCGCCTTGCGCACGTCGAAATCGGTCGAGGCGCGGGCGTTGTTCAGCATCTCGTCCACTTTCGGGTCCGAGTAGTGGCTGTCATTGATGCCGCCACCGGTGGTCATGAACTGGTGAATGTTACCATCGGGATCCACGCGGCCCGACCATCCGATCTGGCTGGCCTGATAGTCACCGGCGCTTTGATCGGCCAACAGGGTGGCAAATTCCTTGGACGTGATCTCGATTCTGATCCCGGCTTCGGCCGCCATGGCCTGCACGACCTGCATCAGTTGTAGCGGAACGGTGGTGTTGGGAACCTGAACCTCAAGGTCGATCCCGTCGGGGAAGCCCGCCTCGGCCAGCAGGGCCTTTGCTTTTTCCACGTCACGCGCGGGCACCGGGTGATCGGCGTCATACCATGGAGACGTGGGCGGGAAGGGCTGGTTGCCCGGCGCAAACGCACCTTCGAACACAACCTGGTTGATCGCATCACGGTCCAGCGCATAGCTGAGCGCCTGACGCAGACGTTTGTCATTGCCCCACGGGTTGTCGCCCTTGTCACCATTATTCACATTGATGGTAATGCCCTGATATCCAAGCGAAACGGCGCGTTCAACGTTGATCCCGCCATCACCTTCAGCCTGCGCGAGGTCAGTCGCGGCCAGACGTTCCAGCATGTCGATGTCACCCGATTGCAGGTTGGCCAGACGAACGGTGGTGTCCGGGATCGGCAGGAAGGTGACGCTATCGAAATGGATTTCACCCGCGTTCCAGTAGTCAGGGAACCGCTCGAGCGCGATACGATCCTGAGCGACGCGTTCCTTGAACTTGAACGGGCCCGAGCAGACTGGGTTCAGACCGAAATCCGCCCCTGCCGCCTTTGCCGCAGTCGGCGACACCATCATGCCCGAGCGGTCGGCAAATTGCGCCAGCAGGGTCGCGTCGGGCGCGGCCATGTTGAAACGAACAGTGTAGTCATCGACCACATCGACACCGGTCACGGACTTCAGCTCGGACTTGCGGCGCGATTCCTCAAGGTTCTGCGACCGGTCAATATTGTCGGCCACGGCCTGCGCGTTGAACGGCGTGCCATCATGAAACACTACGCCTTCGCGCAGGGTCATGGTCAGGGCCTTGCCGTCCTCGCTCCATTCCCAGCCGGTGGCCAGTTGCGGGATCAGCTCAAGGTCAGGGGTGATGTCGACCAGCTTGTCACACATCGAGGCATAGACGATGCGGCCAACAAATGTGCGCGACTGATCGGGGTCCAGCACGTCGGCGTCGGATTGCAAGGCGATGCGCAAGTCGGCGGCCTGCGCGCTCAGCGCGGTTGCGCCGAGCAGTCCGGCCAACAGACCGGTTTTCAAGACATTCATGATGTTTCCTCTCTGTTTTCGGCAGAAGCCGGGGGCGTTTGGACAGCCGCGCGATACAGCGCGAACCGCTCTTCTGCTCCGGCGCTGCGGCGTCGGGGCGGGGCCGGTTTTCCGGCCTCTGGTATGGTTTTCCAATGATGACAGGCGACGTGATGGCCGCTGCCTGCGTCCTCCAGAACTGGGGGCATCGTCCGGCAGTCTTCTTGCGCAAAGGGGCAACGAGTATGAAACCGGCACCCTGCTGGCGGTGCGGACGGGCTGGGCGTTTCCCCGTTCAGCGCCATGTGATCGCGTTCGCGCCCCGGCTCGGGTTCCGGGATCGCGGATAGCAGTGCGTGCGTATAGGGGTGGCGCGGTTCCTCGAACACCTGATCGGCGGGGCCGGTTTCAACCACCTGACCCAGATACATCACAGCGATGCGGTCGCTCATGTGTCGGATGACGGCCAGATCATGGGCGATGATGACCAATGTCAGGTCAAGGTCCTCTTTCAGATCGTTCAGCAGATTGACCACCTGCGCCTGTACCGACACATCCAAAGCCGAGACCGGTTCATCCCCGATCAACAGCCGGGGACCCGAGGCCAACGCGCGCGCGATTCCGATCCGTTGCCGCTGGCCGCCCGAGAACTCGTGCGGATACCGGTTGGCGTGATCTGGCAGCAATCCGACCTGTGCCAATAGCGCGGCCACCTTTTGACGACGCGCGTCCTCATCCAGCTCGGGCGCGTGAACTTCTAACGGTTCGCCGACCAATTTGCCCACGGTCATACGGGGGTTCAGGGATGAGAACGGGTCCTGAAATACGAACTGCATCTGTTGGCGCAGCGGGGCCATGTCGCGGCGGGGCAAGTCCTGAACCTCTTGCCCGTCAAACAGAACCTGACCCGAGGTTGGCCGATCCAGCCGCATCAAAAGCCGCGCAAGCGTTGACTTGCCGCAACCGGATTCTCCGACAATGGCAAAGGTCTCACCCGTGTGGACCGACAGAGAAACACCATCGACCGCACGCACTTTGGTTTTGCGCTCAAACAACCCGGTGCCCAGTGTGAAATGACGGGTGAGGTTCCGTGCCTCAAGGATTACATCGCGCATTTGACCCCCTTGAGTTGCTCCAGAGGGGCATAGTGGCAGGCCACCGCATGGTTCTGCCCAACGTCAGACAATACCGGGCGATTTGCGCAGTCATCAGTCGCAAAGGGGCAGCGCGTGCGAAACCGACATCCCAGCGGCATGTCCGCCAGCGAAGGCACGGTGCCGGGCACGGTTATCAGCTTGTCGCGCGATCCGCTCATGCGTGGGACCGAGCTCATGAGCCCGATGGTGTAGGGGTGTTGCGGGTCATCGAACACAGCATCCACTGGACCGCTTTCCACGATTTGCCCGCCATACATCACCGCCACATTCGTCGCTATTTCAGCGACAACGCCCAGATCGTGGGTAATGAAAACGGCACCCATTCCTGTTTCAGCCTGAAGTTCCCGGATCAGGTCAAGGATTTGGGCTTGGATCGTGACGTCCAGGGCCGTGGTCGGCTCATCCGCGATCAGCAGCGAGGGATTGTTGATCAATGCCATCGCGATCATCACCCGCTGCCGCATCCCACCAGACAACTGATGAGGATACTCGTTCAACCGCTGCTCAGGGGCCGGGATACCTACGCGCCGCAGCATGGTCAGGGCAGCTTCATCGGCCTCGGCACGGCTATAGTTGCGGTGGTGCAGAACGGCCTCTGTAATCTGATCCCCGATCTTGAAGGCGGGGTTGAGCGAGGTCATCGGCTCTTGAAAGATCATGGCCATCCTGTCGCCTCGGGTGGCGGCATCAAGCTGTTCCGAGCGCAAATCATAGCTGCGTCCTTCGAAGTCCAACCGCCCTGATGGAATTTCGATGACATCCCGCGGCAACAGACCCATCAAGGCCATGGCGGTTACGGACTTACCGCAACCGGACTCGCCGACAATGCAAAGCGTTTCACCCGCTGAGACACTCAGGTTCAAGTCGTCGACCGCAGCAGTAGACTGGCCACGAAACGACAGGCTGAAGGCGGACAGCTTCAGGATTTCGACGCTTGTGTCAGGCGTGGTGCGGACACTTGGTGTGGACACAGGCGCAACCTTTTCGTTAAACCAATGTGTAATTGGTTGCATCTTTGAAAAATACTTGTCAACGCTTTGATGCAGTTTTTCCAGCCGTCAGACGCGATCCACGAATTTGCGCCCGCCTTTTAAGCACTCATGACTCCCACAAAACGGCGGACTGAAAACCCAAACTGATCTTTTGATTAAATTTGAACCAAACGCCGCACCCCGGTCGTTGGCTTCACACGACAAAAGGGTGTGGCATCGCATTTAGTTTCGACGCAACGCTTTGTGGTTAGGGACAGGCAGCCCTAAACATGTTGCAACAACAAGGTTAAATCGCGCCCTGCCATGCAACGCCGGGGCCCAAACGATACCCCCATGGCAATCCCGCATTGCGCCAACCATTAAGCGCACGTACGCCGCGAGCGTCCTTGTCACCCTCAAACCCTTCGATCAGATTCCAGACATTTGTATAACCCGCCTTGGCCAATTGACGGGTTGCGACAGCAGACCGCGCCCCTGACCGACAAGTGACAAAAACGGCATCCTGCCGCGATCTCCCCTGCTGCTTCAACAAAGCATCAAAGTCGGGCACCAGATTACGATTATTTTTCATCTGGTACTGACCGCTTTGCGGATCGACTTGGTGGGTGACAATGCCCAGAGGGATGATCTTGTCCAACCCCTCGGGGTGGCCCACAAAAGAAATCTCGATCGGGTCGCGTACGTCGACGAACAAGATGTCACTATCCCGCTGCAGCGCCGCAAATGCGGCCTGTGGTGTCAAATACAAGCCCAATGGTGTCCGTTGCCGGTCTGATAGGCGCGCTGGATCGACCGAAGTTTCAATCGAACTGGCACCTGAAACCAACGACGGTAAGGCCAGCGCCGTCGCGATCCCCATACCCAGAACGGCCCTGCGTGACGGAGGTGTGCGCAGGGTCATTGGTCGACCTTTCCACAGGTGCATAGACCCAGCATCGCGTAGATCGGACAGAACTTGACGAAAGCTGTAACGACAAACACCGCGCCCAGCCAGCCCCACAGGCCAACAGTGTCAGTCAAAGCCAAGAGGATCAGCGCTGTCCCCAGGATCAGACGCAATGCGCGGTCGATAGAGCCTACGTTGGATGTGAATTGCATGATCGAATCTCCTTGATGATCTGGGAAGAGATTCGCAGCTTTTGGCTTGGCTATATGTGACGAGGTCACACAGACCCGGATTTTGCGTGCAACTGCAATGCAGAACGATTCTGCAGGTGGATTACACCCCGTTCCAACGCGACCCATCCCCGGTGTTCGAAATCCTTAAGAATACGCGACATCACCTCGCGTGCGCTGCCCAGCTCAGTGGCAATTCGCTGATGAGTGGTGTGAATGTCGGGGACATCTTTGCCTTGATCCAGCAACCACTGCGCCAGCTTCTGATCCATACGGTTCAGCAAAAGGTCGTCGATGACTTCGGACAGTTCGACGATCCGTTGAGAAAATGCCATGAAAACCGCAGCGCGAAACGCCGAGTCCATAGCCAGTAGCGCGTTGAACCGGTCCCGGCCAATCGCCAGTGCGGTCACTGCCCCTTCGGCATAGCCAAAACCGGAATATGGAATGTCGGACAACATACAAGATGTCGTCATCACACAGCTATCATTGGGACCAACGCGGTACAGCACCACCGTGCGACCAGACGGGCTGGTTTGTTCAACGCGCACGATCCCCGACCGGACAATCAGAAAAACCTGTCCGTAGGCACCCGGAGCAAACAACTGCGCTCCGTCAGGGATTGTCATGCGCGTCCCTTCAGATTCCAGCCGGTCGAGTATGGCCGTGCTCCAACTTTGATGCGTCACGTAGGTAGCTCCGATTTGCGATGACTCGAACTTAAGCGCTGGCCGCTTTGGGAAAAACCCATACCGCCTGTGACAAATCCACGTCTGGCGGGGCAAGTGACTCAAATTCCCAAATGGGACTGCCCTTGCGAGCCCTATTTCCGCTGCTTCACCAAACCGGCAAAATTGTCAGCCAACGCTGAGGCATCATCCCGATCCATTTTCACAGTCGGCAAGGCCGAGAGATCAAGCCGGGTTTCGCCGTCGAACAACGCCATTATATCAACATCAAATGCAATTTCGCGCGCGCCGCTCTCTAGGTTTAAAGCAAGGCTTTGCTCACGCATATTCTCGTCAAACCCGACATGGTAGACCAGCGGGATAAGCCCATCCGCCCCGCGCAGAGCGCCTTCGGCCAGTACGAACTTGTAGCCGATCTCCCAGTTCCAGGCCATGCGGCTGTTCGGGTCTACATCTCCGCGCGGCGTGATCGACCCGTTGGTCTGAGCATCCAAACCGATGGCGAAGGTGATTTCCGAGACGGTCTGCAAGGGCATTTCCGGGATAGTGACCTCATATGTTTGGCTACGGCCATCAAACCTGATCAGGTAATAGCCGTCGGCAACCGCAAATTGCCGGGTGCCATCGGAAAACACCACATTGCTTAGAAAAAATCGAAAGTCGCGCAGGCGAAAAGGTTCGCCCCCTATTGGATCGGAATGGACAAATTCATCGAAAATAAAAGGCGCGTCACCGTTCATCGCGTGGAATTCAAGCGTCATCGGAGATTGAGCCGCAACCTGCGCGCCCCACAAGGTAAGACCCAACCCTGCCCCCATCATGTGTCGTTTTACCGTTAGAAGATTGATCATGAACAGCACCTTAAAATGGGTTCGAAAACTTTGGATTTGACAAGAATGCTTCGTCCGTGAGCGTGTGCAGAAAGGCGATGATTGCATCTATTTCCACTTCGGTCAGTTGCAGCCCCAATGCCTGTGTCGGGTCGGCCACTTCATTATCTGCCTCGAGGATCAGCGGGCTAAGCGTACTGCTGAGGACGATACCTTCATTGTAGTGGTTCAAAACCTCTCGCAATGTCTCAAAACGCCCATCATGCATATAAGGACCGGTGACTGCGATATTGCGCAGGCTGGGTACTTTGAACTTTCCATGGTCACCATCGTAGTCGGTCGTGGCACTCAGGCCGGGCTTTAGGGCTGTATCGGGGTCTAAACCGTTGTTGCTGAACCCATCAAACCCTTCGGCAAATCCGGCGGTGACAAACTGACTATGGCAATCGATACAGTTCCCTCCGCGCAGTGATGTTTTCACATCCGGATGCGCCATGAACAGTTTGCGCCCATGCTCCTCCTGATCGTTCAACTTGATTTCACCCCGCAGGTAACGATCATATTTGCTGTCGGCGGAAATCAACAGTCGAACAAATGTCGCCAGCGCTTTGGAAACGGCCTGTTCCGAGATTTCGCCGTAAGCAGCGTCAAACATTTCTTGGTAGTGGGCGGAAGCACTCAACTCATCCAACAACGCGTCCAGAGGCTGATTCATCTCAATCGGGTTAAGCAAAGGTTGCAGGGCCTGATGTTCAAGGCTTGGGCTGCGTCCATCCCATAGAAACAGTTGCGGCCCCCAAAGCAGATTGCCCAGGGCCATTGCATTGAAGTCCAGTTCTTCACCGTTATGCCCAACCGACCGCGCGCGGCCATCTGTGAACCCACGAGCCTGTTCGTGACAGGTTGCACAAGACATCGTGTTGTCACCCGACAGGATCGGGTCGTAAAACAGATTTCGACCCAGCTCAAAGGCTTCTTCCGTCAGCGGGTTGTCGGCGGGTACCGTGAACCGGCCAAATACAAAGGGTGCTTGAAAGCCCTCTATCGGCGTAGGATCGGCATGGCCCTGACCATCAAATGAACCAAAAAGCACCGAAGCCAAAACGGCCGTTAGCCCGGTGCAAACGGCCTTTTTGGACTTGGAAGAACGCAGCCTAGTGGTGATGTACGAAGCCCGAGCCAAACAGGCCTTCGACATTTTCGACCCCTTTCCGGTACGTTTCTTTGAAATTCACCGTGCCCAGACGTTCTCCGGTTTCCAGATCATGGACGGTAATTGTATTGGCATTGACCGACGCGATAAAATCGACATCCGTCGGATCATTCGCTTCAGCATTTCCAAGGTTCAAAAGGTTGTTCTGAACGGCGATCAGATCGCGTCCAGACGCCGAAGTGAAAAAGATCATGTGATGCGCACCTGGATCGGCAACGATATCAGGACCAGACGAGACAAGCTGAGGCAGCTTCGACAAGTCGTAGCGCTTTACGACACCCGGCAGAGCGTGACTGATAAACAGCTCATCCTCGGTTCCATAGAACTCAAGTGGCACGCCTGTGCCGTTTTCAGTGCCGGAATAGATCACTTTGCCTTCGCCAAACGTCTTAGTCGCCGCATCGTAAGGGATGGACCAGGTTTCAAAGCCAAACATCGTATTCACCATGACCGCTGGTTCGATCTCTGGGTGGATCGACGGGCGGGCAAAAAGCACCTCGACCGGAGATGAAGGAAAGCCAATCGGTGTCTCACCTTCGACCGTAATTGTCTGGATAGGTTCAAGCGTATTGAGATCGATTACCGTGATTGAATTGCCAACTCCGGTCGCCAGGTCAGGATGGACTGTTGACGAGATCACCATACGATCTTCAAACGCCGAAATCCCGTGGGGATACATGATGTAAGGCGCACCCTCAGCGATCTCGCTCTTACGGGCCTCAATGACTTTTACGACTTCATTCGTCTGTGGATCAAACACACCTAATGACCCACCGTCGTCGCCCCCAAGGCCACCCATGAACGTGACAAACATGTACTCAGACCCATTCGACGTGGTCCACATGATGTCTTCGCCGACCATCTGGCCCGCGGTGTCTAGACATTCAAAACCTGAGACCTGTGGCGCACCGCTGGAATCGCGGACAAGACCGATTTCTGCCAAACTGCATGTTGGGTCCAGCCCGGTGGCATACAGGCGACCATTCGGACTGTAATACAAGTGATGAAACGGCTCAGCCATATCCGGTTGTTCGGCTTCGCTGAGTATTTTCCCGAAGTTTTCGGATTCCGGATCAAGCTCGACAATCGCGACACTGTGCGACGTGTCCAAAGTTGGCAGTCCGCGCAGCAAAACCGTACCCTGACTTTCTTCGCGAGCACTTTCAGCCAGTAGAGATGTTCCGCCCGCAGCGATTAAAATCGGCAAAGCAAACGCGCTGAGTATCCTTGATGTTTTCATATTGATTTCCCCCCCAATATTTACACGAAAACAAACGTAAAACCCTCCTTCTAAGGGCTGCACGGAACATTTGCCTGACCGTCAGTGATCGCATCTTCAACACACCGAAAATGCTGGCACATGTCTAAGACGATAGCGTCTTGCGATTATTCTGTGCACACAAACCTTAACGCACCCCACTCAAAATTTCGAGGTTGCCGCGTGAATGATGGCTGTTTTAATGCAAACCTTAGCTACTAAATCGCGAGTTTTGCCCGAAATGTACGGGCTGCGCTTGCTCTCAGGAATTGGGTGTCGGCTTAGAACTTGAAAGCATGCGTCGTTTCTCGGCCATTGTCTCTCGCCGGCGTCTTTCAATTCCCAAGCGGAAAGACTCCTCTACAAAATCAATATGGTCGAATGCGGCCTGTTCGGCACGCGCCTCGTCGCCCGCAATGACAGCCTCACCCAGTTCTTTGTGCTGTTGCACCAATCGCTCGCCGGTTCCGTCAATGGTTTTCAGGAACTCGCGGTTGTAGAAAACGCCTTGGCGAGTCAATTCATAGATTGAGGCCATCATGTGAATAAGCGTGGCATTCTGGCTTGCGTCGACAATTGCTGCGTGCAAGGCAAAGTCAGCCTCACGAGAAGCAGCCGGATCATTCGCGCGCCAAGCTCGGTCATCTTCGGCCAGAATTTCCGTGATCCGTTCTTTGTCGGCCTTAGTCGCGCGGCGCGCGGCCAGTCGCGCAGCAAAGCCTTCTTGTTCGCGGCGATACTCAAGATAGTCGAAAAAGGCAGGCTCGTGGCGTTCGTACAATGCCAGCAAAGCAGGCATCATTGCCTGCCCTGTCAAAGCGGCCACAAAAGTGCCTTCGCCGTGTTGGGTTGTGACCAGACCACGCTCTTCCAGAACATGTAGCGCTTCACGCAGTTTAGGCCGGGACACGCGCAACATCTCTGCCAAATCGCGTTCGGAAGGCAGTTTGCGGCCCTGCTTGAGAATACCTGAAGCAATAAGATCCTCGACCTGGGCAACCACCGCATCTGCAAGCGATTCGTGGCCGATTGGTTCAAAAATCGCAGTTGGTGTCATCACGCGCGGCCTTTTGTGGTTTGGGCTCAGTCGTTCTTACTGGTAAATTAAAATAACCTTTGAGACGCCAAACTTCAACTAGTTTCTGCGCGAACAGGCTCACCTGACGAATTACCTTAATAGTCTGTTTTAAATTATTTTATTCTGTATTCCTGAACTTCTCGCACAAAGTCAGAAATTATCCATTGATCGAGACGTAAGGCAGTTTGTGCCTGCGGCCACATGATCCAGTGGTAAATAAAGTTGTTGACTGGATATGTTGGTAAACTTTATTGACCACTCAAGGCGCCAGATAACCTAGCGTCACAGATTGATTGGACGTTGCGTCCGAACCATCCCGGAGGAGAATTCATGAAAAAGACCCTGACGAGCCTTGCAGTAGCTGCCAGCTTGATCGCCGCACCCGCACTTGCCGCCGACAAGCTGCTGCTGAAAACACCTATCGCCTTCTCGACCGAACTGCCGGGTCTGGGCTCGCCGATTCCACGCGTGGCCGAGCAGCTGCAGCTGATGTCGGGCGGTACGCTGAAGATGAAGGTCTATGAGCCGGGCAAGCTGGTTCCGCCATTTGAGATTCTGGATGCGGTGTCGACTGGTAAGATCAACTCGGGTTACACCACCGCTGGCTACTGGGCGGGTAAAATCCCCGCCGCACCGCTGTTCTCGGCCGTTCCGTTTGGCCCCGAAGCCGGCGAATACATGGCCTGGATGTATTACGGAAACGGTCGCGCGCTGTATCAGGAAATGTACGACCAGGCGGGCTATAATGTGCACGTCATGCCCTGCGCCATCATTGCCCCCGAAACCTCGGGCTGGTTCGCAACCGAGATCAACAGCCCCGAAGATCTGGACGGCCTGAAGATGCGCTTCTTTGGCCTGGGCGGCAAAGTCATGCAGAAGCTGGGCGTCGCAACCTCGTTGCTGCCAGGCGGTGAGATCTTCCCCGCGCTGGAGAAAGGCGCAATCGACGCGACCGAGTTTTCGATGCCCGCGATCGATGCTCGCCTGGGCTTCCACAAGCTGGTCAAGTACAACTACTTCCCCGGCTGGCACCAGCAGGCAACCGTGTTCGAATTGATGATCAACAAGGATGTTTGGAACGAAGCCAGCGATCAGCACAAGGCGATCATCGAAAATGCCTGCAAAGCGTCGATGACAGACAGCTTTGCCGAAGGTGAAGCCATTCAGCACGCAGCGTTGCTCGACAACGTCGAAAATAACGGCGTCACCATCAAGCAATGGTCGCCCGAGATGCTGGACACCTTCCGCGCCACTTGGGAAGAAGTTGCTGCTGAAGAAGCTGCAAACGACGCCTTCTTTGCCAAAGTCATGGCCGACATCACTGAGTTCCGCGAAGGCTATGACCTGTGGAAAACAAACGCGTTCCTCCCTCGTCAGTAAATTGAACGACTGACGCGTCCGGGGCGGCGGGCTCCTCCGCCCCGGATATTCAAAGGACCACTGCCTGCAAAGCCTTGATCGCGCCCGCGCCGATCAACCGAGGGAGGATTACCCATGGCCACGCCAAAGAACGTCAATGATCCGGTCGAAGCCTATGAAGGCCTCCTGGAACATCCCGATACAGACCGCCAAAAAATTGCTGTTGCCCTAGACACCAGCGTAAAGGCCGTTGGCCATGTGGTGATGTGGGCCAATGTGCTGCTGATGGCCGCGATTTTCACTCAGGTTTCACTGCGCTATTTGTTCAGCCAGAACTATCCCAAACTGGACGAGATCCAATGGCATTTCTACGGCATCGTGACGATGATCGGTATCTCCTACGCCCTGATCACCGACAGCCATGTGCGTGTGGACGTGCTGCATATGCAGCTTTCCCGCCGCGCTCAGCGGGTGATCGAGGTGATCGGCATCCTGACGCTGCTGACCCCGTTCATCTATCTGATGATCGACCAGGGGTATGATTATTTCTACGAAAGCTTCCGCGTCAACGAACGGTCCGACAGTCCGACCGGCCTTCCGGCACGGTGGGCGTTCAAAGCGGTCATTCCGATCAGCTTTGTGCTACTGGCGCTCGCCGCCCTTGCCCGACTGATCCATGATGGCCACGCGCTGATCTACGGACCCGAGAGCGAACGCGAAGGCGCGCCGCTGCGTCGCGTCCTGCTGGTTCTGGCCGTCTTTGCCGCGATCTGTGTGGGCCTGACATTCCTGGTGGAAACCACCGAGGAAAAGCTGGTCATCGCCATGTTCCTGACCTTCATCGCGCTGCTGTTCACTGGCTACCCGGTGGCATGGGTGCTGGCCGGTGTGGGTGTGGCCTATTGCGGGCTGGCCTATCTGTTCGACAACGACCTGATGCTTTGGACGGGGCTGGAAAGCACCTTTACCGGGCTGGACTATCTGACGTTGGGCGCGGTGGTAAATCGGGTCTATGCGACTATGTCCAATGCGGTTCTGGTCGCCTTGCCGATGTTTATCTTCATGGGTCTGATGCTGGACGAATCCGGCGTGGCCGAGCGCCTGATGTCCTCGATGCAGCGCCTCTTTGGCACAGTGCGCGGAGGTCTGGCGATCACCGTGACCCTGATCGGGATCATCCTTGCGGCTTCAACCGGGATCATTGGTGCGTCTGTCGTGTTGCTGGGCGTGCTCTCGCTGCCCTCGATGATGCAGCAGAAATATCAACCGACACTGGCCGCTGGGGTGGTTTCCGCGTCCGGTACGCTGGGCATTCTGATCCCGCCCTCGATTATGCTGGTGATCATGGCCGACCAGATGGCCCTGTCTGTGGGTGATCTGTTCATGGCCGCCGTCTTCCCCGGTGTAATCATCGGCGGGCTGTACCTGAGCTATATCTTCATCCTTGCGCTGATAAAACGTGACGCGGCCCCTGTCCCCGAAGGTGCCAAGGCCCCCGACTGGGCTGCCGTCAAGGACGTGCTGATTGCCGTCATCCCGACGCTGATGCTGATCCTCGCCGTGCTCGGTTCGATCTTTGCGGGCCTGACCACGCCGACCGAAGCTTCGGGCATCGGGGCACTGGGTGCGACCCTGCTGGCCTTGGGCTATCGCAAGCTGACCTTCCAAAAGCTGTGGAACGTGCTGGTGTCGACCTTCAACACCACCGCCTATATCTTCGCAATCTTCCTAGGCGCGACCGTGTTCTCTTATGTACTACGCGAACTTGGCGGCGATGAACTGATCGAACATGTGGTTCAGTCCACCGGCTTTGGAGCCAATGGCACGATCCTGTTCATCCTGTTCATCGTTTTCCTGCTGGGCTTTGTGCTGGACTGGATCGAGATCACCCTGATCGTCCTGCCCCTGATGCGCCCGATCGTGAATGGGCTGGGCATCGACATCCCCGGCTTTGGCGTTTTGGACGAACCCGCGCTGGTTTGGTTCGTGATCCTAGTGGCAGTCACGCTGCAAACCAGCTTCCTGACACCTCCGGTTGGCTTTGCCTTGTTCTATCTCAAGGGCGTTTGCCCGCCAGAGATTAAACTGACCGACATCTACAAGGGCATCATCCCGTTTGTCCTGCTGCAACTGACCGGGCTGGCGTTGGTCTTCTTGTGGCCCACATTGGCCACCTGGCTGCCATCCGTCGCGTATTGATAGGAGGAAGAGACATGCGTCTAACCGATTGCCATAACTTCCACGATTTCCGCCAACTGGCCAAGCGCCGCCTGCCAGGACCGATCTTCAACTATATCGACGGCGGCGCGGATGATGAGGTAACGTATCGCGAGAACACAAACGCCTTTGATCGCTGCGATCTGCTGCCATCGGTGTTGCGCGGGGTCAAAGACGTGGACATGTCCGTCACCGTCATGGGGCAAAAGCTGGACATGCCGATCTATTGCTCGCCCACCGCACTGCAGCGCCTGTTCCACCATCAGGGCGAGCGCGCCGTGGCGGCGGCGGCCGAGAAATACGGGACCATGTTCGGCGTATCCTCGCTGGGCACCGTTTCGCTGGAGGAGCTGCGCCAGAAACACAAAAACCCGCAGGTCTACCAATTCTATTTCCACAAAGACCGGGGCCTGAACTCGGCCATGATGCAGCGCGCCAAAGAGGCGGGTGTCGAGGTGATGATGTTGACCGTAGACAGCATCACCGGCGGCAATCGCGAACGTGACCTGCGCACGGGATTCTCGATCCCGTTCCGGCTAACGCTGGGCGGCATGATCCAGTTTGCGATCAAGCCGATGTGGGGCATCAACTATGTCACGCACGAGAAATTCCGCCTGCCGCAACTGGATGAACACGTGGACATGAGCGGCGGGGCTAGTTCCATCGGCGGCTATTTCACCGAAATGCTGGACCCGTCGATGAACTGGGACGATGTGGCCCAGATGGTGCGCGAATGGGACGGTCAGTTCTGCCTTAAGGGGATCATGACCGTCGAGGACGCCCGCCGCGCGGCCGAGATCGGCTGTACGGGCATCATCCTGTCGAACCATGGCGGACGCCAGTTGGACGGCTCGCGCACTCCGTTCGACCAACTGGCCGAGATCGTGGATGCGGTCGGCGACAAGCTGGACGTGATGATGGACAGCGGCATTCAACGCGGCACCCATGTGCTGAAGGCGCTGTCGTTGGGGGCCAAGGCGGTTGGTGTCGGACGGCACTATCTGTATCCGCTGGCCGCTGCCGGTCAGCCCGGTGTCGAACGCGCGTTAGGGCTGATGCGGGCCGAGATCGAACGCGACATGAAGCTGATGGGCGTCACGCGAGTTGATCAACTGTCGCGCGCCAATCTGCGGTTTCGCGACCCGGTGACGGTTCAGGGACAGGCGCATCGGAACGCGGCATGACCAACGATGCCCTCATATCCGACTTCCGCGCAATCGTCGGGCCCCGCCATGTGCTGACCGGCGCACGCCCGACCGAGCGGTTCCGCCGTGGGTTCAGGTCGGGTGAAGGCGAGGCGCTGTGCGTCGTACAACCCGGCACCCTGCTGGAACAGTGGAAAGTTCTTCAAGCCTGCGTTGCCGCCGACAAGATCGTCATCATGCAGGCCGCCAATACCGGCCTGACAGAAGGGTCCACACCCTCAGGTCGCTATGACCGCGATGTGGTTCTGATCAATACCCGCCGCATGGATACTCTGGTGCCGCTGAACGGCGGCGAACAGGTTGTCAGCTTTCCCGGTGCCACACTCTTTGCCTTGGAAAAGCTGCTGGCCCCGCTGGGGCGCGAACCGCACTCGGTGATCGGATCCTCATGTATCGGGGCGTCGATTGTGGGTGGGGTCTGCAACAATTCGGGCGGTTCATTGGTTGAACGCGGGCCGGTTTACACCGAACTGTCGGTCTATGCCCGCATCACCGAAGACGGCACGTTAGAGCTGGTCAACCACCTGGGCATTGATCTGGGTGAGACACCGGAACAGATCCTGTCAAATCTCGATGCTGGT
Organism: Ruegeria sp. YTSC325; assembly: GCF_059609525.1. Taxonomy (NCBI): domain Bacteria; kingdom Pseudomonadati; phylum Pseudomonadota; class Alphaproteobacteria; order Rhodobacterales; family Roseobacteraceae; genus Ruegeria; species Ruegeria sp. YTSC325. The sequence goes on from NZ_JBXWLY010000018.1 coordinate 86,770, forward strand.
CAGTTCGAGCGCAATCCAGGGTCTACGAATAAACGCGCCTCGGCCAGTGACTATGCGCAGATCGTGCGCGACGTGGATGCCGAAACGCCCGCACGATACAATGCGGATAAGGCGAAGCTGTTTGAATCTGCGGGTTCAGCCGGAAAAGTGGCTGTGTTTGCCGTGCGTCTGGACACTTTCGCCAAAAACGAGGCTGAACAGGTTTTCTATATCGGAACCAACTCCCCAGACGATCTGGCCGAGTTGCGCCGGCATATCCTGTCGCAATTCGCGTCCCTGCCAGTCTCGGCCGAGTACATGCAGCGCGACGTGTTCGACATCACTAAGGCCTACGGTAAGGACACGGTGTGGATGATCGACAAGTTGGGCACAGATCGCTTGCCGATGTTCTTTGCGCTGAAGGGCGCAGTGGATGCACGTTTACGGCGCATTCCTTTTCTGCGCAATTTCACCGACCGGTTCATGCAGGCCGCAGTCAGCCTCCTGCCGCAGGTCCTGCCCAAGAGGATGATCGAATACCGAGACGCCTTTGAACATCATCTGATCCTGAAAATGAAGGACGAGGGCATCGAGGCGATCCGCGACTGGTTGCCCGGCTTTTTCAAAGGGCGCGATGCAGGTTTCTTCGAATGCACTCCGCGTGAGGCCAAGATCGCGGGCCTGCACCGGTTTGCTGCTGCGGGCGCTGCAGTGCGCTATATGGCGATCCACGCAGATGAGGTTGAAGATATCATTGCGCTGGACGTTGCCCTGCGCCGCAATGATCGTGATTGGCTTGAGGTTTTGCCGCCCGAGATCAGCGATCAGATTGTACACAAACTCTACTATGGCCACTTCATGTGTCACGTGATGCACCAGGACTATGTGGTGCGCAAAGGGGCAGATCCCAAAGCACTGAAAACTGCGATGCTAAAGCTGTTCGATGCGCGTGGTGCCGAGTATCCGGCGGAACATAATGTCGGGCATCTCTATAAGGCCAAACCCGACCTTGCGGCGCATTATACGTGTTGCGATCCGACAAACTCTTTCAATCCGGGGATCGGCAAGATGTCAAAATCCCGCAACTATGGCGAAGGGATCAAGTAAATCGCCCAAGGCTATGCGTGGCCTTTTTTCAGATAGTTTAACGTTAAACTTTTCCTGAGACGCATAGCTGGTATTCCGCTCAGGCCTATCCGTACGCTGAAAATTACGCTACGTAACATAGCGAGTTAGGTCAAAGTTTCTGACTAATTGGAGGAATTGAAAATGACACGTACTGCACTTGTAACCGGTGGTAGCCGGGGTATCGGCGAAGCGATTTCCAGAAGGTTGAAGGCTGAAGGATATAATGTAGCCGCGACTTATGCTGGCAATGATGAGAAGGCCGCCGCCTTCACCGCCGAGACCGGTATCAAGACGTACAAGTGGAATGTTGCCGACTACGAAGCCTCGGCCGCAGGTATCGCCCAAGTCGAAGCGGACCTTGGCCCCATCGACGTTGTCGTGGCCAATGCAGGCATCACTCGTGATGCACCATTCCACAAAATGACCCCGGACCAGTGGAAAGACGTGATCGACACGAACCTGACCGGTGTGTTCAACACCGTCCACCCCGTCTGGCCCGGTATGCGCGAGCGCAAGTTTGGCCGTATCATCGTCATCAGCTCGATCAACGGCCAGAAAGGTCAGTTCGCGCAGGTGAACTATGCTGCGACCAAGGCGGGCGATCTGGGCGTCGTCAAGTCCCTGGCGCAAGAAGGCGCACGGGCTGGCATCACCGCCAACGCGATCTGCCCCGGATACATCGCAACCGAGATGGTCATGGCCGTACCCGAGAAGGTGCGCGACTCGATCATAGCCCAAATCCCGGCGGGACGGCTGGGTGAGCCTGAGGAGATCGCCCGCTGCGTGGCCTTCCTGGCCTCGGATGACAGTCAGTTCATCAACGGCTCGACTATCTCTGCCAACGGCGCGCAGTTCTTCAGCTAACGCCCGGACATACACAAGAAAGGATCCTGCCACATGAAAGACCTTGAACCCGACATCGACCCAATCGAGTCTCAGGAGTGGCAGGACGCCATCGAAGACGTCATCGAACGGGATGGCGCCAATCGCGCACATTTCCTGCTGGACAAAGCGGTGCAAAAGGCGCGCGCTGCTGGGGCGACCCTGCCGTTTTCGGCAACCACGCCCTATCAGAACACCATTCCTGTCGATGATCAGTATGCCTTTCCCGGCGATCAGGACATGGAATGGCGCATTCGCACGATCAACCGCTGGAACGCGATGGCCACCGTGGTGCGGCGCAACAAGGTCAGCAGCGAATATGGTGGCCACATCGCCTCATTCGCGTCGTCGGCGGTCATGTATGACATTGGCCTGAACCACTTTTGGCGGTCGAAATCAGCGATCCATGGCGGCGATCTGGTGTTCTTTCAGGGCCACGTGATCCCCGGCATCTATGCCCGGTCCTTCATGGAGGGTCGCATCAGCGAAGAGCAGTTGGAAAACTTCCGCTCGGAAGTCAGCGGAGGTGGTCTGTCCAGCTATCCCCACCCGTGGCTGATGCCGGATTACTGGCAGTTCCCGACCGTTTCGATGGGTCTGGGTCCGTTGATGGCAATCTATCAGGCACGATTCATGAAATACATGCACAACCGGGGCCATATCGACATGGCGGACCGCAAAGTGTGGTGCTTCTTGGGCGATGGCGAGATGGACGAACCCGAAAGCCGGGGTGCGATCGACCTTGCCGTGCGCGAAGGTCTAGACAACCTGATCTTTGTCATCAACTGCAATCTGCAACGCTTGGATGGCCCGGTACGTGGCAACGGCAAGATCGTGCAAGAGCTTGAGGGCGACTTCCGTGGCGCAGGTTGGAACGTCATCAAACTGCTCTGGGGCAAAGGCTGGGATCAGCTGTTGGAGAAAGACACCACCGGCCGTCTGCGCCAGTTGATGGATGAGACGGTCGATGGGGACTACCAGACCTTCAAATCCAAGGATGGCGCTTATATCCGCGAACATTTCTTTGGCAAATACCCTGAGACTGCCGCTTTGGTCGAAGACTGGACCGACGATCAAATCTGGGCGCTGCGCCGGGGCGGACACGACCCTGAGAAAGTCTTTACCGCGTTCAAACGCGCAACCGAGAATGAGGGCACTCCAACCTGCCTGTTGGTGAAAACCGTAAAAGGCTATGGCATGGGCTCGGCTGGTGAAGGTCAAAACACCACGCACCAGCAAAAGAAACTGGCCGAAGATCAACTGCGCGCCTTCCGCGACCGGTTCCAAATCCCGGTTAGCGACGAAGATCTGCCAAACGCGCCATTCGTGTCGCTGAACAATGCACAGAAGGCTTATCTCGCAGACCGGCGCAAAGCGTTGGGGGGGGAATTCCCCAAACGCGACAGCACCGCACCCGCTCTGGATATCCCGGACCTGTCCAAGTTCGAAGCGCAGCTCAAAGGCACCGGGGAGCGCGAGATTTCGACCACCATGGCCTTTGTCCGCATCTTGACCACGCTGCTGCGTGACAAAGGGATCGGCAAAAACGTGGTTCCGATCGTGCCCGATGAAAGCCGCACTTTCGGGATGGAAGGGCTATTCCGCTCGGTTGGCATCTACAACCCGGCAGGTCAGAACTACACCCCCGAAGATGCCGATCAGATGATGTTCTACAAGGAAACGACCAACGGTCAGGTCCTGCAGGAAGGCATCAACGAGGCTGGAGCCATGGCCGACTGGATCGCGGCGGCGACGTCCTATTCCAACCACGGCGTGGCGATGATCCCGTTCTTCATCTACTACTCGATGTTCGGGTTCCAGCGGATTGGCGATCTGGCCTGGGCTGCGGGTGACAGCCGCGCGCGGGGCTTCATGCTGGGCGGCACTGCCGGACGGACCACGTTGAACGGCGAAGGGTTGCAGCACGAGGATGGGCACAGCCATATCCTTGCAGGCACCATTCCGAATTGCATCACATATGACCCAACCTTCAGCTATGAGGTCGCGGTGATCATTCAGAACGGCCTGCAACGGATGTATGGCAATCAGGAAGATATCTATTTCTACCTGACCCTGATGAACGAAAACTATGCCCACCCCGACATGCCAATGGGCGCGGAAGAAGGCATCATCAAGGGGCTTTACCGGTTCCAGGAGGTCAAGAAACCCGGCAAGAAGCATGTCAATCTGATGGGCTCGGGCACCATTCTGGTTCAGGCGATGAAAGCCGCCGAGATGCTGAAGAAGGATTTCGGCGTGACCTCGGATATCTGGTCGGCAACCTCGTTCAACGAACTGGCTCGCGATGGTCAGGACGCGGCGCGCGCGAACCGTCTGGACCCGCTGGCCGAAGAACGTGTGCCGTATGTGACCGAGCAGCTGTCTAAAGCCAAGGGCCCGATCATCGCGGCCACCGACTATATGAAGAACTACGCCGAGCAGATCCGCGCCTTTGTGCCGGGCCGCTACACCGTGCTGGGCACGGATGGCTATGGCCGCTCGGACAGCCGGGTGAACCTGCGCCGGTTCTTCGAGGTCGATGCCAACCACATCGCGGCGGCCGCCATGGTCGATCTGTACCGTGAAGGTGCCGTGACCAAGGCCGAGCTCGAGAAAGCGCTCAAGACATATGAAATTGACGGCGACAAGCCGAACCCCCGGTTGGTTTAAGGCCACGGGGCACGAGGAGAAATAGACATGGCAATCGAAGTAACAGTCCCGGATATCGGGGATTTCTCGGACGTTCCCGTCATCAGCATTTTGGTTTCGGTCGGTGACACCATCGCCGCCGAAGACCCGCTGATCGAGTTGGAAAGCGATAAGGCAACGATGGAGGTTCCCTCCCCGGCCGCTGGTGTCGTCAAGGAAATCAAAGTGGCCGAGGGCGACAACGTGTCTGAGGGCGCGCTGATCCTGCTGCTGGAAGGCGATGGGGCCGCTGCCGCCCCGGCCGAGGCTGCGCCCGCACCTGCTGCCGCACCTGCTACCGCTCCGGCAGCGCCTGCTGCCTCGGCACCCGCACCCGTTGTGGATGGTGGGTTCGGCAAGGCCCACGCCTCGCCATCGGTGCGCGCCTTTGCGCGTCAGTTGGATATTGACCTGTCCAAGGTCAACGGCTCAGGCCGTAAGGGTCGTATCTTGCGCGAAGACGTCACCAAGTTCCTGAAGACCTCAACCGCGGCGGCCCCGGCTGCTGCCGGTGCGGCGGGCGGCATGGGCATCCCCCCGATCCCCGTTGTCGATTTCTCGAAATTCGGCCCCGTGGAAGATGTGGAGATGCCGCGGATCAAAAAGCTGTCGGGCCCTGCCCTGCACCGGTCCTGGCTGAATATCCCGCATGTGACGCATAATGACGAGGCGGACATCACTGATCTGGACAAGTACCGCAAGGAAATGGACACGATGGCCAAGGAAGAAGGCTATCGCGTTACCCTGCTCAGCTTTGTCGTCAAAGCCTCGGTCAGTGCGTTGAAACAGCATTGGGAGTTCAACTCGTCCATCCACCCCGATGGCGACAAGCTGATCCGCAAATCCTACTACAATATCGGTTTCGCGGCTGACACGCCCAACGGGCTGGTGGTTCCGGTCATCAAGGACGCCGACCGTAAGGGGATTGTCGAGATTTCCAAGGACCTGATGGAGCTGTCTGGCAAGGCCCGCGCAGGTGAGCTGAAGTCAAACGACATGCAGGGCGCGACCTTCACGATCTCGTCGTTGGGCGGTATCGGCGGCACGCATTTTACGCCCATCGTCAACGCACCCGAGGTGGCAATCCTGGGCCTGACCCGCTCGAAAATGGCGCCGGTCTGGAATGGCGAGGAATTTGTGCCGCGCCTGATGCAGCCAATGTCGCTTAGCTATGACCACCGTGCCGTCGATGGCGCCTTGGCCGCGCGCTTCTGCGTGACGCTCAAGACGCTGTTGGGCGATATGCGCAAGCTGATGTGGTAAGGAGAGATCAGATGGACGTCAAAGTACCCGATATCGGTGATTTCTCCGATGTGCCCGTGATCAGCATTCTTGTCTCGGTCGGCGACACCGTCGCCGCCGAGGACCCACTGATCGAGCTGGAATCCGACAAGGCCACGATGGAGGTCCCCTCCCCCGCCGCAGGCAAAGTGGTCTCGATTGCCGTGTCCGAAGGCGATAACGTCTCGGAAGGTGCGCTGATCCTGACATTGGAAGCAGCCGATGGGGCCGCGCCCGAAGCTGCTCCGGTAGAGGCACCCGCCGCGCCGCAGGCCGTGGCCGCCACCGGCACGGCGACCGGTCAAGGCGATGTGCATGCCGAGGTAGTTGTGCTGGGCTCTGGCCCCGGTGGTTACACCGCCGCTTTCCGTGCCGCCGATCTGGGCAAGAAGGTTGTCATGATCGAACGCAACCCGACGCTGGGCGGCGTCTGTCTGAACGTGGGTTGTATCCCTTCAAAAGCCCTGCTGCACGTAGCCAAAGTTATCACGGAAGCCGAAGAGATGGGCGCACACGGCGTTAGCTTCGGGAAGCCCAAGATCGACCTGGACGAGCTGCGTGCCTTCAAAGACAGCGTTGTTGGCAAGCTGACCGGCGGTCTGGACGGTCTGTCCAAAGGCCGCAAGGTTCAGATCGTGCGCGGCTATGGCCGTTTCTCGGGCCCGAACATGATCGAAGTTGTGGGCGATGATGACATGACCACCGTCTCGTTCGACCAGTGCATCATCGCTGCGGGCTCTGAACCTGTTGAATTGCCTTTCATCCCGCATGACGACGACCGCGTGATCGACTCGACCGGGGCGTTGGAACTGGCGGATGTGCCCAAGCGGATGCTGGTTCTGGGCGGCGGTATCATCGGTCTGGAAATGGCCTGTGTCTATGACGCTTTGGGGTCGAACATCACCGTGGTTGAACTGATGGATCAGATCATCCCCGGTGCCGACAAGGATATCGTCAAACCCCTGATGAACCGCATCAAGGGCCGGTATGAGAACATCTTCCTCAAGACAAAAGTGACCGCGATTGAGCCTTTGAAAAAGGGCCTGAAAGTCACGTTCGAGGATGACAAGGGCGAAAGCTTCACCGACACGTTCGACAAGGTTCTGGTCGCCGTGGGCCGAAAGCCCAATGGCAAGCTGATCGACGCCGAAAAGGCGGGTGTCGTGGTGGATGAACGTGGCTTCATCGCCGTGGACAACCAGCAGCGCACCGGTGTGCCGCATATTTTTGCCATCGGTGATCTGGTCGGCCAGCCCATGCTGGCACACAAGGCCGTGCACGAAGGTAAGGTCGCCGCCGAAGTGGCCGCTGGTCACAAGCGGTTCTTCGACGCCAAGCTTATACCCTCGGTCGCTTATACCGACCCCGAGGTCGCATGGTGCGGGTTGACCGAGACCGAGGCTAAGGCCAAAGGGATCAAGGTCGAAAAAGGCGTGTTCCCTTGGGCGGCTTCAGGCAAGTCTTTGTCCAATGGCCGGTCTGAAGGCATCACAAAATTGCTTTTCGATCCCGAAGATCAACGCGTAGTGGGGGCCTGCATCGTGGGCACGAACGCGGGTGACTTGATCGCCGAGACAGCTCTGGCCATCGAGATGGGCGCAGATGCGGTCGATCTCGGTCACACGATCCACCCTCACCCGACGCTCAGCGAGACGGTTAATTTCGCGGCCGAAATGTTCGAAGGCACGATCACCGACCTGATGCCACCCAAGAAACGCCACTAGGACCTGACCCATGAAGCTAGGCACACCAAAGGAAATACTGGACGGTGAGAACCGGGTCGCGATGACGCCCGAGTCCGCTTTGCAGTTG
>NZ_JBXWLY010000019.1:0-77219 GCF_059609525.1 Ruegeria sp. YTSC325
GCGTCGACAAGGCCGTTGCCATTCAGGTCGTCAACGCTTGTAATCTCTTTCTCGATCTCTATCCCAGGCTGGTAGGCCAAAGGAGCGTCAGCATCATCGCTGTCTGTCACTTCCTGTTCTTCATAGAATCCACTTACGCTGGCGGTGTTCTCTATGTTGCCATCGTCGTCGTCACTGACATCGCCAAACTCTGCATCGCCTCTGCTGTCCAGATCCTCCTGCGTTACTTGATAGGTTAGATCTACTGTTCCACCCAATCCATCACTGTCGCCGTCATCGATTGTGACGACTTCACCTACCTCCAGATCACCGACCAAAATGTTTACCCCAGTCAAGGGGTCAGTCACAGTAACGCCAGCCAGAGCCAGATTGCCCGTGTTTTCGATCACCAATTGATAAGTAATTTCATCCCCGGCATCTTCAGCTATTCCCTCAGAGCCTTCACCGTCCACATCGACAACCGTTTTGGTAATCATTATCTGTGGATTTGGAACCAAGTTTCCGATCTGGACAAAATCTGTATCTCCGGCCTCGGAAAGGTTCGCGACCCAGAAATAGGGATCATCGCCTTGACCATCCAAGGTGCCGTTGGTTGGCTCGGAGCCCGCCTCTAAACTAGAAATATCCTCACGAATAATTATATCGTCAGAACTGGTCGCGACTCCGAAGAAAGTGAAGTTACCATTTTCATCCGTGACAGTTGCGCGTTCAGTGTCTGCATCAAATATGCCATTATTGTTGCTGTCTATGTATACAACAACACCTTCCAGCCCGCTTTCTCCATCTTCTGGTTCGTAAACACCGTCGCCATCAAGATCCCCGAACTTGAAGCCATTAATCGTCCCAGCGCTTTGGATGTTCCACTCATCAAAGCCTGCCTCTTCGTCATATTCACCAGGGCGGCCCATTTCCGAATAAAGGTAGAAATAGTAATCTTCAAAAGACTCACTGGGGTTTGCTAGAAAATACGCATCGATGACGCTTTTTTCGATCAATACCGTGTAGTCGTCAGTGCCACTGCCTGTAGATGTTTCGGCCAAAAACAGAGTAGTTGGTTCAATTGCATCAATATCGTAGACCAAATTTCCATTTGAAGTCAGGTCATTGTAGGTTCCGATCGTGCCATCGTCGGACAAGTAAATTTGAAATGTTTCTAGTGTTATGAGATCGTCGCTATTGCTCTCATTCAAATCCAAGCGAATTTCATAATATTCGACTCCGTCAATAACGGTGACGGGAATATCAGTCAGCTTAACTTCTCTCGTCTTTTGTTTGTCTAACTCGTTGTTACCAAAGGCATTATTTATTGCGGAATTTGAATCGTTTACGGTATTGAATCCAGCGGCAACACCATCTGATGTGCTCGCTTCGTCGCTTGTAGCCAAAAAAGGTTCGAAATTTCCTGTACCGGATCCCTCATTTGGAGAGTTGATAAATGTCACTCCACCAATGGTTTCTCTGGAACCTTCCGCTTCGAGATTAAAGTCAGCCATAATGCCCCCCGGCAAACTATGAAAAAATCTCTACTCTGGGGCTTCAAACCATATTCTTATCTGCACTCATTAAGTTTTTTGACCTTTAGCCGAGGTACGCACTTTGGCACTAAACAGTAAAAAGCTCACGCTAAAGGTATCGGGACGATATAAACTCGACAAAATTGAGTCAACAAACTAACGGATTTGTACGTGCAAAACACGTCAATCGAACAGCGACTGGACGCGACGGCATCGAATAAAGTCCAGTGCCGGCTAGTCCGCTAACGTCGCTACGAATGTCTCTTTCCGGCTCTTAAAGGATACGGAAAACAACGACTTAATTTTCCCTTAGAGCGCGTCGAAAATAGTTGGCCAAAGGCTGAACGAGGTATGAAATCGGTGCACGTGCATCAGTTTTGATAAATGCCTCCACAGGCATTCCCGGAACGAGCAAAACATCACCTGTCGCAGTCAGAGACTTTGTGTCGGGTTGCAACACCGCTTCATAATAAGGCACCTCCTGCGCATCATCTGTAAATGTATCAGCTGATATCCTGACTACGACACCAAGAACTTCAGGCGTTGTACGTTGGTCAAAGGTAGTAAAACGAAGTGAAACCGGCTGACCTTCGTAAACTTGGTCAATATGCACGGGGTCAATTCGCGCTGATACTTGAAGTGGTCTATCCTTTGGGACGATGTACATAATCGGATCAGCAGGTTTGATAACAGCCTGTTCCGCGAAAACGGATGACCCGAAAACAACGCCTTCGGACGGTGACCTAACTTCCAACCTCGAGAGTCGTTTCTTCAAACTTTGACGATTTTCCACCAAAGGGATCTCGCTGAAACGTAAATCACGCAATTCTGTAATGGCGCCTTCCCGGCGCCTATTTTCCAAGTTTATAATTTCGATTGAAACGCCCGTTTGCCGCCCTTTCGCCTCGGCTTTTGCAGCTTCTAGCTGGCCTATCTCTCCCTTTAGCCTCGCCTGCTCTCTCCTGAGCGCCAAAACCCGAGACGCTTGAACCAACCCTTGCTCCAACAGGGCCTCAAGATCCTTGATTTCGGTCTCGACCAGATCCAATTGATCTTTTAGCGCGCTCACTTGAGCCTCCATACCTCGGACTTGATCCTCGATTTGAAATGACTGTTGTTTCAGTTGATCGATTTCGTTCTTGTGTGAAGCCAGTTTCGCGTTGAAAAGGTTTCTTTGACCCTGAAGCTGTGAGATCATCCATTCGTTGTCCAGCGTTGAAAATTCTCCTAAAGCGATATCCTGAAGATTTGAAAGCTGGTCTCTCTCAGCCTCCAACCTGAAACGTCGCACGAGAATTTCCATCAGTTGTCGTTCCACGACTTGCAACTCAGATCTTAGAAATGTGCCGTCAAGTTTGACTAATACGTCGCCGGCCTCCACTGAATCTCCATCGCGAGCTAAAATCGCTGAAACAACGCCTCCGTCTGGATGCTGAGCGACTTGTCTTTCGGTTTCTACTTTCACAGTACCGCTGGCAACAACAGCACCGGAAATCCTAGTAAACAAACTCCAGTAGCCAATCCCAAAAATCAAAACCGCTATTGAGGTCACGCCAATGTAAATAGGAACTAAGGCGCTCCAATCAGCTACTTCTTCAATGTCCGTGTTTTTTCCTGACTGACTTAAAGCCTTGTGCTTTCTGTTTACCCAACTTTCTTTTACGGATTGAACGAAACTCTTTACTTGCTTTCGAAACTTTTCGATGCGCCCCGGCAGATCTAAACTCTTCGTTTTCATTGGCTTGAATTTTCCTCTTTATCGACATCACGTTCTTGAGCGAGGAACCAAGTACTTGGTCGCGAGGACCATAATCTTTTGTTTGACCGCCTTGGAGAATAAGTAACTTATCACATTCTGAAATAGCGACTGGGCGATGAGTCATAATCAGAACTGATTTGTTCGCGGCTTTCAACTCTGAAACGACTGCATTCAACGCATCAGACCCCTCTTTGTCCAATGCGGAATTGGGTTCATCCAGCACAAGGATCTTAGGATCACCATAGAGAGCGCGAGCAAGGGCAAGTCTTTGCTTTTGACCTCCTGACAACTTATCATCAAGTGGTTCAATAACTGTGTTGTATCCTTCATCAAGATTTAAAATGATACTGTGAACCTTAGCCCTTTTGGCAGCTATCACCACTCTTTCAGAAGAAACTTCGAGTGACATCTGAGCTATGTTTTCTGCAATCGTTCCAGCAAAAAAATGAACGTCCTGCGGCAAGTAACCAATCTGCTTACCCATTTCTTCCGGACCGTATTGCTTAAGCGTAGCGCCACCTAAACGTACTTCTCCGTTATGTGGACTAACCAATCCCATAACAACCCTAGCTAAAGTGCTTTTTCCTGAACCACTTTTCCCCAAAATCCCCAACGCTTCGCCAGGTGCTAGATGGAATGAGACATTTCCCAGAACAGGGTGTTCGCGCCCTCGCGCAAAGACCGTGACGCCATCGACTGTTAACGACGCTTCAGGTTTCGGCAATGTAGTCACTTCGTCATCGAGCTTTAATTGTTGCAAAAGCTCATCTAGCCGACGCCAACCTCGTCTCGCCTTTTGCGCCAGCGACCATTGTGGAATACACTGTTCGATTGGAGCCAGTGCCCTGCCTAGTAATATTGAAGACGCGATCATCGCGCCTGCAGTCAGTTCATTTTGCAAAACTAACCAAGCGCCAAGCCCAAGCATCGCCGCTTGGAGAAAAAACCGAAAAGCTTTGGAAAAAGACGCAAAACCACCCGTCCAGTCATTTGCTAGAATTGAAGAATGAAGCGCTGCATCTTGAAGCTTTTTCCAACGCTTTTCCAAGTCTGAAGCCATTCCTTGCGACCAGGCCAAATCGCTCATTTCTTGGACTTGACCGGCAAATCGGTTTGCTGACTGAGAGATTGATTGGGCTTGTAGCGTTTTATTAACGGTTAAAATCTGGTTTATCAAAGCTGCCGAAACGAGCACACAACCCCCAGCAAGCGCGAGCCAGCCGAGATAAGGATGAAAGATAAAAACTGCGACTAAAAAAATGGGCGTCCAAGGTAGGTCAAAGATAGCCAACAATAACGGGGACGAGAAGAATGCCTTGAGCGCTTCAATGTCCTGCAACCCGTGGCTTTCGATTCCCGAGCTTCTTTTGAGCGCCGAACGTTCCAGAAGCGCTTTGAACGCAAGCGGCCCGAAGGTGCTCTGAATTCGGGCACCTATCCTCGCAGAAACGCGTCCACGTGCGTATTCTAGAAACCCGTAAATTGTGAATAACAGCGTCACCAAGCCGAATAGAACCAGTAAGGTTTCTTCAGAACGAGAGCTTAAAACTCTGTCGTAAATCTGAAGCATGAATACCGGGCCTGTAAGCATAAGCAGGTTAGTAAAAATGCTAAAAGCCATTGCAATCAACAACAAGTCACGACTTTTTGCGGCCGCAAGAGAAATTGATACGCGATGAGAATCGGCTTCTTCCAAACGGGTACTCGCTACAGTAAACACTGGAAACACAATCATTGTATACAAGAGCCACATGTTTCAACAGTGTTGTGATAAATTATTAAGGTGATCCACGAGCCCGATAGGCCGCCCAGGCGCGTTAAGTTCACCTAAAGCGAACTGACTAAGATACAGGTTGGGCTCCGAGCAGCACTCAGATAGGATGAACGTCAATTTCCACCTAAATGGAAACCAAGTACAAAACTCGTCAATTGTTACCCAAGTTGTCACCCAAACCCTTGTTCAAAAACAAAAACCAACGCTCAGACAAACTGCAACGAATAACTAAAACGCGCCAAAAACGGCATAGATAATTAGCGCAGCATTTGTCGCTCATGGCAGGAATCTGACGTTCTCCGCGGGTGAAAATTGGAGGTTTTTTGGCGCGTTCATCTGGCTTCCCAACGATTCATAAGCTTAATGGCCTCTCCACAAATTGCTACGGATAATACCCATTATGTGCGAATGTTGGCGGGTGGACTTAAGTCGGCTAAATATTCATTGCGTGGTATAGAATTGATGAAAGAATGCATCGACTAGTAAAGATCGCTCGATCCGGCAGTAGAGTATGGCCCTCGAATACAAGTTTCGATGTTTTTTAACCATTCGGTGCTCATAGTATGCGAAGGCGCAAGGGGGAAGTTTTGACTAAAGTCCTATTGGTAGAAGACAATGAGCGACCCCAAGGACGTGTGTGGAACCTGTGGATACAGCATGCGCGTCCCAGGCTCCGCTACCATCGGGCGGGTTATAGCGTCTGCAATCCAGTTTCCTGAACTCACCCAATCACCGTAGTTGGTGCCTGAAGTCCTTTCGAGACCGGCTCGCAGTGTCACCAAGTCCTCCATCGAAACTTCCGCTGCTCCGGGTGTGGCATCCGGTGGAAGAATGCCGGGCGCGACCACGCCAAGAGTCGAAGTGATCGACGGGATTTCGCCGTTTTCGATCGCCGGCCCGAGAAGCGGAGAGACGATGCTCTTTGAGCAGGATTTGATGTTTGTAGGTCGATTGCGACCGGGGCCGCGAGGCGCTTCGGCAAAGACAGTTTCGTCGCCTTTTTTGACCTGGAGGGAATGTAGCGGTGGGAGCTGACCAATCGCTTCGCTTAGCGCGTCGGGCCGCGCCCTCGCGATGTACGGAACAGCAAGTGCGGTAGTTGCAACTGCAACAAATTCTCGGCGGCTAATCATACTAGCAAATGTGGTTGTGTTTGCCGGAGTTTCCAGTCGTGCCGGTCTCTCAAGTTGTGAACTTAGATTGCCCTAATCTCTGCGCAACTTTCTACATGCAGACATCGCAGCCTTTGGTCAGAGGCAATCTCCTAGCTTATGACATGTTTTTTCCTATCTCTTAACTTTGCATGCGCGTACTCGATCGTTTTTTCATAGGCATCTTGAAACTTATAACTTTCTGGATACAGGTGGATTGCGGCGCAAAACACGCGACCAGTGTTTGTCTAGCCAGAATGTCCACTCTTGAGGATATAGTCTCAGAAGATGTTCAAGTTCACTAATCCAGTTTTGAGTTGTGGATACTAGATCCCCTCCAGCCATAACACTTTGGCCCAAAACCAAATGCAATTCCGTTTCGGTCTGTACTACAGTCGCAGGTAGTATCGGGACCCCTGCCTTTTGGGCATATCTTGCTGGCCAGGTTTGAACACCAACGATCTCACCGAACGCCGACACAGCGGCAAGATCACGTGCTGGGCTCAAGATTTGCGTGGGCGGCTCATCAATGCGATCAACCATCGCGACCACGATCCCGCCTCGTTTTAATGTTCTCAAAATGATCCTTGCAACGGAAGTTGGATCCGCTTCCCGCACATCTACAAACTCGCATCCAACACTATGATAAAGTCTATGTTGAGCTTCGGCACGGTTTTTGTCTTTTGACACCCGAACAATCGATAATATGGGGTACGAGTTCGAGAGGCATCGGGCCATCGGTATCGCACCGTGGGCGTGAGGTAAGACGAGGATAAAACTCCCATTCTCAAAGAGCCGTTCAAATCTTTCACAATCCTGGACAATTAAAGTTTCGTCGATTTCTTCACCGAAGCCATGCCGTATCCTTTCTGCACGATCAAAACCCAGCAAAAGCTTCCGCACGTATTCCTTAAACAATCGCCTAGGTGAGGGGTGGTCCACATGCGCCGATAGTGCGACTGCGGTATATCGGGCATGATTTCCCGGAAGCACGTAGATCAATCTAAGAACCCAACCGACAACAGCATAGAAGAACTTTCTGACAGGTCTGGAACGTCGGGCAAGCCAGCCGGAAAATGTTTCATAGGCGAGAAATATGCGGTCCTTTGTTTTGGTGAAACTCATATAGGCTGCCCAATTCTGAAAATACTAATACACAGTAAGCGATCAGTTTCTGCAACATCCTCATTTCTGCCTAGCCGCGGTACAAAAAAGGCCGAGCAATTATGATTGCCAAAATGTCAGCTTCTTCCGTTGGCACCATGAGAGTTCGCACATACAGAAAATGTCCAAAAACTGTTTACCTTAGAATGCCGTGAGTGAGATTGAGGTGCGCTCAGGACTCGAAGCGGTTTCGCGCTCTGTTTTGAATAAAGGCTGCTTAGCAGTCAATAAAGACTTTGGTTCTTCAAGTTTTTAGCGGCCAAAGAGGTCGCTCAGCCGGTTCCACTCATTGCCTGTGACTTCGAACGAACTCCGCTCTGTGCGGCCTTTCAAGTAAACGAACAAGTGAACTCCTGGCGACTCCACTCACATACGTCGCCAGGAGGCTAACCAGACAGTCTGGCGAATGCGCAAGCAACAGAGGTAATGATAAATTGCCACGCATTTGAATAGTTGAATCTAAAATGCATCTATTCAAGATTTTTTTATGCGCGGAAATCAAATTGCTGTCGCGCGCGCACTTACCTGTGTATCCCGATATCGCGGCCTGTCTTAAACGTTGATATCGCAATAGGAAGTTAGACGGTCAGTATTAGTTTAAATCAGCAACCACAACGGTTTGGTTAGCTACCCGTGTTCATTTGCAAATTGCAGTTGGTCTGGGCAGTCCCATGACCAGACTATAGCCCGCGCTGCCTGTCATCCCAGAATAAGATAGCGCGGGCGTTCAAATCGCTTCAGTATTATGCCTCGCCGTCAAGCAAGCAAATGCTTAGCGCTCACCCCAGTTTTTTACATTTCGAAATGAAGGACTGTTGTACGGAAATTGTGATTGAAATCTGATTTGCTACAATGCGGCGCCCCTTCACCCGCGAACTCCTAGTGCTACTACTCACACAGGTATTGGTTTGACCTTGGCCAAATTTAATAGCCTCTGTGCAATTGCGGGAACATGGAATTGAGGTTTTTGTAATCGGATCAGAGAAGTCACTTTTGTGTTTGGCCTAAAAACTTACACACGCACAAACATAGAACTGTCTACTTAAATCTTGGTGCTGCTCGTTGATCAAAGACTGCTTTCCGTGAGAAAGCAGCCTCCAATACTGAATATCCGTCATGCGGCCGATCTTGGGAAACGCACAAGTCTTCCAGCAATATGATGGTGCGCTGATCAACGATTATCGTTGTCCCGCCTTTGGTAAGTGAGGTGGTCCCATCATCGTTATTGGCAGCGCTGTCCGGTTTACCACCATTCAGCCATTTGAGAGTTTTGAAGAAACCAAAAGTGCCTCCGGCAATCGTGCCACCTTTGATAATCAAATCCAAAAGCTGATTGGCCGCAGTCATGCGGTCTGGATGGGCGGCAACCATATCGAGCATGTCAGCTATGAAGCTCACATCCAGCGAAAGAAGAGCAATAAAGCTGCCCTTCTCGCTCGCTCTGATTTTTAGCTTCACCTCGCTGCGATCTTTGTTCAACGCGCGATTCGCTGCTTCAAAAAGATCACCTAGAGCGAGAAGAGAAGGTGCTAGGTCGGCTACGTCAATTTCACCATTGTCGACCGACGGCCCGTCAAAACCAATTCGAATTGTACTCAGTGCTCAAACCTCGTTTTCGTCCTGTATTACATATGGACTCAGGTGGAGCTACGGATTTCTGAACTGAGTCAGGAATGGCAATTGCACACAAATGTTGCGGGATCGGTTTGAATCCCCCCCGACGGATTCGAACTTTAAAAATAAAAAGTTTTTTATCTTCAATGATTTAGGGGAAACCAGTGGCGGACCGAGGAGCCGCCATTGGCTTTTCGCTGACGTCCGCTGGTGTTCATTTTATATATTCTTATCAGCAATTTTTCGACGGAAGTGGGCGTCACGTCCGCTGACGTCCGCCGAATTCCGTTGACTGCCCCTGATTTTTAGGGGCACACAAGGGGCGCGATTAGGGGCCGCACCCATTGCCCCGGATTAGTAGAAAGAAAAGACGTGCAAACTATCGAACGCGCAGGCAATTCCGCCCTCACAAATGAAGTCACAGCAGAGCAACCGTTGTTGGCACAGGCAATGGAGCTCCTGCCAACCCTGCCCGACACAATCTATTTCGGCATGCCAGAAAGTTGGCGCAACCTTGCAGACTTGCTCTGCACATTGGTCAACGACCTTGGCTTTGATGATCAAAAAGCGGCGGCAGCGGCAGGAGTGTCCACGGACGTCGTTGCCGAGTATCGCGCTGCAATCAGCATTTAAGCGGGAGAACAGACATGGCGCGGGGAATGCACCGACTGACAGTCAAACAAGTTGAAAACGCCGCGCCTGGCACCGCCCTCAATGATGGGGGCGGTTTGTCTTTGCGCTGCACGGCCAACGGAACAAAGCGTTGGGTGTTCCGCTTTACGCTGAAAGGACAAAAGCAGCGGGAAATGGGCTTCGGCGGGTTTCCCTCAACGACGCTTGCACAAGCGCGCCAGAAGGCCACAGCCGCGCGCGACTTGCTGGCAAGCGGACTTGATCCAATTGCCGAGGCTGAAAACCAAGCCGCTGCAATGCGCGTCGCGGCAATAGAGGCCGAAGCCGCAACCGTGACGTTCTCCGATTACGTCGATGTGTTTTTGCCCTGGAAAACAAAAGGGTTCTCCAACCCCAAGCACGTTGCCCAATGGGGCATGTCACTTCGTAAGTACGCGGCGCCCCTCGCAGACAAACCTTTGGTCGAGATTACCCGGCAAGACATTTGGCAAGTTCTGACACAGCCTATGCCCGTCAAGCAGGCCGACGGCACGGAAAGAAACGAACCGATGTGGGACGCGCTGCATGTTTCGGCCACTCGCTTGCGGGCACGGCTTGAGGCCTTGTTCTACCACGCAATCCAAAACGGGGCTTACCATCAGGATAACCCTGCCCGCTGGGAACTGTTCAACGCCACTTTGTCCGCGCCCCGGAAACTGACCGGGGGGCACCGCCCGGCAATGCCAAGAAAAGACGTCCCATCGTTCGCCCAACAGCTACGAGCAAGCAAGTCGGTGGGTGCACTCGCGTTAGAGTTTCTAATCCTCACGGCATCGCGCTCTGGCGAAGTGCGATTGGCACTTTGGAGTGAAATTGACGAGGAAAACGCACTCTGGGCCATTCCGGCGGAGCGCATGAAGGCCCGGAGAAAGCACGTAGTTCCTCTCTGCCCTAGAGCACTGGCGATCCTTTCGGAAGTTAAAGCGCTGCGAAACGTTGAAATCAAATCAGACGACTATGTGTTTGAAGGCGCTAAACCGGGCAGGCCAATGTCCGACATGACCATTCGTGCCGTGATGCGGCGCATGAACTTGGGTCAGTACGTCCCGCACGGGTTCCGAAGCGCGTTCAAAGATTGGGCCGCGAACGACACTGAATTTCCCCGTGAGTTGGCCGAAGAAGCCTTGGCCCACCAACTGAACGACGTGGAAAGAGCCTATCGGCGCGAACAAGCTGTTGAGCGTCGCCGGGGCCTAATGCTTGCATGGCAAGACTTCATTGACGGCAAAGAACACGACAACACCCGCGTCATTCCTTTCAGGGATCGAGCCTAAACTTTGCCTTTGCTGATTCGAAGTGCTCAGGAAGGCGACATTTTTTTGACCCGAAATTGCACGGTCATTCGTCCCGCGCCTGACACAACAGACAAACAACGCCTCCAACTTTGACAGAGCAGTCAGAAAACAGATTATTTTCAGACAATTAGCATACTTTTTCGTGGCAGTACGCCAAGTACCTTCCTAGTTCTTACTCGATCAGTTTCTATGGAGGCGAGAATGCAGAACACCCCTGAGCAGAACAGCTGCCAAGAGCGGGCTACGTCAGGCGAACGGTTGCTGGCTTATCCAGAAGTCGTCAAAATCGTTGGGTTCAAGAGAACCAAAATCTACGAGATGATGAACAATGGCGAATTTCCCAAGCCGATAAAAATTGGTCGAGCGTCTCGTTGGAGTCAATCGGAGTTGACCGACTGGATTGAAGGACAAAAAGCCGCTCGGCTCGCTGCATAATTTGAAGCCCAAAAAGAAGAACCCCGCGCCACAAGCAAGCGCGGCAACGGGGCGAAAGGCAAGTTTTCCATGAGCACAAATACCACCAAACCCGCAACTAGCGGGCAACGATCACCTTCACCAGAAGAAGCTATGGACGTCTTGGCTTTGGCGAAGGAGAAATACATTCTGGATTGTAACGATAACACCGCCGAAGGGCTGGCCGCGCACTTCGCGTTCGGGTCTCTCACATTTGACGACGCACTTACAGCGACGCGCGATGCACTAACTGAATGCGGCATTGCGCAGCGCGCGCTTGATGCGGTTGCGTCGTTGTTCACGTCCGGCGACGTGATCGAACTCTGCGCAATCGGCACAGACGGCAGTGTTGTCGCATTCTGTGAAAAGTTGGACGGAGCAGCAGGCCAAGCCGCTCTGCACGATTTCATCAAGGCCCAGTTTGGTTTGCGCAATCTCTACCTGGGCGTCTGTTCGCGCAAAGAACACATGGCCGGTCAACACCGCCGGGCCAAGGCGCAGGACGTTGCTTGCCGCCGCCATTTGGTCGCGGATTTGGACATGAAAGACGCCCCGGACGTGGACCCGGACTGGACACGAACAATTGCAGCGTTGGACGCACTGACCCCTTCATTGGTAGTCCACAGCGGAAACGGCTTCCAAGTTTGGTTTCGCGTACAAGAACAACGGGACGGCGCTCTGCAATCGTCGTCAACCGGTCCGTTGGCTGAGGCGCTTGCCGCGTTGGGTTCGGACCCAGTTGCGGACCCAGCCCGCATTGTGCGGTTGCCCTACACCTTGAACATTCCGACAGAACGAAAGCGTCAACGGGGGGCCAAGCTGAGCCTTGCACTACCGGTGGCGCAATTCGACAACAAACAGGAACTTGCCGCATGATGCACGTACTGGCACCCACCCCCGAAGAACTCCGAAACACTCTTGTTGGGATTGCTAACCGGCTTGGTTTGCCTGGACGCAAAGGTGTGTCCACGTCCGCAGGCGCGCCGCCCAGCGCAGACGCGGCACCGGACAAAGTAGCTTTCTTGGAGCCGTTCAAGATGCTGATGGAAGGTTTGCCAAACACAGACCGCATTGGCCGGGACGAACAAGTATCCGTAGCGCACGCAGTGCGCGGCGCAGTGGAAGGAACCGGCTTTGAAGCCGAAGGGCGCGCCCTGTTTCTTGAATGGTCTGCGCGCTGGGCTTGGGGCGGCGACACCGTGCATGACGCTCAGCTTTACGACACGATCCGTGATACACGCACTGGCTGGACATGGCTGCGCGGCTTTGCCGGACGATTGGACCCAGCGCTGGGCGAACGTGTGGCCCATGCTGACGCACAAGCCGTTTTCGGTGCCAGCCCGGTCAACTCGGCGGACGTGGACGCTCTTTCGGCACAGGTCGCTATAGGTAGCGCGATGGCACGGGCCTTGGCTGCGTTCTCGCTGACGCCTGTAAAGGCCCCTGCGCCGGGACAAATCCCGCCTCGTCGTTGGCTGTACGGGCGCAGTGTTATCGAAGGCTTCGTGTCCGTATTGGTCGCGCCCGGTGGTACAGGCAAAAGCGCGCTGATAAAAGCGGAAGCGCTCGCAATGTCGACAGGAAAGACGTTGTTCAGCGGTGACGAACCAACCCGCCCGTCAAACGTCTGGCTGCACAACGCCGAAGACCCCCAGGACGAACAGTTGCGCCGTTTGGCAGCGGCTCAAGCGCACTACGGGATTACGGACGCAGACATTGGCGGACGGCTGTTCATGACGTCTGGACGTGATTTGCACCTGTGTTTGGCACGGATGCGCCGTGATGGGCCAGAAGGGGTACCGGGTATGGTAGACGCTCTTGTGCGCGTGATGCTGGACGCGAAGGTAGGCGTGCTGGTTTTGGACCCTTTGGGCGCTATTCACAATCTGCCTGAGAACGACAATAACTCAGCCAATACGCTGATGGGGGCGCTACGCCAGATCACGGACCGTACCGGCGCGGCAATTGTTCTGGTTCACCACGTCGGCAAAGCAGCGGGCGCGGACATGGGTGCGGCGGGGGCAAGCGCGGCGCGCGGCGCATCCGCCATCGTAGACGGCGCGCGCGTTGTTCGCCAGTTGGTCCGCATGACAGACAAAGAAGCCCGTCAGTTTGGTATTACCGACGATGAACGCCACCAATACGTCCGCGTAGAGAACGGTAAGGCCAACCTCGCGCCCGCTGCGAAAGCGCGCTGGCGGCGACTGGTCTCGGTGAAGTTGCACAACGGCACACCCGAGTATCCGGCAGGGGACACGGTTGCAGTTGTCGAGGATTGGACGCCGCCTGGCCCAACCGTGGGGACACCTAGCGACCTTCACCTCGTTCAAGCTGCCATTCAATCCGCTGCGTCCAAGCCGCGGGCCGACAAGCGGTCGCCGTCTTGGGCGGGCTACCTGATCGCAGACACGCTGAGCATGGATGTAGGTACGCGCGGCATCAAAGCAGCGGACCGAAACCCGGATCAGGCGCGGGCCTACAGCGCGGTTTCGGACATGCTGGAAAGCTGGATTGCCGACGGCGGACTGCGGGTAGTTTCAGAACACGATCCGCGCGCAGGGCGTGCTGTAAACTGCGTTGCCGCAGGCGAACCGGCAGCCGTTCGAAATGAGGTCGAGGGGTCCGCTCAATGAGCGTGAGAAACCCCACTTTGACTGTTCAGACAGGACGCTTCCACAGTCCCACAGTTGAACCGTGAGGGGTTGTGGATTGGTCCGTAAAACTGCACGGGGTAGTGGGGCGCGCTTTAAAAAAGCGCCCCACCACCACAGAGTTTTACTTAAGGCGGACAGACCGTGGTGGAAGAAATCCCTCATGCACGGTGAACCAAACAACACCTCTGCCGGACCGTGGAAATGAGTTCGATTTATTGCCTTTGAACGGGGCGCATTGCGAGGGTTAAGAGACGCAACGGTTACTCAATCTGACTGCATGCAACGCGAACAGTCAGAGCGATATTCACAGCGATAAGCATGCGGGGGCCGCTGTCCCGCACTGGGTGGAAAACACATCTTGCGCAACTAGCGCAGCATACAGGCAACGCCCGGTCTGTGATGAAGACGATTTGAATAGAAAGGACAGAGCATGTCCAACACAGCGGCACCCCGCACTTACGAAACTGCCGTCGAAATGGCGATTGATACAGCGACCTCGCACGACCTCTTTCCGGGGCAAAACCGGCACGACGATGAAGCATACTTTTTGAAGCACCCGGACCGCACCGCCCGGTTGCGGATCATCAAGGAAAGCGTACACACAACCGCTTTCAGCGCGGCGATTGCATTCCGTCGCTCTGCTCCGCGTGATCCGAAAGGCTGGCTGCTGGAATATGTACTGGTGCCTAAAGACCAACTCGTGTTGGCGATTGGCGGCGCTGCAATTTCGCCTCTGCCGCCAACGGAACTCGAAGAAGAACGCATTGCCCTAGACACATTCGGATCGTTGGCCCGTCCCCACTTCGATATGCAGCCGAAGGTCTGGCGCCAATGGCAGTCGGTGCATCAAGGGCCGAAGCCCCGGTACTCATTGATTGAGGACGCCGTAAACCTACCCATTTACGTCCCGGGCGTTCCTGAGACCTTTGCGACAGGCGACCCGCTAAGCCTGTGCAGCTATTGGATTGCCTGCAACGGCCAAGCGCGGTTCGACGCGGCGCTTAAACAAATGGGCGTCAAGTGAAGCTGACCCGCACAAACAACGATCAGCGGCGCACAGAGCGCCGCTGACACACCGCGTTAGGTTCTACCACTGCCAGCCAGCGTTTGCACGCCTCTGCGTCCGTAGGGCGGGCCAGATAGTCCCGCAGAGTCCGTAGCACCGCCAGTTGCTTCGCCTCATCCGTGACTCCCGCCATTACCGGTTCCAGTAGCACAGCGTTCTCCCGGTAGACCTGCGCCAGAACTGATAGTTCGTCCTCACCGGCAGGCTGCGTCCGGGGACGGCCACGGCGTCCGTTGCCTTTGCCGCGCTGGGCTTTAGGGGCCTTGGGTTTGTCTGGCATGGCGCGCTTTGAATATGGGTTATCCTGCCCATAGATCACTTTCCACGTCCGGGGCGTCGCACTCGGCTTTGAGTCACGTCCGCAGCCATCAGCCGGACGTGGCCCGGCCTTAGCGACGCGCCGAGGCAAATCCTCCAACAGCGCCTTTTGCCAAGCTGCGTCGTTCTGCCGGTCAATCTGTGTTCGCCGGTACCGCCACCGAAGCCAATCCGTGACCGCTGGGGGCAAGGCCTCTACAATCAAGTCGCCCAGCACGTCACGAAACGCGCACTCGTGTTCGCCCAGGTCAATTGTGCTGCCCGGCAACCACGGGTTTTTCTTCCACTGACCCCCCAGCCGGTTCGCCGCGCGGCGCGCTTCGGCCCGGTTCCACTCTGCGGAGGACACTCTGCCGGTTTCAAACCGGCGTTTCTGGCGCTCACGATAGGCACGCGCGGCATGGGGTCCACAGTGGCTAAGACACCGGCCCTGCTTGCTTTCCTTGATTGCGGGGTTGGGGCAAGCGGCCCCTGTTTTCAGTCGCGCGCCGCAAGTCCGCGCTCCGGGGCTACCCATTCGGTAGGGCTCGCCTCGTTCGTGAAACAGGCTTTCGTGTTCTTGCGATGCAAATTTCATGGCTGATGACGATTACTGCTACGCCGCTCATGGGATGTGTTATTTTATAACAAAACTGACGCCATGACACTAAAATACTTGTAATATTTGGCGGTGCAGTTGATCCAAACGAACTCTTGAAGATGGAAGCTAAATCGTTGTCCGCTTTGTGCTGTATTGCGGTCGCTAGCAAAACTTAGGCGAACTTCTGCATCGAGCCCAACTCGGACATAGCATAATTGTTTTGCGTGCGCTCGCGGCGCAGATTTCGCTGCAAGCCGATCTGGAAGAATGGCTGCACCACTACAACCAAGAGCACACTCATCAGGGCAAAATGTGTTGCAGAAGAATACCCTTCCAGACCATGATCGAGAGCAAAGAGATCAGGAAGGAAAAGATCCGGAACCAAACTTAATCTGGCATACACCACAGGAAAAACGGCCAACTGTCAGATCACATCGGAACCACTACATGTCAGTACATCAGCGACGCCGAGCAAACCCAGGGCTTTCCGATACGCCATTTCGCCACGCGTTCAACCCCTTGCAGCGTCGACAAATCCGCTCTCCGAACCCTTCGCTCCAGAATGGAGTTCTGCAACGAAGACACGGGCGTTCTTGCGGCACGTCATTGTGGGCGCGAGCCATGATCGTATCTGCTTCGTCGTCGGAGTCTTCCATCAGTTCTTAGCCTCGATTTCTGTTTTGGTTTATACAGCGACTGGAAAAGAAAGTTCCGAGCCCTAAGCCTTGAGATTGAAGGAGCTGCCCATTTCAGTCTGTCCAATGGGACGGCCTGTAATCCGAGGGGTTTTAATAGGACGAACCGGCATTCCTTCGTTCTCAGCAGCTTGGACAGCGAAAGTATACCGAGAACCGTTTCCGCATCCTCGCGGTAGGGCTCGTTGATCTGATGATATGTCGTCTGCCTCAGAGATGAGCGACTCCGAGTAGAGGTGCCGAAGTTGAGTCTCTGAAACGCCATCCGCTTCCATAATCAATTGCACCATGGGATCGGCCAAAAGTTGGTCGAGCAAGAACTGCGACAACTGCTTTGAAGACAATTTATCCTTTGCGCGGGCTCTCTCCAAATCAGTAAGAGAAACGGTCAAGGTACGCGCCAGACCGGGGTAAGATTTCCGTGGATGCAGACAGATTAACACCGAGGCCTTCCAGGCTTCTGGGTCCGAATAATCTGGTGGTGCGGAAAGCTCAGTTTCTATGTCGTACTCGCCTGCCGGGAGTAATTCGTCGAAGCCAGGGAAAGTAAACGGCCTGGAAAAGACTGCGATTGTCTTGCTGATTATCTGGTTCATTTGGGTAATTCTCCTTTGCTGATACCGCTCGCTCGGAGATGCAGACAAGAACAAGCCACCCACTCCCGGCAGGGTATTATCAGTTTTGAGGTTTAGGCTTTGGTTTTTCGGGGACGACGTCAGGCGCTTCAGACGTAACTTCTTTTTTCGGCGCGTCCGCATCGTTTTCCTTCAGTGCGGCAGCCGCTCTGGTCGTCAGGTCTTTGAAAGACATCATTTTGATCCTTTGATTGTCCGCAACACCCACGAGCCCAGACAGGGTGTGAAAAGTGAATGCGGCTACGTCCAATATAGGGATTGGGTGCCTCATTTACTACGTAAAGCCGTAGAATAAGACGGATGGCTGAAGCAGAACCGAGGCGGCGGCACCTTGGCGCGCTATTTTCGATTCGAGTATGGGCGATCAGTGTTCGCTGCGTTGCAGTCAACCAAAGCGCTATCACCATGGAAGACTTTTGCTACATCGGGTGCAGCCATGCCGCGCGAGAGCGCGCTATACTTCATTCTCAGCTTCACCTCGCCACCAGGGCGAAGCAGCCAATTGGTGTTTTCTACAACGATATGATCACTGGTGGCTCCGACGAACGTGACGCCAGCAGGGAATATTAGACCCGCCGCATCAGTGTCCTGGAGTCCGATCGCAAGGATCGACCGAGTATTCGAAGGACTGTCTAAAGTCACACACTGCATTGAAGGTATAGGATAATTCATTTGCAAGGGATTTGGATTTGATTTGGTCTTCGTTTCGATCACTTCCGCCCAAAGCGTAAAAACATCTGTGTAAAGCCCGTCGATCGCGTATCCCGAAACGGGATCGGTACCCAGCAGGATGGCCTCACCCAGACGCAGGTTGTTGATCTTTCCGGTCGCCCCCTTGCCAAGCGCCCATGGCAAACTGGCAGAGCCGCCGCCTGACACTGTTTCCAGAGCGGGTCCACTTGCAAGTTCGGTGTCGGCGGCAAGCGACGAAAGCAATTCCATTGCCCCTGCAGAGGGTGCCACATGACCCAGACAGGCAAAATTTGCGCCAATCCCCTTCAGAGAAATCCCTTCCATTCTAAGAATTTGAGACACAGTGCTTTCAAGGTGTTCAGGCAAGATGCCATCCCGCATATCCCCCATTTCCACCATCAGGATAATATTGTGAGTAATGTTCTTCCCCAGCGCCTCGATGGCCAGGCTGGCGATAATGTCCATCTCAGTGTTGAAGCTGACATCGCAGTTATCAAGGACTTGCGCGACCTGGCTCAGCATGGGCGTTCGGATCAAGGATATGGAGCACGAGATTCCAGCATCGCGCATACGCATGATATTGCTGATCCGCGCGTCCGCCAGCCCTGTCACGCCACCTTCAAGCATAGCATTCGCAATCTCAGGATGACCGCAAACGGCTTTTGTCACACCTGTCACCGATATTCCGCGGGGTCTAAGGTGGTCGACCAGGAACCGTGTGTTGTACCGAATTTTGTCCAGATCAACGTCGATACGCAGCTTGCTCATTCAATCGTCGTAACACGTACGGGTTGCAGGCGCGGAAAGGCAGATAGAACCATATTCACCAAGTTTTTTGGAGGACGGTTCAATGCGTCAGTGACCGGGAGATACAATTTGCAGTTGTAGTCTGTGATGGCCTTTGAAATCTCAACATCATTCATTCCTTCATGGTTGATCGTCATGCCAATTACCTCTGTGTTCGCAAATGCCTCGATCAGGGTGATTTCATCGCAAGGGGCGGGCATAGTCATGTTGGGGAAATCACATCGACGTTTTCGTTTAGGCGCGTGTTGAAGAATAACTGCATGTGGCTGACTGCCTCGCAGAATGAAGGCTGATGTGCAAAAAGCCGGATGGCTTAGCGCGCCCTGGCCCTCGATCACTATTACATCCGGGTGCTCACCCTCGGATGCCGCAACGACAGCGCGCTCAAGTTCGCCACAACAAAATTGCGGCGGCACCGAATCCATCGCGACACCATACTTGGCGCCCTGCATCAAGCCAGTTTGGCCGGTGCTGACCAAAACTGTTTTGATCCCATGCGCGTTAAGTGCGCCGGTCAGGATTGTCGCGGTTGTACGCTTTCCAATTGCACAATCGGTGCCGAACACCGCGATGCGGATCGCCTGGACGTCTCCAATACTGCCATCTAACAGGCGCAGGTCGGGATTTGGCCGCGGCTTGCGAATGTCGCGTATCGTGACATCGTGAATTTTGGCAAATCCGGCGAGCTCCTTGTCATCGCTAAGAAATTCATGCAGCCCACTGACGATGTTCATTCCGAGCGTTATCGCATCCAAAACAACTTCGCGATCCTCAAGGGACATTCTGCCGCTGGCCGGCGCCATTCCGTAAATAAAAGTGTCGGGGATCGTAGCTTTATTAGCGACGGCGGCATCAAGATCATCGAAGATGGGAACCTGATTTGCGATATTATCAAGCACTTTGCCACTGTCACAACCGCCATACGTGCTGTCGATCACCGAAAGAACGCGATAGGCCTGTGAATGTCGAACGAGACCATTAGCCGTCTTGCCATCGATCTTTGCGAAGTTTCCTTCGCAATACACAATTGCAGTCGGTGTATCTGTCACGAGTGTCTTGCGGTGAAGCTCTGGAAAAACTGCTTGTTCAGGCGCCAGCTTTTGCGCATCGCTGGCAATGAACTGCTTGGCATCCGACGCAATGGGTACGGGTTTCATATTTGTTCCTTTTTAGAGTGTGAAACGCGCGTCCTTGGTAAGGACGGGCAAAAATTGTGAAGTTTGGGAAAGTGGGCTTTCTGTCTGAATTCTCACTGGTTCAGAACACACAGCCCTTCTGATCGATGATAGTTTTTGTGGCATTGCCACCCATTGCCGGATCGGTCGATATGGGCATTTGCCGGTAGCTCGATTGCATTGCAGCGATCACCGGACGCCTCGTAGCCACGTTCGCATTTCCATCCAACTCCATGGATCGCGTCATCGTAGAAAGCATTTTCAGGCACAAAGACGGCATCGCACCGTCCGTCGCGCTCAAAATACCCACGCTCGCACGTCCAGGGACGCCCGCTGGTTGATGCGTTCAGAAAAGCGTTTTCCGGCACCGCTACTGCCACGCATGCTTCTCCGTCTTTTTCGTAGCCACGGTTGCAACGCCATGCAGATCCATAAGTGCTATTCGTCAGGTAAGCATTATCCGGCACCACGATTTTCTGGCAGCTATCGTCTACTCTTGTGTATCCACGCAGGCACCGCCACCTCTCACCTGATGGATCGAGATATCCACCCTCAGGCACAATCACTTCAGTGCATGAGGTGCCGCCAACTTCAACAAAGCCATGCATACATGCCCACCCTGAGCCATAGGTTCTGTTTGTGGGGTAGGCATTTCCCGGCACGACAATGGCCACGCATTCTTCGCCTTTCAACCGATAGGACAAATCGCATTTCCAACCGTCGCCATACTTTTTGGGATGCGCGTTATCCGGGATCGAATTTGTTTCGGCCGATGCGGGACTTGATGAGATAAAGGAGCCCGCCAAACTGCTGAAGACGACAACAAACAACGCAGCCATTAAGTGAGCGCAAAACCGGTACTGATTTTTTCGATTTGCCCTGATGCAAACGGCGTTGTCCGAATGTTGAGTGATTAAGTTACGATCCATCCAGGTTCAGCCCCTCGATACAGGCCTGCGCCAGGTCTTTGTTAGGAGTTTGGGATCCCGGCACCGTTGCCCAGCCAGCCGCCATGACGGCATCCTTCTGCTTGAAAGAAGAAGCCTCTTTGATCGTCGTTATTTTTTCGGCGCGTTGGGCGTCAGTTCTCGCCATGTCGACGCAGACCGGAACCAACGCAGCGATTACATTGTCGCGGGACATGGCGTTGGCCATCTTGTCCGCGCTACCGCCGGTCATCCATCCACCCCATGAAAATCCAACGACGCCTACGAAAACCCCGCCGATCAGAGCACCGTAGATTCCGGGTTTAAGCCATTCGGGCGTGTTCATAATCTATTCCTCCTGCGGGGAAAGCGCCGCATCGCTGTCATTGTTAGATGTGGCCAAGGTCTGGTCGTGCTTAAGCGCCAGTTCAAAATCTTCTGGGTCAATTGGGCGCATTTCCGTGCGGCCTGGCTTGCTGCCTTTGCCCCGAACTGTCAGGTAGGTTCCGGTTCTGCGATAGGCTTCGAAACTCAGGCCCTGCAGTAGCTCTTCTTCGACAACTACTTCATACTCGCCTGCAGGAAGTACATCCGGGTAGCCGGACAAAGAGAACGGATTTGAAAACGTCACCAAAGAACTGGACGATCTTGTGCTCACCTTTGTCCTCCATTTAGTTTGTTGGATCTTCCCCGCGCAGTCTGCCGCGGTACACGCTCGTAAGCGCCGCGGTAGTACTGGCGTTGTAATTTAGAATAATGTGCAAATGTCAGGCGCGCGCTGATCGATGTTAGTCGGCGGCCAATGACCTGAGATTTTATTGGAATCTCAAATGCATTTGGTGCCCGAGAATCAGGCACACTGCCAAAAATTGACTAACCTGCGTCAGTGCAACGATGTTTGGATTCCGGCAACGTGATGTGTGTTGGCGGGATATTTGCTGGCGTGTTCTTAACGAGTAATTGAGAAGCGCAGGAAATCCAGTACCGCAATCGGACTGTATTTATCTTGCGCTTCTTTTTCAGTGAAATCCCAAATCTGCCGAAGCGAATTCCGTCTCTAACAGGCAACGATCATCAAAATCCCGGCATCGCTGTAGGGGTGAACTTATTGCTTCAACAGTGGCCCGGCCTGATCCAGATAAGTGGGGTCAAAACCGGCCAACGTCACCAGTCCTTCATAATCATCAAATACCACTTGCCCGGATTGAAAAGTAACCAGCCCCTTCTCCCGCAGTTGCCGTAGGACACGATTAACATGTACGGCACTCAGTCCCAGTGCATCGGCAAGGTGGTATTGTGTCAGTGGGCAGGCGTATCCCGTCTTGCTTGCCATCCCGACCTGAGACAGCCTCACACCAAGTTCCAATAGAAAATGCGCCATGCGCTCACCCGCATCTCGCCGTCCTATGTTGACCAGGTGCTCAACCACCATCGCTTCATCTCGAGAGACCGCCCAAAGAATTGCTGTCGCCAGCCGGGGCGTTTGCGCAAATGCGTCCAGGAGATCATCCACTACTACTTCAATGGCTTGGATTTCCATGATTGGTTCTATGCTGTGATCCGAGGTGTGCAGCAGAACGCTTCGCAAGCCCAGAAAGTCACCCGGTATTTGGAAATCGACGATCTGACGCGACCCGTCAGTCTGGGTTTTGTAGGAACAAACCCAGCCCGAGGCCAGAATGTAGGCAGCCTGCTCTGATTGCCCTTGATGCACAAGGTCACGTCCGGCTTCAAAGGTTCTGCGACGCTTGTGCAGGCGTGCCAATGCCGCAAGTTCAACCTCAGTAAGAGCGACGAAGTTTGAAAGCTTTCGGGTGAGTGGACTGTTTTTGATAGTGCGCAAGTGTTCTTCCTTCATCGATGAGCAGCCCGCGAAACTATCCGACGCCAAGACTGCTTTCGATCAGTTAAGTATACAGCAATCTATGCCAGTATGATGCAATTCATTGTGGCGCTTCCTTGCTTGGACGCCTGTTAAAAAAGGACGTCTACCATGGCTGACCGGCAAGACCTCTCTGGAATGGCCGCACTCTCAATTTGTGAAGCGCTTTTGCTTGCAATCAAAGATCGTGAGCTCCTGCCCGAACATGAAATTGTGGGAGTTCTGCGTGACGCAGCTGCTGCCCACGAAACAGCGGTCGGCAATAACGATGAAAAGGATATGCACCAGGCCGTCGCCTTTCTCATTAACCGGATCATTGCTTCCGGCTATCGGGTTCGGCAGTAGCGTAAAGTCCCGTATCGGAAAAACAAGATTATGCTCGTCAAAAAAGCTTAACAGCAAGAAGACACAAAATTGGCGTCTCGTTTCTAATCAGTTCAAACACGAAGCAAAAACCAATGTTTCAATACTTGCCATATCCCGCGTCTTGCTCGTCCGACCGAGCCGCGGCGAAGGTACGGTTCCCGTTAACGCAAATACAACGGCTGCGAATGACCTGATTGGTGACACTTGCCGCGACGCAACAATAAGTATGCCGCGACCGCGAGCAAGTGCTGCTTTAGCGAAGGCTCCAGATCGAAAGACGGCAAAGCCAGCTTACCGTGAGTTCACCAAAGCCCAGATTTCGCTTGCGCAGCGAACGGCAGGAACGCAGGCAGCAGCAGCATCCGAGGGGTGCACTGGATGTCTCCTTTGGGCCGTCCGTGATGTATCCTCTCGCCATGCGACAGCTGATACTGCGTTGCCTCTGATGTCGGCAGGGAGCCCTTTTTGACCAATGCCGCGCGGTGTTCTAACCGGAGCAATCGGTGCATTTCGGCCATTGAACTTTGTTTGCTCGGAATGGATGTTGGAGTTCGTGTGAATTCCGCAGATGCAAGCCGACCTAACAAATTCTCTGCACCGTTCTACGCATCTCCGTATAGTGTAGTTGTTGTGAAGTCGCAGGGGTTCGTATCGGCGGATAGCCACCCCGAAAGCGCAGTCAAGGAGAGGCGTTGCCATGAGATCGCGTAGTGACATTACCGCTCTGAAAACCCTGGTTATATCAGGCGGACACACGTTGTCGCTGGTCAGTGGCGATGTCGAAGACCGAGTTACATTTCAGCTCGAACGCTTAGTTTCGGAAGGACTGGCTACGCGAGATTCACCAAAATCCGGACAAGGTACAACATACCGCATCACCGCGTTGGGTAAAAAAGTATTGCAGGAATTTGAAGATGATCAAAAAGGGTGACGGTATGAAGCGGATTTTTTGCAGGATATTTGGGCACAAGTGGCGCGTTCGCTGGGCATCGACCTACCCCTTTCATCATTGTCTTCGCTGCGGGGTGGGTGGAGATATCCACTGCAATGAAGTTCACTAAAGGGGGGTAGGAAACACAGATCCAATCGCGCCATTGCTTCGAAAAGCAGCGAAAGACAGTGTTTGCGATTTCAGGATCTACCACTCAGCGGCCAATATGGCCGCTGAGTGGAGTTGCTTAAAAGCAATTTACTGCAATTGCAGATTTTCGGCGGACGTCTTGCCGCGCATCCGGTCTTCTTTCAGATCGAAGCCGACCTTTGCGCCTTCTTTCAGGCTGTCGAGGCCGGAGCGCTGAACCGCGCTGATGTGCACGAATGCGTCGCCGCTACCGTTATCCAATTCGATGAAGCCGTAGCCTTTAGTTTCGTTGAACCATTTTACTGTTCCGGTCGTCATGAGATTATCCTTTCAATGACATGTGCGCCCGCCGGGATTGGCCGGGGCTGTTTGCTGCGTTAGGCAGCAGGTTGGGTGAACTCACCAATATTGGAGAGCATTCGCATAAGACCGTCCTGCGCTTGGGCGGGGTCGATCTTGTGTTTTTGGTGCCCGTTCCGCTGACGCGTTGCGTGACCAACCGTTCGCGGTTTTGGCGACGGCGCAATTTTGGCAGCACAGGGCATTTGCGGTTGTGCAACCCGACTGCGTTTCGCAGGCTCGGCTTGCGTTTCATCGCCATTTGGCAGCCTGTTGCCGATCAGCTTTTCGATATCCCGCAGGAGGGGCATCTCTTCGCGATCACACAGTGAAATTGCGGTGCCGGTTCTGCCTGCGCGAGCGGTCCTGCCGATGCGATGCACGTAGGATTCCGGCACATTCGGAAGCTCATAATTCACCACATGAGACACATCGTCGAAGTCGATGCCCCGTGCCGCAATATCGGTTGCCACAAGGACGGTGGTCGCCCCTGTCCGGAACCCCGCCATGGCGCGTTCGCGCTGAGGCTGGCTTTTGTTCCCGTGAATGGATGCTGAGTTGATCCCGGCGGCAAACAAATACTTGCAGACGTTGTCAGCCCCGCGTTTGGTGCGCGTGAAAACAACGGCGCGATGCACGTCCTTGTCCGACAGAATGTCTGCCAATACACGGCGTTTGTCCTGCTTGGCCACATGCCGGACGCTCTGCGCGATCCGTTCAATCGGCTTTGAAACAGTCGCCACCTGAACCTCTGCCGGATCGTTCAGGAAGTCATCAGCGAGTTTTCTGATCTGCCCCGGCATTGTTGCCGAAAGCAGTGCCGTCAGGCGAGCCTCGGGCAGTTTTGCCATGATCTTGCGAATGCTGGGCAGAAAGCCCAGATCCAGCATCTGATCAGCCTCATCCACCACAATGGCTTTGGTTGCGGACAGGTTGATAACGCCTGTGCCAAGGTGGTCGAGCAGGCGTCCGGGTGTTGCCACCACAATGTCCACACCGCCGCTGAGAGCCTTGATCTGCCCGCCGGGGCGTACGCCACCGACAACAAGTGTCGCCGTGATCTGGCTGAACTTGCTGTAAGCGCGGATGTTGTCCACGATCTGCGCCGCAAGCTCGCGCGTCGGCGTCAGGATCAATGTCGTGCACTGTTTCGGAGCGGGTTTTGATCTCTCACGCTCAATCCGATGCAACAGTGGCAATACAAATGAGGCGGTTTTTCCTGT
This sequence comes from Ruegeria sp. YTSC325, assembly GCF_059609525.1. Lineage (NCBI taxonomy): Bacteria > Pseudomonadati > Pseudomonadota > Alphaproteobacteria > Rhodobacterales > Roseobacteraceae > Ruegeria > Ruegeria sp. YTSC325. Next base: position 25,837 of record NZ_JBXWLY010000019.1, read on the forward strand.
GCCGGTCTGGGCAATGCCGATCACGTCGCGCTCAGATTGCAGCAGCGGAATGACCTTGGCCTGAATGGGCGTAGGGGTCGAATATCCTTGAGCCTTGATGGCCTTCAGGATGGGCTCGGCAAGGCCGAGGGTGTCAAATGTCGTCAAAAGCGTTTGGTCTCGTGCCATAAACGCGGTTCACCGCTATCGGCACTTGGTCTCTCTAATCTACTGGGAAGCTCGTATGAAATAGCCGCCGTCGTTTCGTTGCTCTCAAGGAGCTATTCAAGACAACGATCTGGGAATCACGGGCGAGAATACTTTGCCGCTGATTTGGTCATCCACACGCGGCGTTGCGACTCACCTACAGGGCAAAGGTTAAGAAAGCAACAACTCATTTAAGAGCAGACATTTGCCAAGGTTACGTTTGTCCGCAAGGCCGGAATAGCAAAGTCTTGGATTGAATGTCCGGTTTGCTGATTGCCGCCATGTCCTCGGCGAACGGAGTGGCGGATTTGTCCCGCATTGCGGATAATCATCGGAATGGATCGGGTGTCTGCGTGGACTTCAAAGCGGTCTTTCGTGCTAAGTGCGCCAAATGGCCAAGCAGCTGATGTACTCTCGGCGTAACGAGTTTGTAGCCGCGCGGGAGTGGCCATATCTCACCTGACCTATCAGTCAAAAAGTCCAGATACCCCGCGCTTGGTATGCGTGGGGTATAAACAAAACCGTGCGGCGTCCGGGTGAGGCCGGGGGGTGGGGTGCGACATTCGGACTCACTCGGCATCGCAGGGGTAAACCGGCAAGCGTTTCGAATTTAGTGGCAGATCAGGGGCAGGAAAACGTTGATCGGAATTTCGTCAATGTTTTCAGTACCAAATGGCGGACCGAGGAGGATTCGAACCCCCGACCCCTTGATTCGTAGTCAAGTACTCTATCCAGCTGAGCTATCGGTCCGCGTTGGTGAGGCGGTGTTTAGACCCGGCGTTAGATACGTGCAAGCCGATTCTGCAAAAAAAAATCAAAAAGTCACGTCGCCCCGTGGGAGACGGATTTCAAAGGTCGTTCCCATCGGTCCGGTTTCGGATAACAGCAGATCTCCACCGTGTCCGCGCACCAGCTCCTGCGAAATCGCCAGACCAAGCCCCGATCCTCCTTTGCGCACGCCCCCCTGAAATGGTGTAAACAGGTTTTCACGGGCCTTGGGCGGAAGACCGGGACCGGTATCTTTGACCTCGACGCACCAGCTGCTCTCATACTCACAGCCCGAAATCGTGATTTTCCCGGGCTTGCCCGACGCCACAAGTGCCTGACGGGCATTTCGGACTAGGTTCATGATAACTCGGAAAATCTGTTCTGGGTCTGCTCGCGCAACCAAATCTTCAGGCAAATCGTTTCGGATCTCAACGCAAGCGTCCGCCACAGCCAACTGTTCGCTGGCTACGACGTCATCGGCGATAGTATGCAGGGGGACCATCGTCAAAGTCGGCGCAGGTTCCTCAGCCCGGCCAAACGCGAGCGTCCCTTCACAGAGAGAGACAGCACGGGTAATCGAATTCACCAGTTTAGGAGCCATACGGCGCACAAGTGGGTCATCACTGGATTCGATCCTGTCCGTGAACAGCTGAGCCGACGTCAGGATATTCCGCAGGTCGTGGCTGACTTTGGCCACCGCACCACCAAGTTGAGCAAGGCGCTCGCGTTGCTTCAGGGCCTGTGTCAGTTCGGTCTGCAACTGTTGCAGCGCCTCTTCCGCCTCGCGCAGCTCGGTTACCTTGGAGTTGGGGGAAATGATCCCCCGCGCGTCTTCGGGCGCACCCGCGTAGCGCTGCATGTATCCGACGACGCCCTTAATCGGACGAACCAGAACCACCCGCACGGCAAGGAACAAGAAAAACGCAGTAATGATTGAGATTACAAAGGACAGGCCAAGTATCCGCAGGCCGTAATCCGTCATCGCCATGTGTAACGGCTTGCTGTCAGTGGTCACCTCGATCAACAAACCCGCCCCTTTGACAGGTTCTCCGATCACTCGGATGATCTCGTTTTCCGGCGTGAACAGGCGCGCCACGGCGTCGCGGATCAAAACCCAGGGGGTCGCGTCACGCAGATCAAATGTCTTGATGATCTGTTGGGGGATTGGCGAGGACAGCATCAGTTGCCGCACCTCATCGCGCCGCAGTACGACGTTATAGACGCCCGCATTGGCCAGCAGTTCGGCCTCAAGATCATCGGCTAGCATGTCATCTGCCAGCAGCGCCAGCGACGCAATTTGGGCGCGTTCAAGCCGGTTGAGCAGAAAGTCCTCGCGAAACCGTGCAATCGAGGGGACAAAGATCAGGATCTCGGCCAACATGACGAAGACCGTGGTCAGGATCAGAAATCGGCCCGACAGCGAGTTCACTTTGCACTCTCCTCCCGGTCAGGGCATCCAGCGCTGGACGAACCTGACCACTCGTTTAACTGTCTGATTCTCAAACAGCCTTGGCGAGAAATAGGCACCTGCCACGCGTTTGTTAAGCTCTCCGATCGTCGGATAGGGCGAAACCATCGCGGCTATCTGTCCCATCTTGAGGTTATTAACCAATGCCAAAGACCACAAGTTGATCAATTCACCCGCCTGATGGCCCACGATTGTCGCACCCACGGGGCGCCCTTTTACAACCATGACCTTAATGAAGCCTTTCGTCTTGCGCTCAGATATGGCGCGGTCGTTGTGGTGATAATCAAAGCGCGCGATTTCCACCTTGTCGCCGTGCTGCGCGCGTGCCTGCGCCTCGGTCAGACCAACCTGCGCCAGTTCGGGGTCGGTATAGGTGGCCCATGGTATATGCGCGGTTTTCGCCTTGGAGGGCAGACCAAACAGCGCAGACCGGATGATGATGCCCGCGTGATAGCCCGCGACATGAGTGAATTGCAGTCCGCCCGCCACATCGCCGATGGCATAGACTTTCTTATTTGTGGTGCGCAGCGCGTCCTCCACCTTGATACCGGTGCGCGTAGGTTCGATCCCCGCCGCCTCAAGGTTCAGCCGGTCAGTATTGGCTTTGCGCCCCGCGGCCAACAACAGGTGCGAGCCCGAGTAGATCTGGCCGGTCTCGGTCACAACCTCGACCTTGCCGTCCGCGCCGCGAATCTGTGCGACCATGGCTTGCTCGTGAATCTCGACACCTTCGACGCGCAACGAGTCCAGCACGATCTCTGCCGCCTCGCGGTCGTCCTTGCCCAGCGCCTGCATCCCCTCGATCACGGTGACTTTGCAGCCCAGACGGATATGGGCCTGCGCCATCTCCATCCCGATCGGGCCGCCGCCGATGATCAGCAGATGCTCGGGTTTGTCGCGCAGATCGAAGATCGTCTCGTTGGTATAATAGGGCACCTGATCCAAACCGGGGATCGGCGGCACCAACGGCGACGAGCCGGTCGCAATCACCACCCGGCGCGCGGTGATCAGATGATCGCCGGCCTGCACCTGCGTGGGCGACACGAAGTGACCATATTCGCGGATCACTTTGACGCCGAAACCTTCGAACCGTTCCTGACTGTCCATCGGCTCAATCTGCGCGATCACATCATGCACGTGATCCTTGGCGGCGGCATAGTCCACCTGCGGCACCACATCGGCCACGCCCAGCGCGGATGAATGCGCCTGCCCATAAGCCGCCTTACCGCTGGCGATCAGCGCCTTCGAAGGCACGCAACCAAAGTTCAGGCAGTCTCCACCCATCTTGTGACCCTCCAGCAGGATCACATCCGCGCCCATCTGGCTGGCCCCGGCCGCAACCGACAGGCCACCCGACCCGGCGCCGATCACCAGGATATCCGTCTTCAATTCTTGCATAAGATCAGGCGTCCTTTTTGCCGCGCACAGCTTTGATAACGATGGGCAATGCCGCCAGTACACACAAGCCAATGATAGGCCCAATCACGAACGGCTCCCACAACAAGGACACATCCGGTGTTTCGCCCCGATCGAACACACCACCCAGGCCAACGCCGATCCAAGTATAGACGATGCCGCCCGGAATAATGCCCAGCGCGGTGGTAAACAGGAAGTTACGGAACTTCACCCCCACCAGTGCCGGCACCAGATTTGCAACAAAGAAAGGCACCACCGGTACAAGGCGCAACAGGAACAGGACCGAGATTTCGTTCTCGCGAAGCCCGTCCTTCAGCTTTTTGACCGTTCCTTCCGAGGATTCCAGTTTCGCTGTCAGAGACTCTCCTAACCCCCAGCGCGCCGCCAGAAAGATCGCCGATGCGCCGATGGTGGCCGCGAAAACGTTGAACACGGTACCCGCAAACAGGCCAAACAGGAACCCGCCTGTCATCGAAGCCACGGCGGCACCGGGCAATGAGAATGCTACGATCACGATATAGATCGCCACGAATGCACCTGCCATGGCCCAATAATTCGCATCCCGCCACGCCAGCAGGGATTCGCGATTGTCGCGCAGGGTCTCAAAGGTCAGGTAGTCGCCCAAAGTGAAGAACCCCGCCACGGCTACGGCAAGAATCACCAACAATGGAATATGGCGCGCAAGCCCGCTACGGGGGGCCTGAGTTGTATCGCTCATGTCTGTGTCCGGTTTTGTGCGTTTCATCTACGCTCAACATGCGACGTCGCGCAGCGCTGCAACAGGGGCCTCACGCCGCCTTGATGTTTTAGGTAGGGAATGTGAGGGTTTCAGGCGGCAAAACCGTCAAATTGAAACTTTTCAACTGTGGCGGTTACAGAATTGTTGCAAAAGGCGGCAAAACCCCCACCTAGGGGTTTGACTTACCCCCCGCCACCCAGTAGAGGACGGGCTTCGAACACTAGGGCAAGGCGAATCTACGCCGCACCCGACCGCTATAGATTGGAGACGGAGCGATGAAACGCACCTATCAGCCTTCGAACCTGGTTCGCAAACGCCGCCACGGTTTCCGCGCGCGCATGGCCACCAAGGCCGGCCGCAAAATCCTGAACGCACGTCGCGCACGCGGCCGCAAGTCGTTGAGCGCGTAAGCCGCTCGACCCTTCAGGTTATGAACATGACGCCGCCGGAGGCCCCTGAGGATGGTTCACACCAACCCAGCAAGCCTCCGGCGGCGTCCGTTTGTGTGTCTGAACCTTTGATCATCCTCAAAAAGCGATCCGATTTCCTGCAGGCCGCCCGCGCGCGGCGGCAGGGGACGTCGTCGATGATGGTGCAGGCCCGTAAACGCGCCCCGGACGAAGCATCGGGGATTCGCGTGGGCTTTACCTGTTCTAAGAAAGTCGGAAATGCCGTCGCCCGCAATCGCGCCAAACGCCGTCTGCGCGAGGCTGCGCGCGCCGTTCTGCCGGTTCGGGGTCACGACGGCTGGGATTACGTCCTGATTGGCCGGGCCGAGGTCACGGCGGATCGCGCCTTTGAGGCGCTGCTGGGCGATCTGCGCTATGCGCTGCGCAAAATCCATAGTGAACGGAAATGACCCTGCTGGCGCGTGTCTTTGCCCTGCCCGTCAAGGCATACCGTCTGATCTTCAGCCCTTGGGTCGGGCATAATTGCCGCTATCAACCCACCTGTTCTGCCTATGCGTTGGAGGCGTTGGAAAAGCACGGCGCCATCAAGGGCGCATGGCTGACCGCGCGCCGTATTGGCCGATGCCATCCGTGGGGTGGCACGGGCTATGACCCGGTGCCCGACGATACCGACGAGGGTTGACCGCGCGCGACCCCGGCCTGACACTCGGCCCATGACCACACGCGCCCGCGACACCCTGCCGACACATGACGTTCTGAACCAACCGCCCGAGCGCGGCGATATCGACCTCTGGACTTCGGACCCGGTACTGCAAGGGTGCGTGAACCGCGCGAAGGGGCGCGTTGACCCGCTGGCGGCCTATGGGCGTGCTCTGGGAACAGCCCAAACCCAAGAGGCCGCGCGCGATGCGAACCGGAATGCCCCGGAACTACGCCTGTTCGATACCGGAGGGCGGCGGTTGGACGAAGTGCGGTTTCACCCCGCCTATCACCAGTTGATACAGCTGAGCCAAAGCGCCGGATACGCCGCGCTGCCGTGGGATAGTCAGCCCGGCGGTCATGCAACCCATGCTGCAATGGTCTATATGGCCAGCCAGATCGAGCCCGGCCACTGCTGCCCTCTGACAATGACCTATGCGGCGGTGCCTGTGTTAAAAGCCGACGCCAATATTGCCCAGTGCTGGGTGCCTAATCTGACCGCGCATACTTACGATCCCGCTATCCAGCCCATAGCGCACAAGCACAGCGCCACGCTGGGCATGGCGATGACCGAGAAACAGGGAGGCTCAGACATCCGCGCCAATACCACCACCGCCACGCGGGACGGTGATCATTGGCGGTTGCACGGGCATAAATGGTTCTGCTCGGCCCCGATGTCGGACGGGTTCCTGACGCTGGCGCAGGCCCCGGGCGGGCTGACTTGTTTCCTTGTGCCACGCTGGCTGGAGGGCGAGCGCAACGCCATCCATCTGATGCGCCTGAAAGACAAGCTGGGCAATCGTGCCAACGCCTCGGCCGAGATCGAATATCACGACGCTCTGGCCCATCAACTGGGCGACGAAGGCGCGGGCATTCGCACGATCCTTGAGATGGTGCATCACACACGGCTTGATACCGCGATGGCCCCCGCCGGGCTGATGCGCGCGGCCCTGTCCTCGGCGCATCACTGGGTCAGTCACCGCAGCGCCTTTCAGCGCCGCCTGATCGACCAACCTCTGATGCACGCCGTGCTGAGTGATCTGATTCTGGATTGGGAGGGCGCGCTGACCCTCGGGATGCGCGTTGCGCAGGCTTTTGACGGGCAAACCCCCAAGGACCGCGCCTTTGCCCGTATCGGCGTGGCGCTGGCCAAGTTCCTCAACAACAAACGCTGCCCCGTGGTCGTAGTCGAAGCGATGGAGGTTCTGGGCGGCATGGGGTACGTCGAAGATACGCCCCTTCCCCTTCTCTACCGCGAGGCACCCCTGAATGGCATCTGGGAGGGATCGGGCAATGTGATCTGCCTTGATATCCTGCGAACGCTGGCGCGTGAGCCTTTGGCCGCCGAGGTTTTGCAGGCCGAACTGGAGACCGCGCGCGGCGCAGACCGCGCCTATGACGCGGCCTTGCAAACCTATCGTGACCAATGGCCCGGCCTGCCCTCTGAACCCGAGGCGCGCTGGTTTGCTGAACGCACCGCTCTGCTGCTGACGGCTTCGCTACTGTTGCGCAACGCCCCATCCGCCGTGGCCGACGGGTTCATCGTGACGCGCCTGACAGGTGACAGCGGTCGCATCCCCGGATCGGTCCGGGGGCTAGACACAGATGCCTTGCTCGCACGGCTGGGCTAAGCGTCACCCTTGCCCGGTTGCGCCAACTATTGTAGGGGCTGCGCATGTTTGACGAAGCTGACGATATCCACCCGCTCTTTGCCGGCGCGCCCTCGACCACCGAGTTCAAGAAGCTGCGCAAGCGCATCGTGCGCCAAACCCGCGAAGCCATCGAGCAATACGGGATAGTGGACCCGTCGGCCCATGACAAAGTTGGCAAACCTCCGCGTTGGTTGGTCTGCCTGTCAGGCGGCAAGGACAGTTATACCCTGCTGGCAGTGCTGTATGAGCTGAAATGGCGCGGTCTTCTGCCCGTCGATCTGCTGGCCTGCAATCTGGATCAGGGGCAACCCGGTTTTCCCGCCACTGTCCTACCCGAGTTTCTGGAACGGATGGGCGTACCCCACCGGATCGAATATCAAGACACCTATTCTGTCGTGATGGACAAAGTACCACAGGGTCGCACCTATTGTGCACTTTGCTCGCGTCTGCGCCGTGGCAATCTCTATCGTATTGCGCGTGAGGAAGGCTGTTCCGCCGTCGTTTTGGGGCACCACCGCGACGACATCCTCGAGACGTTCTTCATGAACCTGTTCCACGGCGGACGTCTGGCCACGATGCCTCCGAAACTGGTGAATGAAGAAGGCGACCTGTTCGTGTTCCGCCCGCTGGCCCATGTGGCCGAAGCCGATTGCGAGAAATTCGCCAACGCAATGAGCTACCCAATCATCCCCTGCGATCTGTGCGGCAGTCAGGACGGGTTGCAGCGTCAGCAGGTGAAACAGATTCTCGACCAGTGGGAAAAGAACAGCCCCGGTCGGCGACAAGTGATGTTCCGCGCTCTGACAAACGCGCGGCCGTCTCATCTTTTGGACCCAAAATTGTTTGATTTCGCAGGGCTTTCTTTAGAACCCGGCGAAAAAGGCAAAATTGCTGACGAAATTCCACATCTGCGTTAACGTCTGACTCAGATTGCTTTTCTAGGGTTGACCACAGCGTGCGACGCCCAAGAAAAAGGCCCGTAATCTGATGTGGAAAAATATCTCTGTCAGCAGAGTTCTGAATGTCCTGACAACCGTACTCAGCGGCCCTCAGGCCTTGGCTTTCATCCCTGCGATCAGCCTCGCTGCCTTCTGGATCGGCGGGGAACGCGCCCTGGTCATCGTGGCCCTGTCCCTACCGGTTCTAGTAGCAATCATCCTGACGGCTGCAGATACTGCTAAGTCACACGCAGACCGAAGCGAAGCCAACGGCCTTAAATCTATCGGCAGTTTCGCCTCGGAAATCGAGGGGTTCTATCAAACGGCGCGCAATATCCGCGAAGAATCCGCCTGCCTGATCGTCGCTTTGGACAACTTCGACGAGTTTATTGATCTGCACGGGAATGCGGCGGCCAACCATATGGCAGAACAATTCTGTGCCCGCGTTTTATCTGCTATCCGCGCGCAGGATATTGCCACGCAGCTGGACCCGCACAAGATTGCCATTGGCTTGCGGCCATCAAAGCACCTTGACCTTGAGGCTTGCATTCAGATGTCCGGTCGTATCCAATCTGCCATTGAAGAGCCCTTGACCCTCAATGGTTCTGGAATCTACGTCTCATGCTCGATCGGGTTCAGCTTGCTAACCTCTTCACGCGACGACGGATTCGAAACTTGGATCGACGCAGCCTCATCCGCGCTGGAAGAGGCGCAAAGAAATGGGCCCTCGACCATACGCGCTTATTCCAACGAAACGCGTCGTCGATCGCGCATTCGTGCAAATTTACGTAAAGAGTTCGACGCGGCTCTGGACAGCGGAGAAATCCGCCCATGGTTCCAACCGCAAGTCTCGACCGATACGGGACGCGTGACCGGATTCGAGGCGCTGGCCCGGTGGGAGCATCCGCAAAAGGGCGTGCTGGGTCCGAATATCTTCCTGCCCTTCGCTGAGCAGGCCGAGCTGATGGAGCGGTTTGGTCAGGCAATGCGCCACCACGCGTTCACAGCGATGCAAAAATGGGATCGCGCCGGGGTTATAGTGCCGCGGATCGGGATCAACTTTTCATCGGACGAGTTGCGGGATCCTACACTCATTGATCGGCTAAAATGGGAATTGGATCAGAATGATCTGACCCCGGACAGATTGGCCGTCGAAGTGCTTGAGACAGTGTTTTCTCGCAGACCGGATGACGTGATCACCCGCAACGTGACAAGTATGTCAAAGCTGGGCTGTTGCATTGACCTTGACGATTTCGGTACAGGTCATGCCTCGATCGCGTCGATCAAACGTTTTGACGTCTCGCGCATCAAGATTGATCGTTCTTTCGTGACAAAGGCGGACAAGGACGCCAGCCAGCAGCAAATGGTCAGTGCCATTCTCACAATGGCGGAACGGCTGAATTTGGAAACTCTGGCTGAAGGCGTGGAAACTCCGGGAGAGCATGCATTGATGGCCCAGTTGGGATGCGATCACGTTCAGGATTTTGGGATCGGAAAACCCATGCCATTCGAAAAAACGCTGGACTGGATCGCAGCGCATCAGAACAAGGTGAATGGAGTTCCCAAGATAGGGCGGCAAACTGGCTCTTGATCGGCCAATTCCGCATGAAAAACCCAATCCGCGACGGTTTGACGGGCGAATCCGCTTGACCTTTGGGGCTGCACTCTGTTGAACCCACCGGGTGTGTTTCACTGCTTAAGGTGGCTGTCCCAGATGGACGATCAGAATAAGAATCTCATCCTCGCAACCGCGCTCAGCTTTCTCGTGATCCTTGTTTGGTTCGTGCTGTTCCCACCGCCGGAACAAACCGCGCTGCCCGATCAGGCTGAAATCAGCGCCACCGACGCGACCGAGGTTCAGACGCCCAGCGCCACAAACGCCGGCACGACCGGTGAGGCGACAGCTGCTGCAGAAGAAACGCTGCCCGATGCCGAAGCACCACGCATTGTGATCGACACACCTCGTCTGGAGGGCAGCCTCTCCCTGTCAGGTGGCCGCATCGATGAGCTATTCCTGAAGGACTACAAAGTCTCGATCGAAGAAGGCGCGCCGATTGTGGAACTGCTGTCCCCGGTCGGATCGGAATCGGCCTATTATGCGCTGTACGGCTGGGCACCTGGCACAGGTGTTGCAGGCACCGATGTCCCGGGCCCGAACACGTTGTGGACTTTGGAAAGCGGTGAGACGTTGGGCGTCGACACGCCGGTCACGCTGAAATGGGACAATGGCAACGGCCTGACCTTCCGCCGCACAATCTCGGTGGACGAAAACTATATGTTCGACGTCACCCAATCGGTGGAAAACAACACGCAGGCCGAGGTGGGCATGGCCCCCTATGGCATTCTGGCCCGCCACGGCATCGGTGAAGACGGTGACCTGCCCGACCTGAAGAATTTCTTCATCCTCCACGAAGGGGTCATGGTTATGGCCGACGGCGTGCTGGACGAGATCGACTATGGAGACGTCCGCGACTTTGACATCGACCCGAACGAACGCGCTCAGGCCGAGGTGTTTCAGGTCAAGGAAGGCGGCTGGGTCGGCTTCACTGATCACTACTGGATGACCACTCTGATCCCCGAAGAAGGTGCGACCTTCAAGGCTGCTGCGAAATACGACGCCCGCCGCAAGATTTATCAGACCGAGACAGTCCTGCCCACACTGACCGTCGCCCCCGGCGCGACAGAAGAAGTGACCACCCAACTATTCGCAGGCGCGAAGGAATGGGAAACCATCCGTGAGTATCAAGCCGAAGGCGTACAGAAGTTTATCGATAGCATCGACTGGGGCTGGTTCTATTTCCTGACCAAGCCGATCTTCTGGCTGCTGCACAACATCAACGTTCTGATCGGCAACATGGGCTGGTCTATTATCGGCCTGACCCTGATCATCAAGGCGATCCTCTTCCCGCTGGCATTCAAATCCTACGTCTCGATGGCGAAGATGAAGGAACTGCAGCCGCAGATGGAAGCCCTGAAAGAGGCCGCTGGTGACGACCGCCAGAAGATGCAGCAAGGCATGATGGAGCTGTACAAGAAGGAAAAGGTGAACCCCGCCGCAGGTTGTTTGCCGATCCTGATGCAGATTCCGATCTTCTTCTCGCTGTATAAGGTGATCTTTGTCACGATCGAACTGCGTCAGGCCCCGTGGTTTGGACCATTCCAGGACCTCAGCGCGCCCGACCCAACCTCGATACTGAACTTCTTTGGCTGGCTACCGTGGGCCGGTCCGCAGCCCGATACACTGATGGCGCTGATCTTCATCGGTATTCTGCCGCTGTTGCTGGGTGTTTCAATGTGGCTGCAGCAAAAGCTGAACCCGGCACCAACTGACGCGACCCAGGCGATGATCTTTGCGTGGATGCCGTGGGTCTTTATGTTCATGCTTGGCAGCTTTGCCAGTGGCCTGGTGGTCTACTGGATTGCGAACAACACGATTACATTTACCCAGCAATACCTGATCATGCGCAGCCAGGGCTACAAGCCGGACGTGTTCGGAAACATAAAGTCAAGCTTCAAACGAACACCGAAGACGGATGACAAATGACAGGTGAAGTAACCAACCTCTGGCGACATCCGATCAAAAGCCATGGCCGCGAGGCCGTGCAGACCGTCACTTTGAACCCCGGGCAAACCATGCCCGGGGATCGTGTTTGGGCCGTCGCGCATGAAGCGTCGAAAACGGATGGAACCGAATGGGCACCTTGTGTCAATTTCAGCCGCGGTGCCAAAGCACCGTCGCTGATGGCAATCTCGGCCCGTACCAAAGGTGATACGGTCACACTGACCCATCCCGAACGACCCGAGCTGCACTTTCAGCCCGACACGCAACAAGATGCCTTTCTGGATTGGGTCAAGCCGCTGATGCCTGCGGATCGTGCGGCCTCGGCCCGCATCGTCCGAGTGCCTGGACGAGGGATGACGGACAGCGATTTCCCTTCGATTAGCCTGTGCAACATGGCCACGCATCGCGCGGTCGAGCAGAAGTTGGGGCAAGAACTTTCCCCAGTACGCTGGCGCGGCAATATTTGGTTCGACGGGCTGCCCCTGTGGGAAGAATTCGAATGGCTGGGCCGCGAAGTACAGATCGGGCAGGCTGTGTTGCATGTCCGCGAGCGTATCACCCGATGCCTTGCGACGACTGCCAACCCCGATACAGGTGCGCGTGATGCCGATACTTTGGCGGCGCTCAATACCTGGGATCATCAGGATTTCGGTGTTTACGCCGAGGTGATAAGGGGTGGCGAGGTCAAAACCGGTGACAAGGTTCAACTGCTATGACCACCCTGCCCTTTCCCTTAGCCGAAACACCGGATGAGTTCGCGCAAGAGCGTGGCCGCAAACTGTTTGCCGGCGAATCCGAGTTTGTCAAAGGCGTGGTCGCCATGAACGGCTTACCCGCGCCAGACCGGCTAGAGGTGTGTTTTGCCGGGCGTTCGAATGTGGGCAAGTCCAGCCTGATCAACGCGCTGACCGGCACCAAGGGATTGGCGCGTGCCTCGAACACGCCGGGCCGCACACAAGAGATCAACTTTTTCACCCAAGGCCCCGAGCTGTATCTGGTCGACCTGCCCGGCTATGGCTATGCTAATGCGCCGGTCAAGGTTGTCGAAAAATGGCAGCGGCTGCTGAAACAATACCTGAGCGGACGTCAAACACTGCGCAGGGCCTTTGTTCTGATCGACTCGCGCCACGGGGTGAAGCCTGTCGATGCCGAGATCATGAAGCTCCTGGACACCAGCGCCGTGACCTTTCAATGCGTGATGACCAAGGCCGACAAGGTCAAAGCCAACGAGCGCGAAAAGGTTCTGGATCAGGTACGCGGAGCGCTGTCGAAACACCCTGCCGCCTTCCCTGAAATCGTGCTGACCTCGTCCGAAAAGGGCGACGGGATTCCCACGCTGCGCTCTATCATTGCGCATCTGGAATAGCTTGCCCCTTGGCAGCACCGGGCAAAGGCCCTAACACGGAATGCCAGAGGGACAGCAGCCATGAAGACAAGAGATATGAACCGGGACTGGATCGCCACCGCAGCCACCTTGAATAGCGCTTTGCCGTATCTGCAGCGTTATGACGATGCCATTGTCGTCATCAAGCTGGGCGGACACGCAATGGGCAGTGACGAGGCGATGGAAAGCTTTGCCCGCGACGTCGTGCTGATGCGTCAGGTCGGTGTGAACCCGGTGGTCGTCCACGGTGGCGGCCCGATGATCAACGCAATGCTAGGCAAGTTGGACATCCAGTCCGAATTTGTAGGCGGCAAACGCGTGACCGATAAAGCCACCGTCGAAGTGGTCGAGATGGTCCTGTCTGGCCTTGTGAACAAGCGCATCGTCCAAGCGATCAACGATCAGGGCGGCTCGGCTGTGGGCCTGTCGGGCAAAGATGCCAACCTGATGGTCTGCGATCAAGCCGATCCGGCCCTTGGCTTTGTAGGCTCTCCGGCGGACATGAACCCGAAAATCCTACACGACCTGTTTTCGCATGATGTGATCCCGGTGATCGCGCCGCTGGGTGCAGGCCGGAACGGAGAGACGCTGAACGTCAATGGCGATACCGCCGCAGGTGCGATTGCCTCGGCACTGAAAGCGGATCGCCTGTTGCTGCTGACCGATGTTTCGGGCGTCAAGAACGCTGCGGGCGAAGTCGTAACCGAACTGAAGGCCGGTCAGATCCGCGAGATGACCATGGAAGGTACGATCGCAGGCGGTATGATCCCCAAGACTGAAACGGCACTGGATGCTTTGCACAGCGGCGTACGGGCGGTGGTCATTCTGGACGGTCGCGCCCCCAACGCGGTGCTCTTGGAACTGTTTACCGAACACGGCGCAGGGTCACTGATCCGCCCCGACTGAGTCCCCCACAGCGGAGAAGAGATGACGCAACACGCCCCCGCCTCAGCCTATAAAGCGGCTATCAGCTATGGCTGGGTGGGACGTGTCGCGCATCAGGCCGGGTTAATCACCATGGGCGCGACCCATCCCCGTACCAGCGGAGCCAAGGGGCTGGACGGTGGCACTCTGGTTCTGTTGGGCGCGGGGCCAGGCTTTTGGCCGGTCCTGAAAGCGGCCCCGGAATGGAACGGCCCCGATCCTGTCGACCGCTGGTCAACCCGCGTGATTGGACAAATGGCGCTTGATCTGGGGGCTGATGCGCATTTCCCTTTCGGCGGCCCACCTTATGCACCTTTCATCGACTGGGCGCTGAAATCCGGGCGAACCTTCAGCAGCCCGGTGGGCGCGCTGGTGCATGACACCGTGGGTATGATGATCTCATATCGGGGTGCGCTGCATTTCGCACAGGAGTTCGAGATACCCGAGGCGGTAGCACCCTCGCCGTGCACCACCTGTGCCGCGCCCTGCACCTCGACCTGCCCCGTGGGCGCGTTGAACGATCAGGAATTCTATGACGTGGGCGCATGCCATGCGCACCTCTCCACAGACGAGGGCCAAACCTGCATGACGGGAGGCTGCCTTGCACGTCTGTCCTGCCCTGTCAGCGCCGGCGCCAATCGCGACCCCGAGCAGTCCGCCCATCATATGAAAGCGTTCCACCCATCATGAGCCTGACTCTGATCCTTACCCGCCACGCAAAATCCAGTTGGGGCGATACAACGCTCGAGGATCATGACCGCCCCCTGAACAAACGCGGCCGGAAATCTGCACGCGCCATTGGCAGGTGGTTGAATGAACACGGATGGACGCCGGACGAAGTAATCAGCTCTACGGCAATCCGGACGCGTGAAACATGGGATCGCATGGGGCTGCAAGCCGACAGGATTTGCTTTCACCGCGCACTATATCTAGCCGAACCCGAAGACATGCTGATTGAACTGTCGGGCGCGACGCAGCCAACGGTTATGATGCTAGGCCACAACTCGGGCATATGCGAGTTCGCCCGCCGGATCGTTCGTCGTCCCCCAGATCACCCACGTTTCTTGGATTACCCGACATGTGCGACAACCGTGATCCAGTTTAGCATCAAGGATTGGGCAGATATCGACTGGCGAAGTGGGGATGTTATGGGCTTCATCACACCGCGCGAATTGCTGGAATAGAAAAAGGCGAGGCCGAAGCCCCGCCCTTTCCTGGATTTTCGCCGGATCAGTGACCCAAAATCTGACTGAGGAACAGCTTGGTCCGTTCGCTCTGCGGGTTGTTGAAGAACTCTTCGGGTTCGTTCTGTTCCACGATCTGACCGGCATCCATAAAGATCACGCGGTTGGCGACCTGACGGGCAAACCCCATCTCGTGTGTGACGCACAGCATGGTCATGCCTTCCTCGGCCAGTTCGATCATGGTGTCGAGCACCTCTTTGATCATCTCGGGGTCCAGCGCCGATGTTGGTTCATCGAACAACATGATCCGCGGCATCATGCACAAGGACCGCGCAATCGCCACACGCTGCTGCTGACCACCAGACAATTGGCCGGGATACTTCAGCGCCTGATCCGGGATTTTCACCTTTTCCAGGAAATGCATCGCGCGCTCTTCGGCTTCTTTCTTGGGCGTCTTGCGCACCCAGATCGGGGCCAGCGTGCAGTTTTCCAGAATGGTCAGGTGCGGGAACAGGTTGAAGTGCTGGAACACCATGCCAACCTCGGACCGGATCTTGTCGATGTTTTTTAAGTCATTCGACAGCTCGGTCCCGTCCACGATAATCGTGCCCTGCTGATGTTCCTCCAGCGCGTTCAGGCAGCGGATCAGCGTGGATTTGCCCGACCCTGATGGCCCCGCGATCACGATCCGCTCGCCCTGATTGACGGTCAGATTGATGTCGCGCAGCACGTGGAATGACCCGTACCACTTGTTCATGCCGTTGATTTCGATGGCGACCTCGTCGCTCACCTGCATCTTCGAGCGGTCGATTTCGCGTTCAATTGCAAGTTCAGACATGTGTTGAACTCCTTAACGGTGGTCCGTGGCAAGGCGACGCTCGAGCCACTGGGAATATTGAGAAATGCCGTAGCAGACGACGAAGAACAGAAGCGCGGCAAAGCCAAGAAGCTCCCAATAGACGCCGTTCCATTCGGTTGACGCCAGGATGGGCCCCCGGATCATGCCCACCAGATCGAACATCGAAATGACCGAAACCAGTGTGGTATCTTTAAACAGGCCTACGGCCACGTTCACGATACCAGGGATCGAGATCTTCAGAGCCTGCGGCAGGATGATCAGGCGCATCGCCTGCGGGTAATCCAAACCAAGGCTATCTGCTGCCTCGTACTGCCCACGTGGAAGCGCTGCCAGACCGCCCCGGATCACCTCGGCGATATAAGCGGCCGAGAACATGGTGATCATGATCACCACGCGCAGAAACAGGTCGACCGTACTGTCAGGCGGGAAGAAGTAGGCCAGCATCACCGAAGCCACGAACAGCAGCGTGATCAAAGGCACGCCACGGATGAATTCGATGAAGATGACACAGACCCATTTGATCAGCGGCATTGACGACTGACGACCCAGCGCCAAAGCGATCCCAAGCGGCACTGAAAGCGATACGCAGGTCA
Source organism: Ruegeria sp. YTSC325 (assembly GCF_059609525.1). Taxonomy (NCBI): domain Bacteria; kingdom Pseudomonadati; phylum Pseudomonadota; class Alphaproteobacteria; order Rhodobacterales; family Roseobacteraceae; genus Ruegeria; species Ruegeria sp. YTSC325. The sequence continues at coordinate 42,619 of NZ_JBXWLY010000019.1, forward strand.
AACCCAGCATCATGTTCAGCATAAAGCCACCCAGATCACGGCTTGGAACGGCGGTGAGCATAGCACCTTCGTTGGCACCTTCCGGGATCAGAGCCCCACCGATATTCCAAACGATCAGAGCCACCACTATCGCGCCAAAGAACCCAGCGGCAAAGCTGTTACGGCCAAGTTTCTGGAAAACGACACCCGCGGCAACAAAACCAAGCAGCGCCACGATTGGAACCAGAATGCTGCCACCCCAAATCAGCCAGAATGCGATGAAGGGATACAGCGCCGTGAACACCAGAAGTTTGCGCGGCAGGTCAAAGAACAGAACCGGCGCCAGCGCCACCAGCATAAGCACAAAGGCCAGATTTGGGCGCCAATAAGCTTCTGCAGGGTATTTGAACCCATAGATCAACTGATGCCAGCGTTCGGTCAGAACTGCAAAGCACGCACCGGTTTTTCCATCCAGAATCTCGCGGCATTGAGCAAGCGAGTCCGCGTTCCACACGCCGTTCAAAATCCATGGCAACGTGTTCTTGAGAAGAACATAGATTAGCAAGATGGATAGAACTGTCAGTATCGTGTTCGTGACGCCCGAGAACAAGTTCTCGCGCAGCCATTTGACAATACCCGTCTGGTTTGCCGGCGGTGGAGAAGGAGGAATAGTTCCTTCAGCCACAAAGGCGATCGGGTTTGTTGTTTGATCAGCCATGCTCAGCGCTCCTTCAACTTGACGGATGCGTTGTAGATATTCATCACCATCGAGATCATCAGAGAGGCTGTCAGATAGAACAGCATCAGCAGCAAGACGCATTCAATCGCACGACCCGTTTGGTTCAACGTGATACCGCCCAGCGTCGCAGTGATGTCCGCGTAACCCACCGCAATCGCCAGAGACGAGTTCTTGGTGATGTTGAGATACTGCGAAATCAGCGGCGGGATGATGACCCGCAAAGCCTGAGGCAAGATGACCAGATTCATGATCCGACCCTGACGCAGACCCAACGCGGCGGCGGCCTCTGTCTGACCTTTCGATATCGCTTGGATACCCGCCCGGACGTTTTCCGCGATGAAGGCACCGGTGTAGATCGACAATGCGAACCAAAGCGCAATGAGCGGACCACCGACCTTAATTCCTCCGCTGAAGTTAAAGCCTTTCAGCGCCGGGACATCCCAAGTCAATCCCATCAAAACCATCAACAGAGCAAACGGTACCAGCCAAACTGCCAGCTTGACGACCAGGGTTTTGGGCCGTTCGCCGGTTTGCTCTTGCTTCAAAGTGGCACGTTTCTCGATTTCACGAGATCCGAACCAGGATCCGATCAGAACCACGACAACCAGCAGCCAATTCAAGACCGTCGCGCCAAACAAGCCGTTTGTAAATTCTGGGCGGGGAATATAGACGCCACGGTTGGTGAAGGCGAACAAATCAAACAGCATGCTTGAAGTCGGGTTGTCGCCTCGGAAAGCCCGCGGCCCCGGCAAAACTGCCGTCATGATGGTGAAAATGATGATGATCCAGATGAGAACCGGAATATTCCGGAATATCTCGACATACACCGCCATCAGCTTGGAAACGAGCCAGTTGTTCGACAAACGCAGCACACCTGCGATTACGCCAAACACTGTGGCCGTAATACATGCCAAAAACGCAACCAAAAGGGTGTTCAGAATACCGACGACAGCCGCTCTTCCGTGCGAAGACTGGCTGTCATACTCGATCAGTCGCTGGTTGATGTCATACCCGGCCGGGTCGCCCAGGAATGTGTAGGAGATATTGAGCCCCGCGGCCCGAAGGTTCTGGATCAGGTTATTACCCAGATACCAAATACAAAGCGCAATGACGATTGCCGCAATCACCTGGAAAGTAAGTGAGCGATAGCGGGTATCGTTTATGAGCATAGACAACCGAAAGTCAGCTTTCGGTGGGTCAGTCATAGTCGACATATTATGGGATCCCCGTGCTTTTCGGACGCTTCCTTCCCGGCAGGGTTTTCCCCGCTCCCGAGCAGTCCGTAGCATTCTGTTTTGGAAAAAGGGCGCAGGTTAACCCTGCGCCCTTTTCAATGGATTTTATCGGAACGGCGGCGAGTACAGCAGGCCGCCATCGGTCCACTGTGCGTTCAGACCGCGTGCCAGACCGATTGGAGTTTCTTCGCCGATGTTCTGCGCGAAGACTTCGCCATAGTTGCCGCCCGATTTGATCGCTTTCATAGCCCAGTCGGCATCCAGACCCAGCATCTCGCCCAGAGTACCTTCGGTACCCAGCAGACGGTTCACTTCCGGGTTGTTGGTGCCAGCGGCCATCTCGTCGATGTTGGCTGAGGTCACGCCCAGCTCTTCAGCCGAGATCAGCGCGTTCAGAGTCCAGCGGACAACGTCGCCCCACTCGTGATCGCCATGACGGACCAGCGGGCCCAGCGGCTCTTTCGAGATGATTTCGGGCAGCAGGACGTGCGCCGACGGATCTTCAAATGTGGCGCGGGTTGCGGCCAGACCAGATGCGTCGGTGGTGTAAACGTCACATGCGCCAGCCAGATACTGCTGCTGCGCTTCAGCGTTGGTTTCGATCGGAACCGGCTCGTAGCTGATGTTGTTCGAGCGGAAGAAGTCCGCCAGGTTCAGCTCGGTGGTGGTGCCGGTCTGGATGCAGACGGTTGCGCCGTCCAGTTCCTTGGCCGAGCTGACGCCCAGCGCCTTGGGAACCATGAAGCCCTGACCGTCGTAGTAGTTTACGCCCACGAATTCGAACTTCAGGTCCACGTCGCGGCTGAACGTCCACGTGGTGTTACGGGCCAGCATGTCGATCTCACCCGAGGCCAGCGCAGTAAAGCGGGTTTTACCAGTTGTCGGAACAAACTCGACGGCGCTTGCATCGCCCAGAACGGCTGCTGCGACAGCACGGCAGACCGCAACGTCAAAGCCTTTCCATTCACCATTTGCATCGGGTGCAGCAAAGCCAACCAGACCGGTGGTTACACCGCAGTTCAGCTTACCGCGCGCTTTAACATCATCGACAGTCCCCGCTGTCGCTGCGCCTGCAGCCAGGCCGGCAACGGTCGCCACGCCCAAAATTACGGATTTTTTCATTTTTACCTCTTCCTGATTTTCCGCCCCTGTCCAGAGACGGTTCTGTCCGGCACCTTTGGCACCGGAAAGGTTTCCCCAAAGGTGTCTCCCCTTTAGTGGGCTTGAGTTTGGTCGCATTCATAAACAAACGTCAAGGGTCGGATCAGCGAAAACGATGGATCACCTTGCAGATGTCCGCGTCTTTGGCGGAATTTCAGGCGTCAGGGCTCAAACCGAGAGATCAAAGAACCGTTTGGCGTGTAGGAACGCGGCGCGTTTGACTTCGGACGCAGCATGCGCTTCGTCGTCATGGCCCCATTGTTCAATTTGCCAAAGTTCGTCCAGCCGCGAAATTTCCCAGATATCTTCCACCGCGCGCCAATTGGCCGAAACGGCGAACCCAAGGATCAGCGACCCGGACAGGCTGACCAGATCGTGGAAGGCTGCAAGCTGGAAGTCATTGAAATCATGGACACGCTGCCTCAAGCTCTGCAGGGTCGACGTGTCCTGAGGTCTGTGCAAGACACCAGCAACGGGCACCAAACGCGCGGCGAGTGTCTCTGCCGCCCAATCCAGCGCCGGGTCCCATTGCTCGGCTTGCCACTGCTGCAACTCTTGCGGGTGCGTCGCACGGTAACATAACAAGTCCGAATCGCCGTAATCAGCCAACATGTCTGCAACTTCGGCGTGCTGATGCTGCACCTTGTCGATGGCCGCATTGGCAGAGCGGGTGAAGGGCATGTTGGTCGGGTCGACTTCTTTTTCCTGCGCGTCCCACTCGGCGGCAATCTCCTGCGCCATGGTCTGCGTAGGCACGATCAAACCCGCCTTGGCGGGCGTTTTCACCCGGCGGCCATCCAGCTCGACGGTAAAGCCGCCTTCAGCCTCGACTACTGCGCTTTGGGTCCAGAATCGTTTGGGTTTCCAGTCGCTCATCGTCTCAGGTCCAGATTTGTTCCAGCGCATTGGGCAACTGGTCAAAGGTTTCAATGATGGTTGTCGCGGCCTCTAGCGCGGGGCGCGGGTGATAACCCCAGGTGACGCCAACGCTGGGCACGCCCGCAGCGGTGGCCATGTCCATGTCAAACCGGGTGTCGCCGATCATTACGGTATCGATTGCCTCAACCCCCGTCTCGGCCCGCGCGGTGTCAATCATCGACGGGTGCGGTTTCGAGGGGTGATGATCCGCCACCTGCCGCGTGACAAAATAACCCTGCAGCCCGTGCCCTTCGATCAACGCATCCAATCCGCGCTGAGACTTCCCGGTGGCCACGCCCAGCAGAACTTCGGGGATGGCGTGCAACGCCTCAATCACCTCGCGGGCACCGGGATAGAGCGGCGATCCCGCCATACCCTGTTCCAGCCGATGTGCGTGGTACGCCTGTTTATACCCCTCGACCAGCCGCACCTGATCCGCATCCGAATGCTGCGGCGCAAGCTGCGCCATCGCCTTGGGCAGCGACAGGCCAACAATGGACAGGATCGCCGAGCGATCCGGCACCGGCAAGGACAGCGCGTCGAAACTGGCCGTCATCGCGGCAACGATGCTGCCCTGACTGTCAACCAGAGTGCCATCCACGTCGAACAGCACCAGACGCAGCGGTGTGTTCATTGCAGTTCCTCGAACGGGTCGTCGGCGGCCAGGTCCTCGGTCCAGCCGAACGTGTCCCAGCTGTGTTTCATGTGATCCGGCAAGGGGGCTTTCACGGTAATCGTCTTGCGCGTCACCGGGTGTTCGAACGAGGCCTGCCGCGCGTGTAGGTGCAGCTTTTTGCTTATGATCCCGCCTAGCTGTGCGCCCCAGCCATCGCCAAGGTTTTCCTGACCCGAGCCACCGTATTTGCCGTCCCCGATGATCGGATGCCCAATCGCCGCCATATGCGCCCGAAGCTGGTGAGTGCGGCCGGTGATCGGCTCCATCGCAACCCAAGCCGCCCGCCCTGCCACACGGTAGAGCGTTGCATAATGCGTATGCGCCCGTTTCGCGCCGGGGGTGTCGTTGACCTCGTTCAGGTGGACGGGGATCATTTTCTCACCCTCGCCGTGCTTGCCGTGACCGGCGGCCTTGACCAGACCAGTCTTGATCTCACCCAGATAAGGGGTCGGCACACCTGCAACCAAGGCCCAGTAGATTTTGCGCGTATCGCGATGCCGGAAGGCCGCCGTCAGCCCCTTGGCGGCCTCGCGCGTGCGGGCCAGCAGCAGAACGCCGGATGTGTCCTTGTCCAGCCGATGCACAAGACGCGGATTTTCGTCATAACCAAAGCGCAGCGCCTCGGACAGGCAGTCAACGTGCCGCGTCTGTCCGCTGCCGCCCTGCACCGGCAGGCCATGCGGTTTGTTCAGCACCAGCACGTGATCGTCGCGGTAGATCACACAGGACTGGATCATCTTGGCATCCGCATCCGAAATGCGTCGCTTGATCTCGGCCGGTTTGTGATCGGCATCGGGCAGCGGCGGCACCCGTACGACCTGTCCGACCTCAAGCCGGGTCGCAGCTTTCACCCGCCCGCCGTCCACGCGGAGCTCACCCTTGCGGCACATCTTTTCAATGCGGCCCTGGCTGACATGTGGAAACAGGCGGCGCAGCCACCGATCGACCCGCTGGTCGCCATCGCCTTCTGCCACGGTGATCATCTGTACGCCGCTCATGCCGATATCCCTTTCGCGCGCCGGATCCGCGCGGGTTGTGTGCCATTCAGTGCCATTGAAAACATGCGCGTCTGTGGCGTGACTTACCGGCAGAGTCAACCCGGTCAGATATTGGTAAAGTCACCCCCGCGCCCGGCCCCATCCCGGAACCTGCTCGCCCCGGCGGTGCCTTCGCGGCGGATCGCATCCAACCCGTTGGCCCATTCGACCTTAAGCGCTTCGCGCACCGGCATCCCCCGCGTTTCGATGATCGAGCGACGATCGGCTCGCACCGCCTCTTGCGGAAAGCGGGCGATTTCATGCGCCATGGCCTCGGCTGCGGCGCGGGCCTGACCATGCGGCACGATCTTTTCGGCCAATCCGATATTGTAGCACTCCTGCGCCTCAACCTTGCGACCGGTCAGAGCGATTTCCAAAGCTTTGCCCTGCCCGACTAGGCGCGGCAACCGGACTGAACCCCCATCCATGAGCGTGATCCCCCAGCGGCGGCAATAGACACCCAGGTATGCGGTTTCCGCCATCACGCGGATATCGCACCACAGCGCCAGCTCCATCCCGCCAGCCACAGCCGCGCCCTCAACCGCGCCTATGACGGGTTTGGACAGCTCCAGCCTTGATGGCCCCAATGGCCCGACCATCGAGGGCGCCGAGCCGATGGGAAAGGACAGACGGTCAAAATATGCCTCACGCAAATCCGGGTCAGAGAGAGTGGCTGCCAGTTTCAGATCCCATCCAGCGCAGAAATTCCCGCCCTTGCCCCAGAACACAGCCACCTTGGCCGGGCTGCCTTCAAATTCCAGAAACGCGTCGACCAGCGTCTCGGCATGGATATTGTCCACGGCATTCCGGGCCTCGGGGCGGTCGTGGATGATAGTCCAGACGTCATCGGTTTTGTCTATGGATACGGTCATGAGCTTCCTCCCTGAACTCTCATGACCCAAGCCAAGCGCGATTTTACCGCCCTGTCGCCCTTGACGCAGCGGCACTAACGATTGCGTTGGGCCCGTAGCTTGGCGAAATACTCCAGACGTTTCTTCAACTCTCGCTCGAACCCGCGCTCGACCGGCTGGTACAGGTCCGGGCGGTCCATGCCATCGGGAAAATAGTTCTGGCCCGAAAATCCATCCTCGGCGTCGTGATCATAGGCATAGCCCGCACCATAGCCCTGTTCTTTCATCAACGAAGTCGGTGCGTTCAGGATATGTTTGGGTGGAGGTTCGCTACCCGATTTTCGCGCCAGTTCGCGAGCAGCCTTGTAGCCCGCATAGGCCCCGTTCGATTTGGGTGCCAAGGCCAAATAGACCACCGCCTGCGCCAGCGCCAATTCGCCTTCGGGACTGCCAATCCGTTCATAGACTTCCCACGCATGAAGCGCCAAAGCCTGTGCCTGCGGATCGGCCAGGCTGATATCCTCGACCGCCATGATGGTCAGACGCCGCGCGATATAGCGAGGGTCTTCACCCCCTTCCAGCATTCGGGCAAACCAATACAACGCCGCATCCGGGTCTGAGCCACGCACCGATTTGTGCAGAGCCGAGATCAGGTTGTAGTGCTCGTCCCCCGACTTGTCGTATTTCGTCGCGCGCCGCATCAGGCGGGTTGCCAGCACCTCACGATCCAGCGGAGTATCGACTTTCCACGCCGCAATCTGTTCGATTAGGTTCAACAACGCCCGCCCGTCGCCATCAGCCATCTCGTGCAATGCGTCACGTGCAGGCCCGGTCAAAGGTAGCGCCTTGCCCAGCTCCTTTTCGGCGCGCTGCGTCAGACGCTCCAGATCGGCCAAATCAAGGCGTTCCAGCACCAACACTTGCGCGCGGCTCAGCACAGCGGCGTTCAACTCGAACGAGGGGTTCTCGGTTGTCGCCCCCACCAGCAGGATCGTGCCGTCCTCCATATGGGGCAGGAAGCCATCCTGCTGGGCCTTGTTGAAACGATGAATCTCATCCACGAACAGCAGCGTGCCCTGCCCGTTCTGATGGCGGATTTTCGCGGCCTCGAACACCTTTCGCAGATCGGGAACGCCGGTAAAAATCGCACTGATCTGAACGAAATGCAGATCGGTTTCCTGCGCCAAAAGCCGCGCGATGGTGGTCTTGCCCACCCCCGGCGGCCCCCAGAACACCAGACTGGATAAGCTGCCCGAGGCCAGCATCACCCCCAAAGGCGCATCAGGGCCCAACACCTGTTCCTGCCCGATCACCTCGGCCAGTGTCTGCGGGCGCAGCCGGTCGGCCAGAGGGCGATGCGCGGGCGGCGCAAGTCGGTCGCCCCCGGTGTCGAACAGATCGCTCATAGCCGGAACCGCAGCGAGACCGATCGCCCACCGCGCAGCAATTCAAACTGAACCCGGCGGCCCGGATCGGTCAGCGCGCGGGTTACGTCATCGGGATGGGCAATCGCGTTGCCGTTGATGCTGTTAAGAACGTCCCCAACGCGCAACCCCGAGCGCCCGCCATACCGCCCGGCATCCAACACAACCACGCCGGCTTCCGTCAACCGCAGGCCCATCTTGGCGATCACCGCCGGGTTGACGCGCGAGACCACCAGCCCCGGCATCACCGTCCGATCATCCAGCGTGGTTTCATCCGCCGAGGGCGTATCAGGGGCCGGGATCAGGGCAACCTCGACCTCATCCTGCGTCCCACCACGCAACAAGGTCAAAACCGACGTGCCACCGACGCCGGCAACAGACATGCGGAACTTCATCTCGGCGGGGGAATTGACTTCATCCCCGTCCACATGCGTCACCACATCGCCTACACGCAACCCGCCCTCAGCCAAGGGGCTGAGCGGGTGGAGGTTGGAAATCACCACGCCCTGTGGGATCGCCATACCCAGAGATTCCGCGATATCTGCGCTCATGTGTTGACCCGAGATCCCAGCCCAAGGGCCGACGAACTGGTCATTACCTGCCTGCGCCTGCCGCAGGAATTCGGCCACCAGATTGGCCGGGATCGCAAAGCCGATGCCGTTCGATCCGCCCGAACGCGTCAGGATCGAGGTATTGATCCCGATCAGATCACCATTCACATCAATCAGCGCCCCACCTGAATTGCCCGGATTGATCGCCGCATCGGTCTGAATGAAATAGCCCCGCGCATTGCCCGTGGCCGTGCCCGTCCGCGCCAGACCCGAGATGATGCCCGAAGACACCGTCTGCCCCACACCAAACGGGTTGCCGATGGCGAGCGCAAGCTCACCCACCTCAACCTGATCTGAATCGCGCAGCGGCAAGTAAGGCAGCCGCTCAGCGTCCTCCAACCGCAAAATGGCGATGTCGCTTTCCTTATCGCCCAGCACCACCTGCGCCGAGAACTCGCGCCGGTCGGTGGTGACAACACGGATTTCTGTCGCCGTGCCGACCACGTGGTAATTTGACACCACATAGCCGTCGTCAGACAGGATCACCCCCGAACCCAACGAGTTCTGTACCCGCTGTCGCGGCTCGTTAAACCCGCCGCCAAAAAAATCCTGAAAGAACGGGTCCGAGAAAAACGGGTTCGCCCGCCCCTGCCGCACGATCTTGGCATAGATATTGACCACCGCAGGCGCGGCCTGTTTGACCACCGGCGCAAAGCCTAAGCTGATCTCGGCCTGCGATTGCGGCACTTTGGTTTGAGCATGGGCGGGGGCTTGCAACAGGGCAAACGGCAGACAAAGCAAAAGCGCGCGGAGCATGTGACCCTCATGGATGTTTACGGATTGATATGTCCGCAACACCGACCGTTTGCAAGATCGCTATGAGTTTGCAGACCGACCATAACCGGGACGCCCGGTGCCGCTCTGGGCCACGTCGAAGTTCCATACGATTGCCATATTGGTGATCACAGCCCCAAGGAAGGAATACAGCAGTTGCGACGGGCTAAGCACAAAGGCCGAGGCCAAAAATACCATGACATCGACCGAAAGTTGGAACCACCCAGCCTTCAGGCCGGTCTTATGTTCCAGAATGATCCCCAGAATAGTCATCCCGCCCGCCGAGGCATTGTGGCGGAAGATAGCAATCAATCCCATGCCGCTACACGCACCCCCAAGAACAGCGGCGATCAGCGGGTCAAGCCGTTCGAAGATGACTATTTTTCCCAACAGTTGTGAAAGCGTCGAAATCCCGATCACCACGACAATCGTCCGAATAGCAAAAACTGGGCCGCGTTTTACCCAAGCCAGTATCAGAAACGGGATACCGATCAAGAAGAACAAAGGGCCAAATCCAATCGGCAAAACATAGGAAAGCAAAAGCGCAAGACCCGCAGTTTGCCCTGTCACCAAACCAGCCGCTTTAAAAAAAACGACGCTAAGGCTTGTCATGACGATACCAAAGGCAAGGCCCTGAACATCAAATACGGACATGCGAACGGACACGAAAAGCTCCGGTTTTAGCGCAGGAAGCAAACCTGCTAGGTTTATCGCGCAATTAAAAAGAAAAACCCCCGCGTCTGGGACGCAGGGGCCAAAGTCAGAAAGCGAAGCTTTCTTATTCTTCGTCTGCGGCCTCTTCGGCGGCAACGCGAGCCTTGTCGGCTGCACCTTTGGCGTCGACGTCGCGATCCACGAATTCGATGATCGCCATCGGAGCCATGTCACCATAGCGGAAACCGGCTTTCAGGATGCGGACATAACCGCCCGGACGCTCGGCATAGCGGGGTCCCAGAACTTCGAACAGCTTGGCGACATCTTTGTCTTCTTTCAGCTGAGCTGCGGCCTGACGGCGCGCGTGCAGGTCGCCGCGCTTGCCCAGAGTGACCAGCTTTTCGATGATCGGGCGCAGTTCTTTTGCCTTGGGCAGAGTTGTTTTGATTTGCTCATGCTCGATGAGCGAGCCAGCCATGTTTGCAAACAGAGCCTTGCGGTGCTCATGAGTACGGTTCAGGCGGCGGTAACCACGTGCGTGACGCATTGTTCAATTCCTATCTTGCGTTTTTGCTTTGTCTGGCCGGCGATGCGTGTCACCGGCTCTCCTTGGGGCATCATCGCCCATACAGTCCCCGGCAGCCCGGGCATTGGGGAAGACGCGCTTAGAACGCGTCTTCGAATTTCTTCGCCAGATCTTCGATATTGTCGGGCGGCCAGTCCTCTACATCCATGCCGAGGTGCAGACCCATGCCGGACAGCACTTCTTTGATCTCGTTCAGCGATTTGCGGCCGAAGTTCGGGGTGCGCAGCATCTCGGCTTCGGTCTTCTGGATCAGATCGCCGATGTAAACGATGTTGTCGTTCTTCAGGCAGTTTGCCGAACGGACCGACAGTTCCAACTCGTCCACTTTCTTCAGCAGCAGCGGGTTGAACTCCAGACCATCGTCCTCGTCCTGGCGGCCAGCCGATTCCGGCTCGTCGAAGTTGACGAAGATCGACAATTGATCCTGCAGGATACGAGCCGCATAGGCCAGCGCGTCCTCGGGTGTGATTGAACCGTCGGTTTCGATCTTCAGGGTCAGCTTGTCATAGTCCAGAACCTGACCTTCACGGGTCGGCTGAACGTCATAGGCAACCTTCTTGACCGGCGAATAGATCGCGTCGATCGGGATCAGGCCGATGGGTGCATCTTCGGGCTTGTTCTTCTCAGCCGAGACGTAACCCTTACCGGTGTTGACCGTCAGTTCCATGAACAGGTCGGCGCCATCATCCAGGTGACAGATGACGTGATCGCGGTTCAGAACCTCGATACCGGCGCTTTCACTGATGTCACCTGCGGTGACAACGGCAGGGCCTTTGGCATTGATCGACAGGCGCTTAGGGCCTTCGACTTCCATGCGCAGCGACACGCCTTTAAGGTTCAGGATGATGTCGGTGACGTCTTCGCGGACACCTGCGACCGACGAAAACTCATGCAGAACGTTGTCGATCTGGACGCTGGTGATGGCCGCACCTTGCAGCGAGCTCATCAGAACGCGGCGCAGCGCGTTACCCAGAGTCAAACCAAAGCCACGCTCCAGCGGCTCAGCAACCAGCGTTGCCTGACGCGCAGGATCGTTTCCCGGCTTGGCGTCCAGCTGGGTTGGCTTGATCAATTCTGCCCAATTCTTGTGGATCATGTAATCCCTCCATTCCTGTCCGCGCCCCATGACCAACAAGGTGCAGACGCCCGAGGTTCAAAATGACGTGCTGGGGCCGTGCAAAAACACAGCCCCAGCTCAATTCAAAATCGCTTAGACGCGGCGACGTTTCGGCGGGCGGCAGCCATTGTGAGCAATCGGCGTCACGTCGCGGATCGACGTGATGTTGAAGCCCACAGCAGCCAGCGCGCGCAGAGCCGATTCACGACCCGAACCGGGGCCCTGAACTTCGACTTCCAGCGTCTTGACGCCATGTTCCTGCGCCTTTTTGCCTGCATCTTCTGCAGCCATCTGAGCGGCGTAGGGTGTCGATTTCCGCGACCCTTTGAAGCCCATGGTACCGGCAGACGACCACGAGATGGCGTTGCCTTGTACGTCCGAGATCAGGATCTTGGTGTTGTTGAAGGTCGAGTTCACATGGGCGACGCCCGATGCGATGTTCTTACGCTCTTTGCGCTTAACGCGAGTCTTATCACGTGCCATCAGTCAGACCCTCCCTTATTTCTTCTTACCAGCAATGGCCTTTGCCGGGCCTTTGCGAGTACGAGCGTTGGTGTGGGTGCGCTGACCGCGAACCGGCAGGTTGCGGCGGTGACGCAGACCGCGATAGCAGCCCAGGTCCATCAGGCGCTTGACATTCATCTGAACTTCGCGGCGCAGGTCGCCTTCGACGGTGAAGTTTTCGTCGATATACTCGCGAATTTTCAGAACTTCGGCGTCGGACAGTTCGTTGACGCGACGGGTCGCTTCAATGCCCACGGCTTCGCAGATCGCTTTGGCCGAGGTGTTGCCGATTCCGGTGATATATGTGAGGGCGATAGGTACCCGCTTTGCAGTCGGGATGTTTACGCCGGCAATACGTGCCACGTGTCACTTTCCTTTTCGTTGCGGTTCCGTAACTCCAGAACCTTTTTTCACAACGCTTTACCGTGGCAGTGTCGCCAGAGGGTTCAGCATTATTCGAGGTGGTCGGGGCGGTTGGGACGAATCCCGCACGCGGTCTTGATTCCCCTTGGGGATGGGGGTCGATATGGGCTTTTGGCGGTGCCGTCAAGCCCATATTCAAATGCGGGTCAGGTCAGGCGTCCAATGCGGCTGCAATCGCGCCCTGAACCTCGTCAATCTCGCCCAGACCATCGACCCAGGACAGGTTGCCCTTGGCGTGGTAATAGCCGATCAGCATCGAGGTTTTCTTGTAATACTCCATCAGACGGGTCTTGAGGCTTTCCTCATTATCGTCCGCGCGGCGCTTGAAGTCACCTTCCTTGCCGCAGTTCGAACACTTTCCATCCGCCGGGATCGGTTTGGTTATGTCGTTATAGACTTCACCGCAACCGCCGCAGGTTGATCGAGCCGTGATACGCGCGACCAGCGCGTCATCGTTCACTTCCATCGCGATGACCGCGTCCAACGTCTCGCCGGTGCTGTCCAGCAGCTCACCCAGCGCATCGGCTTGGGCCAGAGTGCGCGGGAAACCGTCAAAGATGAACCCGCCTTCAGCGCCTTGTTCCAACTTTTCGCGGATCAGGCCGATCACGATCTCATCGGTCACAAGCTGGCCCTTAGCCATCACCTCGGCCACGCGGTTGCCCATTTCGGTGCCGCTGTCCTTGGCCTCGCGCAGCATGTCGCCAGTGCTCAGCTGGACCATGCCGCGGGTTTCAACCAGGTGACGCGCTTGCGTTCCTTTACCTGCCCCCGGGGGGCCGAGAAGAATGATGTTCATCGACGAGCGGGTCCCTTCCTGCCGCGTTTCTTACCTTTGCCACGCAGTTGGGACTTTTCAATAAGCCCTTCGTATTGATGCGCCAGCAGGTGGCTCTGGACTTGTTGGATCGTGTCCATTGTCACAGAGACGATAATCAGAACCGAGGTACCGCCGAAATAGAACGGGATGGCAAACTGGCCCCGAAGAATTTCAGGCAACAGACAGACCGCCGCCAGATAGGCCGAACCCAGAACCAGCACGCGGTTGACCACGTATTCCAGATACTCGGCGGTTTTCTTGCCTGGTCGAATACCCGGCACAAAACCGTTCTGCTTTTTCAGATTGTCCGCCACATCGTCCGGTTTGAACGACACGTTGAACGTGTAGAAATAGGCAAAGAACACGATCATCGAGGCGAAGAACAGCAGGTACAGCGGTTGACCGGGGCCAAAGTTGGCCAGCAGCCACGACATCACCGGCCCGTTGGTTGCGCCCGACGAGAAGGTCGAAATCGTCACCGGCAGCAGCAGCAGCGAGCTTGCAAAGATCGCCGGGATCACGCCCGCAGGGTTCACTTTGACCGGCAGGTGGCTCGAGCCGCCCTCATAGATCTTCATACCGGCCTGACGGCGTGGGTATTGGATATGGATCTTGCGCAAAGCGCGTTCCATGAAGACCACAAAGGTAATCACGGCAATCACCATCACGATCACACCGATGATCACAGCAGGGCTGATCGCGCCCGAGCGGCCCGAAGCAAAGAACTGTGCCAGAGCAGCCGGAACTTCGGCAATGATGCCCACGAAAATGATCAGAGAGATACCGTTGCCGATGCCGCGTGCGGTGATCTGCTCACCCAGCCACATCAGGAACATTGTGCCACCAACCAAAGTGATCATGGTCGACAGGCGGAAGAACAGGCCCGGATCGGTCGCCAGATCGCCCGATTCCAGCGACACCGCCAGACCATAAGCCTGAACGGTGGCCAGCGCCACGGTGCCGAAACGAGTATATTGGTTGATTTTCTTGCGTCCCTGCTCGCCCTCTTTCTTGAGCTGTTCGAGCGCGGGAACCATAGATGTCAGCAGCTGCACGATGATCGAAGCTGAAATGTAGGGCATGATGCCGAGGGCAAAGATACCCATGCGCCCCAGCGCCCCGCCGGTAAACATCGAAACCATGCCGCCGATGCCCTGCCCCGCTTGCTCCATGAACTCGCGCAGTGCTTGGCCGTCGATGCCTGGAACCGGAATGAAGGTGCCCAGACGGTAGACGATCAGCAATGCAAGCGTGAACAGGATGCGGTTGCGCAGATCGGTGGCTTTCCCAAGGGCAGACCAGCTTGTGTTGGCTGCCATTTGTTCTGCTGCTGATACCATAAATCGGTCTCTCTTATGAAAACACCGCCCGGAACCGTTTTCCGGCTCGGGCGGCGTCTTGGAAAACTCTGATGTCTATGTAAGCGGGTCTTTGCCCGCTCACAAGCGCTTACTCTGCCGCAGCGGCTTTTGTGACCGTCAGTGATCCGCCCGCTTTCTCGACTGCCGCAACGGCAGATTTCGAAGCACCGGTTACTTCCAGGTTCACTTTGGCGCTGATTTCGCCTTTGGCCAGTACGCGGATGCCGTCCAGCTTGCGACGAACCAGACCGGATGCGACCAACGCATCCTCGGTGATCGCAGCCGATGCGTCCAGCTTGCCGGCGTCAACGAATTTCTGGATCAGGCCCAGGTTGATAACGGCGAATTCCTTACGGTTCGGCTTGTTGAAGCCACGCTTGGGCAGACGCTGATACAAAGGCATCTGGCCGCCTTCGTAGCCGTTGATGGCCACACCCGAGCGGGATTTCTGGCCTTTGATACCACGGCCACCCATTTTACCTTTGCCGGAACCCGGACCACGGCCAACGCGGGTCCGTTTCGGTGCGGCGCCGGGATTGTCGCGCAATTCATTCAGTTTCATTTCGCTTCTCCTTAGCCGGATGTGACCCCCGAAGCGTGATGGGCCAAACGCGGCGTTTCTTGGTTTTGATTCTCATGGCCACAAGGCCACCGCAGCCCGATACAGCGTTGCGCCGATCTATGCAAGTTTGTTGTCAGGGCAACCCGTATTTCACGTGTCTAAAATGGGCGCTGCCGCCGGGTCGATACCGTGTTTTTCAACCAACTGCCCGACTAAACTGTTCGGATCAGGGACTCCTCCGAAACGGTTGCGCAAAATCGACCTCATCCGCCTGCCGTAAAAATGGATCGATACCGTATCGTCCTTGAGATAGGGCGACAGATCAACATCTGGTCGGGCAAGAGCCCGCCTCCGGGTAAAATTGACCGGGTAAAAGACATGCTCTGGCAGTGCGTAACGGATTTCTCCGGAGGTGTGCAGCGCCCATAAAACAGCACCCGGCCCCCAAGCGCCCCAATATTCCTCGGGTACATTTATTGGAGAGCCACTGTCCAGTGCGGCCTGCAACGTTTGTCTGTGTCGTTTTGGCAACCAGGGCGGGATGCGAAACGGATCCTGCGTGAATTCGTTCAGCAACGCCAGCGCCTCGCTGTCTGGCGGTAATTTGAGGACGCCAATTCCCATCGTTCCTTCAAGATACGCGTAGTAATGCCCGGTCTCTGTTTCGAAGGGTTTGATGCAATACGCATCCGTGTCAGCCCAAATCAGGTCCGGTTCCTGCGCCAGCATTCTGTAGCGAAATTTGTCAGCATGAGGTGCAGGACTGCCGGTTCGACCATGGGTAACGAATTCGCTATCCTGCAAAACTTCTCGCGCATCACGTTGCTCGACCCCGTCAGGGACATTTGAAACTGTCCCGTAGGTGTAAAGACGGACGGGTTGCCCAACATCCAAGAAAGACTTGATGCAGAGCTGCTCGAGGTAGCTTAGCGGGCCATCGACCCACAGCATGCCAATCTGGAATTCTGTCACCCTGTCCAGCCCTTCATTCGTCCCTAATTCGCAACGTGTTTGGCGGATCATTGCGCGGGCTGCAACGCAGGAAGTCCGATTTCAACGCCATCGTGTCAAACTAATCACCCAAACGCAAAGAGGCGCCTGCCGGCGCCTCCTGATCAAAGCCTTCGCGTGTTCGCGTTTTGGTTAGGAGCAATACGCGTGTTCGCGTGCGATATCCTTGATGTCACAACGACGCACACCAATGTCGTTCAATTCACGGTCGCTCAGACCCTGAAGCTCGGAATAGGTGCGGTTGTACTCGGCGCGCAGGGCATATGCCTCTTTAACGCGGGCGACGAGCGTTGCGATGCGGGCGCTCAGGCCAAAGCCCTCGCGAGTAAATGTTGCTGTGTTAGCCATGGTTCGTTTCCTTTCTGAGCCCAAGGCGAATTCCTCGGGATACTGTTTGCGTTCCTGTTTGGGACAGCGTTCAGATAAGGAGGACGGGTATCGCTAACAACGGATGTTTCGGTCTATCCGGTATGCGTTGGCGGAATGGCCGTATAGCTTTTTTCCCAATTTCGCGGTGATAGTCGGTCCCGTGTCTGACAATCCTGTCCTGCAATAAATTTCGTTCAAAGAAACATCTACGGCACCCAAAGCCTGATGTTCGCCAATACTCCGGCGTGGTCAGAACCGAATAAAGGCCGTATTTCCTGAGACCCGCCTCCCGGTGCCAAAACAAAATCAAGCGGCAGCGGTACATGTCGAAGTTTAAATGTGGGTCGAACTGGCCCGGCAAGCCGTGTGTTCGTTAGCGATGCTATCCGTCCAACACGTCCAGACCATGGCATGGAGTTGAAATCACCAGCAATGACGAGAGCGCCATCGAGATCGGTCAGAACTCTTTCGGCATCTATTTCGTTATTGAGGCTGTCATGGGGCCAGGGCCAAGGGATATGAACAGACACTAACCAGACCTTTGAATTCTCGATAACAACTGGCACGGCTGCAATAGCACGTGAGTTCGAGCAAATAGGCTCGCCTTGGATCGGATGACGTGACGCCAACGCGATCCCACTCCAACTCGAAAACCTGCAAAAGTGTTGATACGGGTAACTTTTTTCCAGCAGACTTAGAACTTCTATATTTCTATCAGAAACCTCCTGCAGCATTACAGCGTCTGCACCCGTTGCTTCAATATCGTCCACCAAAACCGGAATTTCGGTATTAGCGAACCACAGATTTTTCGCGTAAACCTTTAGGTCACCGCCCGGCTGTTGAGGTAAAAGAAGCCTTACCGCCGTAAAGAACGCTGCGGCAACAACGAACGCGAAGGCCACCTTAAGCCAAAATGGCCTTGCAGCGAACATACCGGCAATACAGAAAAGGCCGAAAAACGGCCGTCCTATCGAAATTGTGTCGGGAACTCTGTGAAACTGGCCAAGAAACCCGACTATCACGAGAGTGCCCGCCACACAGCTCAATCCAATCAAAACACCGCGCATCACTTTGATACTTAACCCCGAATGCCTATCCTTAAGGCACTCACAATAGTTGCATTAACGGCAGTTAAAGGTCTGAAGTATCGGAGATTTTCAGGTTTTATGGTGCAGAGGGTCCGGGTACAAAGCAAACAATCATTAAAACAAAGAAAACGCCCTCGACACTGTCGAGGGCGTTTCAAGAACTTCTGAAAGAGTCGCGCTTAGCCGCGCTCTTCGATGATCTCAACCAGATGCGGGATCTTGTTGACCATGCCGCGGACCGAAGGGGTATCTTCCAGTTCACGGGTGCGGTGCATCTTGTTCAGGCCCAGACCGATCAGGGTTGCGCGCTGTTCGGCGGGGCGGCGGATCGGGGAACCGATCTGCTTGACGACGATGGTTTTTGCCATGGTACGCTACTCCTTACGCTTCGGCTTCAGCCGGTGCTTCGTCCCGCTTGGGCAGGATGTCAGCAACTTTTTTGCCACGACGTGCGGCGACCGAACGCGGGCTTTGCTCTTTCTGCAGGCCGTTGATGGTGGCGCGGATCATGTTGTACGGGTTCTGCGAGCCCAGCGACTTGGACACAACGTCCTTAACGCCCAGCATTTCGAACACGGCACGCATCGGACCACCGGCGATGATACCAGTACCTTCAGGTGCGGTGCGCATAACCACTTTACCAGCGCCGTGACGGCCCTCGATATCGTGGTGCAGAGTACGACCTTCGCGCAGTTGCACGCGGATCATCTGACGCTTGGCTTGCTCAGTCGCCTTACGGATGGCCTCAGGTACTTCTTTCGCTTTACCTTTGCCAAAGCCGACGCGGCCTTTCTGATCGCCTACAACCACCAGAGCGGCGAAGCCAAAGCGCTTACCACCTTTTACGGTTTTCGAAACGCGGTTGATTGCGACCAGACGATCTGCAAATTCCGGTGCTTCTTCACGGTCGCGGCCACGGCCCCGACGGTTTTCACGTTCTGCCATTTGGCATCCCTTTTCTCATGTTGCGCATACGGCGCCGTTTTCTTCAATCCAAGTGAGCCCCGACTAACGTCAGGGCCCCCGGATCATCGGGGCAGCCGCCAAGCTGCCCGCAAGTCTTAGATCTTCAGACCACCTTCACGCGCGGCGTCAGCGACTGCCTTCACCTTGCCGTGGAACAGGAAGCCACCACGATCGAAATAGGCCTCTTCGACGCCTGCCTTCTTGGCACGCTCGGCGATGGCCGCACCCACTTTGGTGGCCGCTTCGACGTTGTTCTTGCCAACAACACCCAGATCTTTTTCCAGGGTCGAGGCTGCGGCCAGGGTCACGCCACGAACGTCGTCGATCAGCTGAACGCTGATGTTCTTGTTCGAACGGTGAACCGACAGGCGTACGCGGCCCGCGTTGACTTTGCGAAGTTTGTTCCGAACGCGCAGGCGGCGCTTCAGAAACAGGGTTCTTTTGCTGTTTGCCATTGTCTGCGTCCTTACTTCTTCTTGCCTTCCTTGCGGAAGATGAACTCGCCCTTATAGCGGATGCCCTTGCCTTTATAAGGCTCGGGACGGCGCCATTCGCGGATTTTGGCCGCGACTTCGCCCACCTGCTGCTGGTCGATACCTTCCACAACGATCTCGGTCTGCTTCGGCGCGGTGATGGTGACACCTTCCGGAGCAGTGAAATCAACATCGTGGCTGTAACCCAGGTTCAGCTTCAGGGTATTGCCCTGCATCTGAGCCCGGTAACCAACACCCTGGATCTCCAGCTCTTTTTTGAAGCCTTGGGTCACACCGGTTACCAGGTTGGCAACCATGGTGCGGCTCATGCCCCACTGCTGGCGGGCACGCTTGGACATGCCACGGGGGTCGATCTTGACCACGTTGTCTTCTACCGACAGCGTAACGTCGTCGGTGGCGGTGAAGCTGCGGGTGCCTTTCGGACCTTTCACTTCGATGGTCTGGCCGGACACAGAGGCGGTAACGCCGCTGGGCAGCTCGACCGGTTTTTTACCAATACGAGACATTGCAGACCTCCTTAGAAGACGGTGCAGAGCACTTCGCCGCCAACATTGTTGGAGCGAGCGTTTGCGTCCGACATCACACCTTTCGGAGTGCTGACAATCGACACACCCAGACCCTGACGGACCTGCGGGATGTCATTGACGCCCATGTACACGCGGCGACCGGGCTTCGAGACCCGCTTCAGTTCGCGAATGACAGGGGTGCCTTCGTAGTATTTCAGGCTGATTTCGATGGCCGGATGACCGTTTTCACCGGTCGTCTTTTCATAGCCACGGATGTAACCTTCGTCCGCCAGCACGTCCAGAACCCAACCGCGCAGCTTGGAAGCCGGGGTGGAAACGGTGGACTTGCCGCGCATTTGCGCGTTGCGGATACGGGTGAGCATATCGCCGATAGGATCATTCATATCTATGTCTCCCTTACCAGCTCGATTTCACCATGCCGGGGATCTGACCAGCAGAACCCAGCTCGCGCAGCGCAATACGGCTGACCTTCAGCTTACGGTAGTAAGCGTGGGGACGACCGGTCAGCTGACAGCGGTTGTGCAGACGGGTAGCCGAGCTGTTGCGCGGCAGTTTCGCCAGTTTCAGACGCGCTTTGAAACGCTCTTCCATCGGGCGGCTCTCGTCATTCGCGATTTCTTTCAGCTCGGCACGCTTTGCGGCATATTTGGCCACCAGGCGTTCGCGCTTCTTCTCGCGTTCGATCATTGCTTTTTTAGCCATGTCTCAATCCTCCCGGCGCTTACGCGTTGAACGGCATGTTGAATGCTTTCAACAGGCTCTTCGCTTCAGCGTCGGTTTTCGCTGTGGTGGCAATTACGATATCCAGGCCCCAGACCTCGTCGACCTTGTCGAAGTCGATTTCCGGGAACACGATGTGCTCTTTCATGCCCATGGCAAAGTTGCCCTGGCCATCGAAAGAAGGCTTAACACCGCGGAAGTCACGAACGCGCGGCAGCGCGATGGTGATCAGACGATCCAGGAATTCGTACATCCGGTCACCGCGCAGGGTCACTTTCGCGCCCAGCGGCATGTCTTCACGGACGCGGAAACCCGCGATCGACTTCTTCGCCTTGGTTGCAACGGCCTGTTGACCAGCAATTGCAGTCAGATCTTCGACAGCAGCTTTCGCTTTCTTCGAGTCTTTGACGGCCTCAGCACCACAACCGATGTTCAGAACGATTTTTTCCAGCTTAGGCAGCTGCATGTTGTTCTTATAGCCGAACTCTTCTTTCAGAGCGGCACGGATGGTTTCAACGTACTGAGCTTTCAGACGCGGGGTGTAGGTTGCGTTATCAAGCATCGATCACGTCCCCTGTGGTCTTGGCGAAGCGGACCTTCTTGTCACCTTCCATGCGGAAGCCAACGCGAGTTGCTTTGCCGTTTTTGTCCAGCAGTGCCAGGTTCGACAGCTCGATCGGGTTTGCCTGAGGCAGGCGACCACCTTGCGAGTTCTGGGTCTGGCGGGTGTGGCGGATGGCGATGTTGATGCCATCGACAACAGCTTTACCGGCTTTGGGGTCAACCGAGGAAATGGTTCCCTCTTTGCCCTTGTCCTTGCCGGCCAGCACGACGACCTTGTCGCCTTTGCGGAGTTTAGCAGCCATGATTACAGCACCTCCGGAGCCAGCGAGATGATTTTCATGAAGTTCTTGCCGCGCAGTTCGCGAACAACGGGGCCAAAGATACGGGTACCTATGGGCTCGTTGTTGTTGTTCAGGATGACGGCGGCGTTGCGATCGAAACGGATCGCGGTGCCGTCTTCGCGACGGACTTCCTTGGCGGTGCGTACGACGACGGCCTTACGGACGTCACCTTTCTTTACGCGGCCGCGCGGGATGGCTTCCTTCACCGAGACGACAATGATGTCGCCGACGGAGGCGTATTTACGCTTGGAACCACCCAGGACCTTGATGCACTGAACTCGGCGTGCGCCGGAGTTGTCAGCGACATCCAGATTGGTCTGCATCTGGATCATGTGGTTTCTCCCGACCTGTGGGGGCTGGTCTCGTTAGATCCCCCAGGGTTTCGACAAATGGGAAAATCCCGGAGGCTTACGCTTCCAGAACTTCCCAACGTTTCGTCTTCGATTTCGGCGCGCATTCGATGATGCGTACGGTGTCGCCGACCTTGAAGGCGTTCTTTTCATCGTGAGCCCGGTATTTTTTGGACTTACGGATGGTTTTCTTCAGAACCGGATGTGTAAAGCGGCGCTCTACCTGAACGGTTACAGTCTGTTCGTTGGCGTCGCTGGTCACGGTGCCTTGCAGGATACGCTTGGGCATCTGATTACTCCTCGGATGCCGCAGCAGCGGCCTTTTCGTTCAGAATGGTTTTGACACGGGCGGCATTGCGGCGGGCCGCTTTGATGCCGGCAGTGTTTTCCAGCTGACCGGTTGCCTGTTGAAAGCGCAGGTTAAAGCTTTCTTTCTTCAGGTTGGCCAGTTCCTCGCGGAGCTGGTCCGGGGTCTTGTCACGCAGTTCTTGGGCGTTCATCGCCTTTTTCCTTTGCTCAAAACACCAGAAGGCCCCCTGATAGGGTCACCTTGGACCTGGTGGATGAATGATAGACATACGAATCGCCCGACAACGCCGGGAGATCGCAGGATGCCGCCGTATAAGGGTTTAGGGGATAGGTGGCAAGAGGAAGTTTGAGCTATCGACAGTTGTCAGACTTCGGCGAGTCCTTCAGCCAACTAACACGTCCGGGCTGCCCGAATACCGGCAAACATGCCACCGGTATTTCCCCGTTTCTAAGAGAACATTAGGGTAAATTAGATGAATTCTAAAAATGTGTCGCGCAGCCAATTTAGAATTGATCTAAATCAAAGTGCCTGACTCAAAGTAAACTAAATAGTTCAGCAGGGAGATTACAGTTATTGGAGCTAACAATGAAACTGAAATCCGGCCTCACTCATGCAGCAATGATCGCGGTCCTGGCTACAGGTGCTCAGGCGAATGACTTGCGCAACGAAGCGCTTGATATTTTCGAACCCCTGCCTTCGACCGTACCTGCAGTGAATGATAACCCGATCACTGTTGAAAAGATCGAGTTGGGCAAAGCCTTGTTCTTCGATCCGCGCATGTCCGCATCGGGTGTGTTCTCGTGCAACTCATGCCACAATCTGGCGACCGGCGGGGACGACAACCTTGAAACCTCGATCGGGCACGGCTGGCAACGTGGCCCGCGCAACTCCCCCACTGCCCTGAACTCGGTTTTCAACGAAGCGCAGTTCTGGGATGGGCGCGCCGAAGACTTGGCCGCGCAGGCGAAAGGTCCGGTTCAGGCCGGTGTCGAAATGGCCAACACACCGGATAATCTGGTGCAAACGCTAAATTCGATGCCGCAATATGTGGAGTGGTTCTCTGAATCATTCGAAGGTGAAGAAGACCCGGTAAACTTTGACAATTTTGCCAAGGCCATCGAAGCATTCGAAGCCACCCTTATCACTCCTGCCCCGTTCGACGCCTGGTTGAACGGTGACGACAACGCCATGACCCAAGAGCAGCTGGCCGGTCTGTCCCAATTCATGGACATGGGCTGCGCCGCCTGCCACTCGGGCGTCAATGTCGGCGGCAGCGGGTACTACCCCTTCGGTCTGATCGAAAAACCCGGCGCGGATGTTCTGCCCGTCGGCGATAAAGGCCGCTTTGCCGTGACCGAGACTGTGGACGACGAATATGTGTTCCGCGCGGCACCTTTGCGGAACGTCGCATTGACTGCGCCCTATTTCCACTCAGGCAAAGTATGGGACCTGAAAGTCGCGGTTCAGATCATGGCCGAGTCGCAACTGGGTGAGGAACTGGGCGACAACGAAGCCAACCAGATCGTTGCCCTTCTGGAAAGCCTGACCGGCACTTTGCCTGAAGTAACTTATCCGGTGCTGCCGGCCGAGACGGCGACGACCCCCCGCCCCTCGGGCGAGATCATCGCCGAATAAACACGTAAGGCAGGCCTAACGGCCTGCCTTTTAACCTTAAAGACCAGACGACCCCTGAGCATGCCACCTTGGACATAGCGGATGCATGATAACACCAAGAGACCGCAGTATGCTGCCGCGCAAGGTATTAGCGGATAGCTTGCAAGGGAAAGCTCATTCTCCCACTCACCCCGTCTGTCGTGATGGCGATCTGCATGGCCTTTTCACCCGATAGTGATAAGAAAATCCGCAATGGCAGGTGCTATGCCTGAAATACATCTTTTCAGTTCGGCAATTTTGACGGTACCATCTTAAAGCGACAACACTTTAAGTTGCACTGACTTTCAAAACAGCATTCAGCGTCGCATCCATTTGTGGCCACATAGAACTAACCAAATTTGAGTTCAGCCAAAGACCGCCAACCATACAGGAGGTTTGCAATGAGAGTTCTTTTAGTCGACGACGATATGGACATCTTAAAGGTGCTTTCGCTTGGGCTGGCCTCGAATGGAAGTTTCACTGTAGAGACAGCATCGTCCGCGATTCAGGGCTTGGAAAAAATCGCTCACGCTGACCGTCCGTTTGATTTGTTCCTTCTGGACATTCAAATGCCCAAAATGACCGGGGTCGAGCTATGCCGCCGGATTCGATCTTTGCCTGACTATCGCTATGCGCCGATCATCATGGTCACTGCGATGTCCGACAAGAAACATGTTGACGATGCCTTTGCCGCAGGGGCGACAGATTATGTAAACAAGCCGGTGGACTTCGATGACCTGCAACTACGCATCAAGCACGCATTGCAGTCATCGGCGCGTGTTGAACGACTTGACACGACTTCGCAAAACATGACCAAAGCCGTTGCCCTCAGCGACGCAATAACAATCGACGATGTAGATGGGGTTCTAAAAGTACATTCTTTTGAAAACTACCTGACGCATCTTGGCAGGCTGAAGTTCCGTGCGACCAAGCTGCAAATCCTGACAGTTACAAATATCGCGTCCATCTATGAAAGATGCACATCACAGGAATTTATTGACGAAGTGACCGATATCGCTGAGTGCATCTCAGACGCACTTTGCGATCATGCGCCGATGATCACCTATTTCGGACGGGGAATCTTCGGCATCGCCACTCATGGTCATTACGTTGATTCCATCGTCAACGTTTCAGACAATATCCGCCGTCAGATTTTGGAAACCGGGTTGGTGTTCCGGGACGGCAGCCCCGTGCACGTTGAATTTGACGTCATCGGAATTGGCCGCAAAACCTTTTTGTCGCCCCACACCCAAGTGGCCTTCGTCGACCGTATGATCGGAGAACTGAAGACAGCCGCTCAATCAGATGAGCCCCTTTTTCAATAAGCGTGGGACGTCACGCTTTCGACGTTATTCCCACTTGTAGTTGAAGCTGACGCTGATGCGTTCTTCTTCGGCCATGTTCATTGGCACTTCGTGGCGCAGCCAGCTTTCCCAAAGCAGCACGTCCCCGACTTGCGGCTTCATATAGATGAACGGCTGCAAATCCCGCCGCCCGCCTTTGACCCGCGTTGGCGCGGCCATCATCCGGCCTGAGCGGGGGTCTTCCAGTTTCAGTGCGCTCGCGCCTTCGGGCATAGCCACATAGGTCGTGCCCGAGATCACGCTGTGCGGGTGCAGGTGGCTGGAGTGCATTCCGCCCTCGGGCAGGATGTTGATCCACAGGTCTTCCAGCTTCAGCGCGCCCTCGCCCAGATCGAACTCAAGATCCTTGGCAAAGGCGGCGACGTGCTGGTCTAGCGCAGCGACTAAATCGGCAAAGATCGGAAACCGCCACGGCAAATCGGTCAGCGAGGCGTAACTGGTGTAGCCGGGATAGCCGTTTTCTTCACACCATTCCTGTCCGGCCTCATCATCCTCGGCGATGACAAGGCATGAGCTTTCCAATTCCTGAGCGTCGATCTTCGGATCGAACTCGGAGACGGACGCGCGGTAGAGACGGGTTACGAAGAGTGATTCAATCTGTGCCATGGGCCGGGCATACCCCAGTGTTTTCGGCAAGGCCAGTCGATTAGCCTTTGACGGGCCCTTTGCCACAGCGTGGGATCGGGCGACCGCCATCGGCATAGGCAAGGCACAGAACGATCTCATCCGGTTTAGGTGCGTCCGGGATGTTCAACGTCATCGTGTCGAAATGGTCGAACGACCAAGGGTTGTCCTTGTGCCCCAGCGGCAGATCAATCGCGCAACCCGGCGCGCCCAGCTTAGCGTTCGAAGGGATCACGGCGTCTCCTCCGCCAGCTGCCGCGCGCATGGGCGCGCCAAGCTTGGGATGGATCACCGCCCCGCCCTGTTCAAGATCGCCGTTTATGCCGATGATCGCTGCCTTGCCGTAGGATACCGGAGCACCGTCTAGTTGGGATATCGCTTCGGAAGCGAGGTCCGGGCCAAGAAGCGCACCAATCTCAAACAACTCTGAAAGGTCATCCGCCTGACAGCTGGCCAGAGGGTTCGTGAACACCGCCAGCGCAGCAACCCGGCTGATCGGATCGCAGGGCTGGCCCAACTGATCGGTGGTTATGATTTCCTTGACGAACATTTTTTTGCGCAACTGAACCACAGGGCCCTCCCATTTCTACCGGGCAGCCTAGGGGCGCAGTGAGACGAGGTCGACGGTTTTTGCGGCCCTTAATTTCACAAGCGCAACAGAAAACCCCCGTCGGTTTCCCGACGAGGGTCAATCTTGTCACGAACAGGGCCTAAGCCCCGATCGCTTACCAGTCTTCGCGAACCACGACGCGGGTCTTGATCGGCAGCTTCATCGCAGCCAGGCGCAGGGCCTCGCGGGCGATGTCGTCATTGACGCCGTCGATCTCGAACATCACGCGGCCGGGCTTGACTTTGCATGCCCAGCGGTCGACCGAACCTTTACCTTTACCCATACGAACTTCGATCGGCTTTGCAGTGACCGGAGTGTCGGGGAAGATGCGGATCCAAACACGACCCTGACGCTTCATGTGACGCGTCATGGCACGACGTGCAGCTTCGATCTGGCGTGCAGTTACACGCTCAGGCTCAAGAGCTTTCAGGCCGTAGGTGCCAAAGTTCAGATCAGAGCCGCCTTTGGCGAGACCCTTGATCCGGCCTTTGTGCATCTTGCGGAATTTAGTACGCTTTGGTTGAAGCATATCTTTCCCTCCTTAGCGACGACCGCCACCAGCACCACGAGGTGCAGGGCCGTCCTGGAGTTCCTGTGCTTTACGGTCACGTGCCTGCGGATCGTGCTCCATGATCTCACCTTTGAAGATCCAGACCTTGATCCCGATGATCCCGTAGGGGGTCATCGCTTCGGCATGTGCGTAATCGATGTCGGCACGCAGAGTGTGCAGAGGCACGCGGCCTTCGCGGTACCACTCGGTCCGTGCGATTTCAGCGCCGCCCAGACGACCAGCGACGTTCACCCGGATACCCAGGGCGCCCATGCGCATGGCATTCTGAACCGACCGCTTCATTGCGCGACGGAACGAAACACGACGTTCCAGCTGCTGAGCGATGGACTCGGCAACCAGCTGCGCGTCAAGCTCGGGCTTGCGCACTTCGACGATGTTCAGGTGCAGTTCGCTGTCTGTCATCAGGGCGATCTTCTTGCGCAGAACTTCAATGTCCGCGCCTTTCTTGCCGATGATGACACCCGGACGTGCTGTGTGGATCGTAACGCGGCACTTTTTGTGCGGACGTTCGATGATCACACGGGCGATACCGGCCTGCTTGCACTCTTTGTTGATGAACTCACGGATCTTGAGGTCTTCGAGCAGAAGATCACCGTAGTCCTTGGTGTCGGCGTACCAGCGGCTGTCCCAGGTGCGGTTGACCTGCAGGCGCATGCCGATCGGATTTACTTTATGACCCATTAGGCTTGCTCCTCAACTTGACGCACCTTGATGGTGATCTCCGAGAACGGCTTCATGATCTTGCCGAAACGACCACGGGCACGCGGACGACCGCGCTTCATGACCAGGTTCTTGCCAACCCATGCTTCTGCGACGATCAGCTCGTCAACGTCCAGGTTGTGGTTGTTTTCGGCATTCGCGATTGCGGATTGCAGGCACTTCTTGACGTCCTGCGCGACACGCTTGTTCGAGAAAGTCAGGTCGGTCAGAGCCTTCTCAACTTTCTTGCCGCGGATCATTTGCGCAACCAGGTTCAGTTTCTGCGGGCTGGTGCGAAGCATGCGGGTTTTCGCCATTGCTTCGTTTTCAGCCACGCGGCGGGGGTTCTTTTCCTTGCCCATGACTTACTTCCGCTTCGCTTTTTTGTCTGCGGCGTGGCCATAATAGGTACGGGTCGGCGAGTATTCACCGAACTTCTGACCGATCATGTCTTCCGAGACGTTGACGGGGATATGCTTCTGGCCGTTGTACACACCAAAGGTCAGACCCACGAACTGGGGCAGAATGGTGGAACGACGCGACCAGATTTTGATGACTTCGTTGCGGCCCGACTCGCGCGCTGCTTCGGCTTTTTTCAGCACGTAAGCATCGACGAAAGGACCCTTCCAAACAGAGCGAGACATGGATTAACGTCCCTTCTTCTTGGCGTGCCGCGAGCGGATGATCAGCTTCTGGGACGCTTTGTTCTTGTTGCGGGTACGCTTACCCTTGGTGTCCTTACCCCAAGGTGTAACCGGTGTACGGCCACCCGAGGTACGACCTTCACCACCACCGTGCGGGTGATCGATCGGGTTCATTGCAACACCACGAACCGACGGACGCACGCCTTTGTGGCGCATACGACCGGCTTTACCGAGGTTTTGGTTGCTGTTGTCGGGGTTGGACACGGCACCAACGGTGGCCATGCATTCCTGACGGACCATGCGCAGCTCGCCCGAGCTCAGACGGATCTGAGCGTAGCCGCCATCGCGACCAACGAACTGAGCGTAAGTACCGGCCGCACGTGCGATCTGACCGCCTTTACCAGGCTTCATCTCGATGTTGTGGACGATGGTACCAATGGGCATGCCCGAGAACGGCATTGCGTTGCCCGGCTTGATGTCAGCTTTCGCCGACGCAATGACTTTGTCACCAACAGCCAGACGCTGCGGAGCCAGGATATATGCCTGCTCGCCGTCTTCGTATTTTACCAGTGCGATGAATGCGGTCCGGTTCGGGTCATATTCGATCCGCTCGACGGTTGCCGCGACATCAAATTTGTTCCGTTTGAAGTCAACGATCCGGTAGAGACGCTTTGCGCCACCGCCGCGGCGGCGTGAAGTGATCCGTCCGGTGTTGTTCCGGCCGCCCGATTTGGTCAAACCCTCTGTGAGAGACTTGACCGGACGTCCTTTCCAAAGCTCCGAACGGTCGATCAGCACCAGCCCGCGCTGGCCCGGCGTCGTCGGCTTGTACGACTTGAGTGCCATGCTTTCTGTCTTCCGTTTAGCAAGTGCAGGGAGTTTCCCCGCTATGTGATAGGCCCCCGTAGGTGCCAAGGGTATAGGGCCCCGAAGGTCCCCGGTTACAAATATCAGAGGCCCCGGAACGAATCCGAGGCCGCAAGATTGGGAGCGTGTAACAGGGTTGGGGGTGGGTGTCTATAGGGCCTCAAGACTTCTTTTTATTGGAGCTTTCTAATGGCCCAATCCTATCGAAGTGATACATGGCCCTAACCGGTGTTAACGCAAATTTTCTGGCAGTAGCTAATCACCATCTGTGGTTCTGCTGAGTAGGGCGAACTTTTCTTCTGCCACTTGAACAAATTCAGCGCGTTGTTCAGCAATTGATGAAGAAAGCCTATTCGCATCAACTATGGCTTTTTCAATATATGCTGGCATATCCATTTCGTCATGAATCGAAGGATCAAAAATCCCTTCTAGTTCGTGGTTGGCCTGGAGCCTGCCAGAATTTTCTGCCAACAGTGCACGCAACTCTTGAAGCTCACTCAGCAATTTCGGAAATTGATCACACAAAGGCTCAACAAGAAATTTCCTTTCCGGCACGTCCCACTCAAAGCACATATTGTCTAATTTTTCCGACAGTACCGACTGCTATGTGTTTCCAAAATTGTGATTTTTGATGAACATCGCCAGCCCCGTGGAACTACCAAAATCGCCCAAGAATTTCTGATATAAATCAAAGCCTCGCGACAACTTTGCTCTGCCTACTTCTCTTTGGTGTTTTGCATCCAAAATACCTGGCAAATCCTCCAGAAAGTGAGCTAACAAACTGTAAAGTAGCGCTAAGCATATAAGGATCACTCCAAACACGCCGCTCTGGTCTTGCCCATCATACGCTGGGATTGATTGATTGAAAAAGTGCGCTACCAAAGCACTCAGCAGCCACTGGATTAATCCTTGAAAAAAATATGAATCCAGCAATATCGCTGACCCAATACCAATAACCCAACGAACAATCTTTTTATGAAATGGCGGGAAAAGGTAGTTGATTAACCATTTGACCAACTTCTTTCCCTCATCGAAAAGCTCTTCCACACTTGGGATCACTTTGTAGATCTTTCTTAGTTTGGAACATTTTTTGATTGTTGCGCTACTTTTTAGCTCCCGCTCGAATTGAAACGGATAATCAAAACCCGAAATCATAACAACCCCGCTTTCCACTTGTTCGTCCAAGCCCGGAATCACGGCCGAAGGCCGCCGCGCCAGCGACTGCCGGTCCCGGCGGGCTGGCGCTTTGGGGGCATTTGCGCCTCGCTAAAAGTTCGGATGTATTTGGCACCGTAAAGCGCCCTGATCGGCCGTTGCAGTGCCATCCCACGGGCAGTCTTCCGCGCGTGTCATAGCTTTGTATGGGTAAGTCAGGTCAGAAGCGACTTGCCCCTTACCCATAAAGCGCCCGCGCCTCGGCGAAGGACAACAGGCGACGGCTCTTTTCGTCCCACAAGTGCAACCGCGCATTGGCGAGGCTTTCGCGGATGGTCATCCGGTTGCTGTTGGCCAGCTCATCATGATCGCGCAACACTTCGGTCAAGCGATAGAATGGAATGCGACTGTACAGATGGTGCACATGGTGGATGCCGATATTGGCGCTGAACCACTGCAATACGGTTGGCAGAATGTAGTGCGAACTGCCGTGCAGGGCGGCCTCGTGCAATTGCCAGTCCTTGTCGGGATCCCACTGTGTCTCTTCGAACTGGTGCTGCACGTAAAACAGCCAGACACCCGCTGTCGCGGCCAGCATGGTCGTTGGCAGGAAGATCAGCAGCAACGGCATCACACCGCCGAAATAGTATATGGCCAGCAGAGCCAGAAGGATTGCCAGATTGGTGGCCATGGCACTGATCCAGAATTTCAGGAGACCCGTTAGGCCAAGCGGCAGGCGGTTCTGCAACAGAAACAGGTAGCCGGGCCCTAAGCCAAACAAGGTGACCGGGTGGCGGTAGACCCGATACCAAAACCGGTTCAAAGGCGTCAAAGCCAGATACTCTGCCACGGTCAGAGTGTGAATATCGCCCATCCCGCGCTTGTCCAGATTACCCGCGCTGTTGTGATGCGTAGAATGCGTACGGCGCCAGACATCATAAGGCGTCAGGGTAAGCACGCCGATCACCCGACCGGTCCAATCGCTGAGCATCCGGTTGCTGAAGAACGCCCCGTGTCCACAATCATGCTGGATCGCAAACAGACGCAGCAGAAAGGCTGCGTTGAGAACTGCAATGGCAAAAGCCAGCCAGTAGCTGATCGACATAGACATCCACGACAGCGCCCATAAGGCAATAAATGGCACGATGCTGACGCCAAGCTCGAACGCGCTACGCAACTGGTTCGGCTCTCGGTATTTGGCCAGTGTAGACACCCAATCCCGCGCTGCGGTCACTTGCGGATTGCCCGGGTTCGGTTTGATGGAATGTGTCATGCGCCTGCCGTGTTTTCTAACTTCAACCGGATAACCTTCTGACCCGGCGTCGCAAGCGATTTATGCAATTGGCCTTTTAATCCGAGGTCAAATTTGTGTCACCGCCATAGTAAAAAACCCCCGCTTTCGCGGGGGTCTTCCATTCTTTCCATGGACCGTTCCGATCAGAGACCGGTGGACACGTCGATGGTGTTACCCTCTTCCAAGGTCACATAAGCTTTTTTGACGTCTTTCCGACGACCCAGCTGGCCGCGGAACCGCTTGACCTTGCCTTTGGTCACGGTGGTGTTCACCGCTTTGACCTTCACACCAAACAGCGCCTCAACGGCCTCTTTGATCTGCGGCTTGTTGCTGTCGATCGCCACTTCAAAGACAACCGCGCCGTTCTCGGACGCCATGGTCGACTTCTCAGTAATGATCGGCTTGCGGATCACGTCGTAGTGTTCTGCCTTCGCGCTCATTTCAGACGAGCCTCCAGTGCTTCGACAGCCGCTTTGGTGAGCACCAGAGTGTCACGCTTGAGGATGTCATAGACGTTTGCGCCCATCGACGGCAGGATATCCAGACCTTCGATGTTCTTGGACGCTTTCAGGAACCCTTCGTTCACGGTCGCGCCATCGATGACCAGAGCACGTTTCCAGCCCAGGTTTGCAACCTGTTTGGCCAGAGCGGCGGTCTTGCCTTCGGCTTCGGCGTTCTCGATCACAACCAGTTCACCTGCTTTGGCTTTAGCCGACAGAGCGTGGCGCAAGCCAAGCTTACGGAACTTCTTGGGCAGGTCGTGGCCGTGCGAGCGTACGACGGGGCCTTTGTAGATACCACCACCACGGAAGATCGGCGCGTTGCGGTCACCATGGCGTGCGCCACCGGTGCCCTTCTGGCGATAGATCTTCTTGGTCGAGTAGCTGGTTTCCGAGCGGGTCTTGACCTTGTGGGTGCCGGCCTGCGCGTTGTTGCGCTGCCAACGGACCACGCGGTGCAGGATGTCCGCACGCGGCTCGAGACCGAACAGATCGGCGTTCAGCTCGATGTCGCCGGCTTTGCCGCCGTCCAGTTTGATTACATCAAGTTTCATGCTTCACCACCTTCCGCGGGAGCTTCTTCCGCAGGTGCTTCGGTTGCAGCCGATTTCACAGCAGCCGGGAAAGGCAGGCCTTCCGGTGCTTTCTTCTTCACGGCGTCCTTGACGGTGACCCAGCCCGATTTCGGTCCGGGAACGGCGCCTTTGATGAAGACCAGGTTCCGGTCGGCGTCGGTTTTGACGACCTCCAGGTTCTGGGTGGTAACACGGGCAGCACCCATGTGACCGGCCATCTTCTTGCCTTTGAAAACCTTGCCCGGATCCTGACACTGACCGGTCGAACCGTGCGAACGGTGGCTGATCGAAACACCGTGCGAGGCGCGCAGACCACCAAAGTTCCAGCGCTTCATCGCACCGGCAAAGCCTTTACCGATCGAGGTGCCCGAAACGTCAACTTTCTGACCTTCCAGGAAGTGTTCTGCCGAAATCTCGGCGCCCACATCAATCAGACCATCTTCGGAGACGCGGAACTCGGCCAGCTTACGCTTGGGCTCAACCTTCGCAGCGGCATAGTGACCGCGCATGGCTTTCGAGGTGCGTTTTGCCTTGGCAGCACCGGCGCCCAGCTGAACGGCGGTGTAGCCGTCTTTGTCAGCGGTACGCTGTGCAACAACCTGCAGGTTGTCCAGGTGAAGAACGGTCACAGGGATCTGCTTGCCGTCTTCCATGAACAGGCGGGTCATGCCAACTTTCTTTGCGATAATACCAGAGCGCATAATCTATACCCTCCGATCTTACGACTGCAGCTTGATCTCGACGTCCACACCAGCAGCGAGGTCGAGCTTCATCAGCGCGTCAACGGTCTGGGGGGTCGGATCAACGATGTCGAGCAGACGCTTGTGCGTGCGGATCTCGAACTGGTCGCGGGATTTCTTGTCAACGTGAGGGCCACGGAGAACCGTGAACTTCTCAATCTTGTTCGGCAGCGGGATCGGGCCGCGCACGTTCGCGCCGGTCCGCTTGGCAGTGTTGACGATCTCTTGCGTGCTGGCATCCAGAACGCGATAGTCAAATGCCTTCAGCCGAATACGGATGTTTTGGCTTTGCATAGATACAGCCTTTTATCAGGCGTTGAGGTTGAGAGGAGGACAGACGCGCATCGCCAACCCTCTTCGAACCCAAAAGGCGGGAATCACCCCGCCTTGATGTTCTTATCGAGAACTCGCGCGTATTAGTTGGGTTGGTGGGGTTTGGCAAGGGGTTTGTTGGCCTTGTTGGACCTAAAAGGGCGACAGGAGCCGGCGCCAAAAACCAGTCTTTAGATTGAACTTGGCAACGATAGTGCGCAGCAGGACTACGAATGAGCAAAACAGCCCGCGCGCGACAATCATTGAGCCTAAGAAAACCAAAATGACACTTGATGGATTTCACCCCACGCAACGACCAGCACGAAGCTTGACGGTAGTTATTTTAGCCGCGCGTTTACGCGTCAGGCTCTGTTAGGCAACTCCGCAAGCGTGACTTTGAACCGCTTACGCTCGCGGCAAAAGTCGCTGTTATCACATTCGATTTCCTGATCGTCGTCTCCAAGTATGGCGGCGCGCATGTCCTCCAAATCCTTGCTGTGAAGGATTTGCGTTCCATAGTTCAAGAATTCAAAACCAAACATGATTTCCTCCTGGTTACTTCAGCGGTTCGCTAGATACGCGCCCCACTTTTTGTTTCATTTCACATGTGGGTTTCCTGTCTTTGCGTGAGGTGGACAAAGGATTAAGAAGCCTCAATCCGCTTCAGTTCTTGGGCGACGGCGGGCCTTCTAAGCATTTGCTCCCTTCGAACACATTCAGATTCACCTAGGAAGTGCCTGGCACAACGAAAAAGGCCGCCCCTGTGGAACGGCCTTCTTTAGTGCAACGTTTAGGCCCGAGATTATTCGACGAATAATCTC
>NZ_JBXWLY010000020.1:0-59066 GCF_059609525.1 Ruegeria sp. YTSC325
AGCCAGAATAGACTGTTCATGATATACCCCTGAAACTCAGGGGCTTGAATCACGCAGCCAAGTCGACGGCAACCAAACTAATAGGTCCAGAACCTAGCAGAGATGGATGAAGCGTTGCGCCTGCTGAATGTGACACTTGGAGACATCCTGAAAGGTTTGGATAAAACAACGGGGGCGCTTAAGGCAAAAAAATGTAGACTACAATCAGATGTCGCAGCAACTTGATCACTGTAAAAGATATCCATGGAAACACCTTGTGGGCGCGGTAAAGCTACGACTGCCCAGTGAAAAAAAGCTCGCAAGAACTATTTTTTGACCCAATTTTAACTTCATTGAGAGTTATTACGGCCTGTTATTGGAATATCTACAACCGTCCCAACAACTCGACCGTTGGCCACGCATCCGCGGGCAATCCTAGCCGCACCTGTTCTGCCTGCACGGCCGCCCGTGTTCCGGCCCCCAGAATCCCGTCGATCTTGCCCACGTCATGGCCGCGGGCCTGAAGTTTGCTCTGTAGTTGCTTCATTTGCGCGCCAGAAAGGCCCTGCGCCGGGTTACCTGCATCATAAATCTGCGCGCCCTCCAACCGCGTGCCGAAATATGCGGCGGTCAGGACGTAGGTAAAGCTCTGGTTCCACTCGAAATAGACGTCGAAATTCGGATAGGCCAGAAAGGCAGGCCCTTTATGCCCTTGCGGTAGGATCAGCGAGGCGGGCAGGTTGGACAGCGACCCGCTGCGGGCCCGAACGCCCATCGCCTGCCACTCGGACACAGGGCGCGGCTTGCCGGGGCCGGACAGGGACCAGTCCATTCGCTCGGTTACCGTAACTTCTTGCAGCCATGGCTGACCGGGCTGCCAGCCAAAGCTCGAAAGCATTTTTGCGCCCGACATCAGCGCATCCGGGGCCGAGGTTTTCAGTGAGACCTTACCGTCCCCATCCCCGTCCACACCGTTTTCAAGAATGTCGCGGGGCAGCATCTGGACCATGCCGATTTCTCCGGCCCAAGCCCCGGTGGTGCGGGCGGGATCGAAATTGCCCTGCTCGTACAATTCGATGGCGGCGAAGATTTGAGGGCGAAACAGTTCGGGACGGCGGCAATCATGGGCCAGCGTGACCAGCGCGTTGCGGGTGTTGAAATCGCCCTGAAACGCGCCGTAATCGGTTTCGAACGCCCAGAAGGCCAGCAGTACGCCGCGCGAGATGCCGTATTCGCGCTCGATCCGGTCAAAAACCGCGTCATATTTGCGCGACATGGCCCGCCCGCGATCAATCCGGTTTTGCGAAATCAGGCGGCGAGAGAATTCAATGAACGGTTTCTGAAACACGCCCTGCGCGCGGTCGGCTTTAAGCACTGCATTGTCCTGTTGCACACCTTTGAAGAAGGCGTTGACGGTGGCGCGGTCATAGCCTTGCTGCGCGGCCTCGGATTTCAGATCCTTGACGAAACTATTGAACCCTCCGCCACATTGGGCAAAGGCGGGCGAGGTCAGCAGGGCGGTGGCCAAAAGGCCAGAAAGCAAGCGCATGAAACGGGTCCGTTACAGAATAAAGCTGAACCCAACCCACACCGACACGAGGCCAAGCGCAAGCCCCCAAACCCGCCATAGCATGTCACATGCGCGGAAAACCTCTGACGCGCCGATATCGCGGGGGGCGTCACCATTGACCCAGGCAAGATCGCGCAATTGCCCGTCATAACTGCGAGGCCCGGCAAGTGCCACGTTCAGGGCGCGGGCCATTGCGGCTTCGGGCCAGCCTGCATTTGGCGAGATATGGCGGTGCGCATCGGCGACCATCTCAGACCAGCGCGCCCATTGGCCTGATAGGGCTACGATCATCATGCAGGTCAGGCGGGCAGGGATCAGGTTCAGCAGGTCGTCCAGACGGGCGGCGGCCCAGCCGAAGTCTCGGTATTTGTCGGTCCGGTAGCCGATCATGCTGTCGGCCGTGTTAACGGCTTTGTAGACCAGCAGTCCGGGCAAACCGCCAATAAGAAACCAGAAGGCGGGCGCAATGACCCCGTCGCTCAGGTTCTCGGCCGCGCTTTCGATGGCGGATCGGGCCACCTGCGCCTGTGTCATGTCGCGTGTATCGCGTGAAACGATCATGGCGACCTGCGCACGCCCCTCAGGTAGGGATGCCCGCAAGCCTTCCCCGACCGCGCGCACATGGTTAACCAGCGATTTTTGCGCCAACAGGATGGCGCAGGCGATGATCTGGACTACTGGTCCCAGCAGTCTGAGTCCCCAACCGATTACCAATGCACCTACTACCAGTAGGATGACCACACCAACGCCCTTCAGCCGCCGATGCGCCCCGTGGTTCAAACGCTTGTCTAGCGCGCCGATCACGTTGCCGATCATGACCGCCGGGTGTTTGACGCGCGACCATAGCCAGTCTGGCTCACCTAAGGCAGCGTCCAGACATAGGGCGCAGACCAGCAGGAAGGCGGTGCTCACAGTGCGGCCTCAAGCCTGTCCCAGCCATCTGCAGGGGGCAGGCCCAACCGCAGGTAGGTTTGGGAATAGGGGAAGATGCGGCTCCAGATATGGGCGCGGGCCAAACGGGTTTGCCATTGGGCAGCGTCATCGACTTGATAGAGGCGGAACAGTGTGGTGCCACCAGCAAGCTGCGCGCCCTTTGCGATCATAAGCGCATCCAGTCGAGCGGTGTCCGTCGTCAGGCGCTGACGGGTGGAATTGGCCCAATCGGGATCGGTCAGGGCGCGCTGACCGACGCGAAGCGCCGGCCCAGACACTGCCCAAGGGCCGGTCAGGTCGTTCAGGCGGGCGATCAGCAGTGGATCACCGATTGCAAACCCTAGACGCAGCCCGGCCAGCCCCCAGAACTTGCCGAAGCTTTTCAAAACGATCACGCCCGGTCGCGCGGCCAGGTGGATCAGTGACACCTCTGGAGTGACGTCACAAAAGCTCTCGTCAATTATGGTCAGCGGGGCATTCACGTCTGACTTGTCCCAATAGCGACCATCTGGATTGTTGGGGTGGACGATGACGCGGGACTGGGCCGGTCCACCAGATTGGACTTTCCAGCCCTGCGCGGAAAAGGCTGCGGCATGTTCATTGTAAGTGGGCATGGTGATCTGAACGCGGCCTGTCGGCGCAAGTGCGGGGATACGGGCGATCAGGGCCGATGCGCCGGGCGAGGGCAAAACGGCCGCGTCTGCCGGGACTGACCAGAAGTGTCGGGCGGCTTGCGACAGCTGTTCGAATGCGCCGTGATCTGGAAGTGCGGTCCAATCTTCATGGGACAGCGCGGCTATGGGGTACGGATGAGGATTGATTCCGGTCGAAAGGTCGATCCAGTTCCCGCGCGCGCCGCCATAGGCCGCAATCGCTGCATCCAACCCGCCGCCGTGGTCTCGCGCAGCCCGTGGGTTCAAGTTTTTGTCAGAGCTTGTCATCTAGGTCCCGCCGGAATCGCGTATTTCTGGCTGTTTCAAGCGGATTTTCGCCGTTTTTACAAGCGAATCCGCGCGGTCACGAAAAGCCGAAAACAGCGTTAACACTTTGTTAAGGAAATAACGTGATCACAAACCACAGGGATCGGCACTACTCACCACAACATGGGCCGAGGTTTTACGTATGAATGTTTTGATTGTTGAGAGTAACCCCGATCTGGGTCGGGTCTGGCAAAGGCATCTTGAACGACAAGGTGCCGAAGTGACGTTGGTCACTGGGCAAGAGGCTGCAATTCTTGCGCTCTATGGGGCTGAGTTCGATATCATTGTGCTCGATTTGGTGTTAGAGGCGGGCAGCGCGCTGGCCGTCGCAGATTTCGCCAGTTATCGCCGCCCCGAGGCACGGGTGATTTTTGTCACCAATACCACCTTCTTTTCGGACGGGTCGATCTTTGCCCACAGCCCTAACGCTTGCGCTTATGTGCAAAGCGCAACGCCGCCAGAGGATCTGGCGGCGATGGTCGGGCACTACGCAGCGGGTCGCTGACCGCGCCCATGAGGTTCCATGAAGTCCAGCACCGGGTTGGTCGGGATGATGCGATGCGGATTGATGCTTTCGTGGCTATAGTGATAGTGGCGCACGATGTGCTCCATGTTGACCGTGTGTGCGACGCCCGGCCATTGGTATAGCTCGCGCGTGTAGGCCCACAGGTTCGGATAGTCGATCAGTCGCCGCCGGTTGCATTTGAAATGCAGATGATAGACCGGGTCGAACCGGATCAGAGTAGTAAACAGGCGCCAATCGGCCTCGGTGACGCGATCACCCATCAGATAGCGGCTCTGAGACAAGCGCTGTTCGAGCCAATCCAGAGTATCAAATAGCGGTCCCACCGCACTGTCATAAGCGGTTTGGCTGGTGGCGAAGCCGGACTTGTAGACCCCGTTATTGACGTCGGAATAGATGCGAGCGTTGACCTCCTCGATGTCGTCGCGCATCGCCTCGGGCCAATAGTCATCGGTGTTTCCGGTGATGCCATCAAACGCCGAATTGAACATGCGGATGATTTCCGAGCTTTCATTGGAAACGATCGTCTCTTGCCGTTTGTCCCAAAGGATTGGCACAGTTACACGGCCGGAATAGGACGGATCCGCCTTGGTATAGACCTGATGGGCATAATCCAGCCCGTAAAGATCGTCGCCGGTCGCGCCGTTGTCATCCGTCTCGAAGGTCCAGCCTTTATCCAGCATATCCGGATGAACGACCGAAACCGAGATTAGGTCGTTTAGCCCCTTGAGTTTGCGGAAGATGAGGGTGCGATGCGCCCAGGGGCACGCGTGGCTCACATAGAGGTGATAGCGCCCCGGTTCCGCATTGAACCCACCCTTGCCCGAAGGGCCGGGCGTGCCGTCGGCGGTCAGCCAGTTGCGGAACTGCGCGGCGCTTCGTTTGAACGCGCCACCTGTGGATTTGGTGTCATACCACGTGTCATGCCACTTGCCGTCGACCAACAGGCCCATCTGTATTCCTCCGCTTAGAGATTTATCGAAAGATAGGCGTCTGAGCGCGGTGTTCCTATGCGAGCAGGCGCGCATTTTGCCTGCGTTTGCGCACAGACCATGGCGCGTGCGCCCGCAACACGGTGATGAAGACTGGATTTAAAGTAACCGGTTTCACTAGATTTTTACGATTGAGAGCGCACAATAGTACTCACTGCCGGGGGAGTTTTTTGATGAGTACCTATGTTTCCAAGGAAATAAGCGCTGAACTGGACGCGGCTCGAATCGCGGGCCTGAAGAGAACGAGCCGTCTTCGTGTGGAATTTGGCGACAATACCTTCAAAATTTTAAGATTGTGGAAGGATGGCTTCACGGTTGAGGCTGAAACCACTCCGCAACTGCGCGGTCTGGTCGATATCTATGACGGCGCGCGCCATCTGTACCAATGCCTGATCATCGCGGATGAAGCGCAGGCGGGTGAAATGCGCTATGATTTCAAACGCAGCACTGCCGCAGCCGACAAGGCGCCGCTGGATTTCTACCGCGCGCCGGATGCGCCGATCGCGCTGTTGGGGCACGAGGACTAGGGGCGGATTTCCACGGTCGTCCCATTTGGCGTCAAACTCCAGCGCCGTGCCATTTCGACATTTGACAGGGCGATACAATCGGCTGTCCAATCACCGGGCAGGGAAAGGCCTACAATCCCGTTCGGCTGGCCATGAATGAATATGTCGCCCCCCGGATCAACGCCCTGAGCCCGCGCGCGGGCGATGTCTTTGGGTTTGGGGTAATTGATCCCAAGGGAAAGGTGATAGGCGCTCTGAGGATTGCGCTTGTCAATCTTGAACGCCCTGATGGGCGTTTTTCTATCGCCCTTTTGCTGTTTGTCACCCTGCGGCGCAAAGCCCAGTGCGACATCCGATTGCATCACGACCATCCCGTTCGCAGACGCGGTCAGTCGCCGGGCGGATTTTAGATCAGGATGTGGTCGATCTGTGCGGTTTCGGGAACCATTCCGGCGCGGGCGGACGTGGCCCGTATCGGTGCTACCCAACCCATGCTGCGCTGATCAGGCACAGCACAAGAGTTATCTTTAAGGCCCGCCTCACTGCAAATCGGCAAACGCTTGTTTCAGGCGGGCACAGGCGTCCTCCACTCGGCTGCGTTGGGTGGCCAGGTTGAACCGCTCAAAGGTTTCTCCGCCCGCGCCGAAGCCTGGGCCCGATGTGGTGGCGATTTTGGCATCCTGACGCAGGCGACGAATGAATTCGGGATGGTCCATTCCGGTGCCCGAGAAATCAACCCAGGCCAGATAGGTCGCCTGCAGTGGCATGGACCAAAGACCGGGGATTTCCGCAATCGTTGCATCAAACAGACGGCGGTTGCTGTCCAGATGTACGATCTGCTCGTCGACCCATGCGGCGCCCTCTGGGGTGTAGGCGGCCGTGATCATCGCCACGCCAAGCGCATTGGGGTCGTAGTCCAGCGTCTGGATGCGGTTGCGCATGGCCGCGCGCAATTTGGGATCTGGGATGATCATGTTGCCAGTGCGCTGACCGGCGATGTTGAACGTTTTGGAAGGCGCCGTCAGCGTTACGGTCCAGGGCCGCGCATCCGGGGCGGCCACGTCCATCGGGACAAACGTTTGGCCGGGATAGACCAGGTCATGATGAATTTCATCCGACACCAAAACCAGCCCATTCCGTTCGGCAAAAGCTGCAACGGCGCGCAGCTCATCTGGTGTCCAGACCCGCCCCGACGGGTTCTGAGGCGAACACCACAACAGCATCTTTTCTGATCCGTCCAGCCGCGATTGCGCATCATCCAGATCCACCCCGTAGCTGTCGCCATCTCGCACCAACGGGCACTCTACCACCATGCGGCCCGATTTGTTCACCTTGTGCGCAAACTCATGGTAAACGGGCGAAAAAATGACCACTCCGTCGCCCGGTTCGGTCCAGACGTCCAGACATAGGGCGATCGCGTTCCCCAACCCCTGTGAAGTCAGAACCCAATCGGTGTCGATGTCCCATCCATGACGGTTTTTCATCCACCACTGGACCGAACTCAGATAGTCCGGGTGCATCCAAGAATAGCCAAAAACCCCATGGTCCGCCGCTTGCCGCACGACATCGACAACACATGGCGCCGTAGGATAATCGGAATCGGCCGTCCACATGGCCAGCCCGTCATCCGGTGAAACGCCGTACAGGCGCTCCATCTTATCCCATTTAGAACTGTTGGTGCCCCGGCGGTCGATCAAGTCGTTGAACGTCATGTTGTCTCCATCTGTCGGACGGAAAGCTAGTCACAATCGTGGCGGGTGCAAGGGGGGCGTTGCGGCGGGGGGCGCGATGGCCTAAATCAACGACATGAAACGCTCAATTCTTATTCACCCCGATCCGCGCTTGAAAAAAGTTTGCGCCCCCGTTGATGAACTGACGGATGAACTGCGCAAACTGGCTGATGACATGCTGGAGACAATGTACGACGCTCCTGGTATCGGGCTGGCTGCACCGCAGATTGGCATCCTGGATCGGTTGATCGTGTTGGATTGCGTCAAGGAAGAGGGCGAGGCACCGCGCCCCCTGATCATGTTCAACCCCGAGATCGTGGCCTCTTCGGACGAAACAAATGTTTATGAAGAGGGCTGCCTGTCGATTCCCGAACAATATGCCGAAGTCACCCGTCCCAAAGTGGTGGAGGTGGCTTGGATGGATCGTGACGGTAACGCACAACAAGAAACGTTTGATGACCTTTGGGCGACCTGCGTGCAGCATGAGATCGACCACCTGAACGGTAAGCTGTTCATCGACTATCTCAAGCCGCTGAAACGCCAGATGATCACGCGTAAGATGCAGAAGTTGAAACGCGAAAAGGCCCGCGCATGACCGTACGCACCTGCCTGCCTTGGCCCGACAAACGCCTGCGGACCAAGGCCGAGGACGTGACCGAGATTACCGATGAAATCCGGGCCATCTGGGACGACATGATCGACACGATGGAGGCGATGCCCGGTGTTGGTCTTGCGGGCCCTCAGATCGGAGTGATGTTGCGGCTGGCCGTGGTGGATGGCTCGACCGAGCGTGGGCGTGCGGTGCGGTTGGCGAACCCGGAAATCCTGCACAGCTCGATTGAACTGC
Organism: Ruegeria sp. YTSC325; assembly: GCF_059609525.1. NCBI lineage: Bacteria > Pseudomonadati > Pseudomonadota > Alphaproteobacteria > Rhodobacterales > Roseobacteraceae > Ruegeria > Ruegeria sp. YTSC325. The sequence goes on from NZ_JBXWLY010000020.1 coordinate 8,061, forward strand.
GCGAGCATGATGAAGCCAGCCCGAACCTTCCCGGCGTGTCTGCCAAGGTGAAACGCCCCCGTGCGGTGACGGTGAAATTCCTGAACGAACAGGGCATGATCGATCGTCGTGATTTTGTGGGGATTGAGGCCACCAGCGTGCAGCACCAGATCGACCACTTGAACGGTCGGATGTATTTCGACCGTCTCAGCAAGGTCAAACGCGATATTCTGCTGCGCAAAGCCAGAAAGCAGGGGTAGAAATGCGCATCATTTTCATGGGAACGCCCGATTTCTCGGTGCCGGTACTGGACGCGCTGGTCGAAGCCGGGCATGAGATCGCCGCTGTTTACTGCCAACCACCACGCCCAGCAGGGCGAGGTAAGAAAGACCGGCCAACCCCTGTTCATGCACGGGCCGAGGCGCTTGGCTTTGATGTTCGTCACCCGGTGTCATTAAAGTCGATCGAAGAACAAGAAGCCTTCGCAGCGCTGAAAGCGGATGTGGCCGTTGTCGTTGCCTATGGTCTGCTGTTGCCGCAACCTGTTCTGGATGCGCCCAAACAGGGGTGTCTGAATATTCACGCCAGCCTTTTACCGCGCTGGCGCGGGGCCGCGCCGCTGCAGCGCGCAATCATGGCGGGGGACGCTCAGACCGGCGTCTGCATCATGCAAATGGAGGCCGGACTGGACACTGGGCCGGTCCTTTTGCGACGTGCCACCGATATCGGGACACAGGAAACCACGGCGCACCTGCATGACAGACTGTCAGAAATGGGTGCAGCGATAATTGTGGAAACGTTGGACACCTTATCGGACCTGACACCGGAACCTCAGTCCGAGGACGGAGTGACCTACGCGGCAAAGATCGACAAGTCCGAGGCGCGTGTCGACTGGACCCGCCCAGCCGTCGAAGTCGACCGGCAAATCCGTGGCCTGTCCCCCTTTCCCGGCGCCTGGACCGAGATGGGAGGCGAGCGTATCAAGCTGTTGGCTTCTCGGTTGGCAGTGGGGCAGGGGCAGCCGGGTGAGTTGTTGGATGATACCCTCCGCGTTGCCTGTGGCGATGGCGCGATTGACCTATTGCGCTTGCAGCGGGCTGGGAAAGCGGCGCAGGATGCAGCAACTTTCCTAAGGGGTTGGCCAGTCGCAGCTGGGACCAATTTAACGTCGGGGTAAAGTAGATGTTCATGGTCTTGATGGGTACGGTGGTTATCGCTGGCATCGTAGGATATCTGTCTGAGAAGACGGGATTTACCCACAATGGGTATCTGCCCTCAATCATCATTTGTGTGGGCGGAGCGTTCCTGTTTTACTTTGTCCGGATCATGTTCGGCATCAGCTTTGGGCCGCCTGGTTTTGATGCCGTGCTGTCCTCGATTGGTGCGCTTATCATCGTTCCGACTCATTGGAGGAAATAACGTGCCCGTCATCGCCCTGATCATCATCGGAGCTACAGCCGGGTTTCTGGCGACCCGCCTGATGCGGATCGAGGCGGATATCCCCACAACCATGCTGATCGGCATTGTCGGCGCATTGGTGGGCGGGTTTATCCTGCGTGCCCTGATTGCCATGGCGGGCTGGCTGTCGGGTTTTGTTGGCGCGGTTCTGGGCGCTTTGTTGGTGATCTGGATCTGGCAGAGATATCTGCGTCGCTGACCCCTTGACCTTTCGGGTCGAACCCGGCCAGATCGCCAGGAAATTCTATCCGAAAGGCGCCCCATGTCGCATGATTTGAACCCCGGTGACGTTGCCCTGATGGGCGTTCCGCTGGACCTGCATTCTTCGTTCCTGCAGGGGCCTGCCTTTGCGCCGGGCCGCATTCGTGAGGCACTGCATTCCGGAGCTGCCAACCTGACTGCCGAAGACGGCACCGATCTGGGCGCGACCGACCGGTTTAAGGATACCGGCGATCTGGACGTGTTCGAGATGATTGGACAGGAACCCATCGACCGGATCGAGGCCGGGGCCGCCGAGCGTATCGCAACCGGCGCGCGGCTGTTGTCGCTGGGGGGCGACCACTCGGTCGCGTATCCGCTGATCAAAGCGCACTCAGAGCGGTATGAGGGATTGAACATCCTGCATGTCGACTCGCACCCTGACCTTTACGACAGTCAGCAGGTCGGCCCGCTGGGTCACGGTTGCCCCTTCGCGCGGGTCATGGAGACGTGCCAGATCAACCGTCTGGTGCAGGTCGGTATCCGCACCATGAACAAGCATCAGCAGGAACAGGCCGACAAGTTCGGCGTCGAAGTGATCGACATGCAAAGCTGGAGCCCGGATCTTGAGATCAGCTTTGACGGCCCTGTTTACCTTTCGCTGGATCTGGACGCGCTGGACCCGGCCTTTGCGCCGGGTGTTTCGCATCACGAGCCCGGTGGGCTGAGCACGCGCGAGGTGATAAACCTGATCCACCGTTTCAAGGGCCAGTTGGTTGGCGCGGATATTGTCGAGCTGAACCCTCACCGCGATCCCTATGGCATCACCGCGATGGTGGCGGCGAAATTCGTCAAGGAAATCGGCGGGCGTCTGCTGTCGCGCTGACCCTAACGCGCGTCACATTGGGCGGCTGATCCCAGACGGGGTGCGCCACCCGTGGTCATGTCGAACCGGTCAGCCTCGGACGCGTTCATCCAATGCATCCCCTCGGACGGGGCCGCGTCCAACGTGTACCAGTAGAACGCCTCATCCACGCCGATATCTTCGAAATAGTCCAGATATCGGTCATGTTCCGGGTCGTCCTTGGGGATTTCGGTGGCGACGATGTTCCAGCCGCCCCAACTGTGGACGCCGACGCACGCTCCGGGCTCCAGCACGCGGCGCTTCCCTGCCAGAAACAGGTCGGTTCCGCCCGAAGCGATCAGCCCGTCTGAGGGCACAATCGTATCGAACCCCTGCTCGTGAACCACGCGGGAAAAAACCACATTCGCGTCGTCATCCATCGAGCCTTCAATATAGCTTAGCACCAGTGTTTTTGCGTCGGGGTTTCGCTGGATTACCTCAAGAAACGCATCCAGCGTCGTATGGTCGATAGTACCTGTGGCCACGATTTGATCTCCCTGCGCGGCAAACTGCATGGGGTCATATTGTTGACCGCAGCCAGCGAGGGCAGCGAGTCCGGCGATGACGATACAAAATGCAGGTTTCATGCGTAGAGGCCCTATTCAAACACGCGGTGGGCGGCTTTTGTAGACAGGCAGTTTCCAACCAAACAGCAATGACCCCGCCCTCAAGGCCCAGCAGACCAGCGCACAAGACGCCAGAATGGCCAGATCGTCCAGCCCAAGGCGGCTGGCGGCAACGGCGGTCAGCGCCCCGGCAAAGGCGCACGAGACGTAAAGTTCGCCCTGTTTCAGCACCAGAGGCACTTCGTTGCAGACCACATCGCGCATCAACCCGCCCAGACATCCGGTGCTGATCCCCATCAGCACGACGACCACGCCCGATTGCCCCAGCGACAAAGCGGTGGCCGATCCGGCTGCGACGGCGATTGACAGTGCAAAACTGTCCAGCCAGATCAGCCAGTTATAGCGGCTTTCCACCAGATGTGCGGTGAAGAACACCAATACGGCGGCGGCCACTGCGATCAGGATGTAATCCGGTTGTCCGACCCAGAAAACCGGGTCGCGGTTTAGCAGCAAATCACGGACAGTGCCGCCGCCCACGGCGGTCAGGCTGGCGATAAAGGCAAAGCCCACCAGATCTAGCTGCGCCCGACTGGCCACCAGCGCCCCGGTCAGTGCGAACACAAGAACCGAGGCATAGTCGAGCAGCGCCAGCCAGCTCATGCCTGTGTCTTTTTTGGCTTGAACGGTGCCATGCCGGCGCGGGCCAGTTCATCGGCCTTTTCGTTTTCAGGATGGCCCGCGTGGCCTTTGACCCATTCCCAGGTCACGTCATGACGAGTTTGTGCCTCGTCCAGCCTCTGCCACAGATCTATATTCTTGACAGGCTTCTTGTTCGAAGTTTTCCAGCCGTTCCGCTTCCACCCGAAAATCCACCCTGTGACGCCGTTTTTCACATAGGCGCTGTCTGTCACAACGGTGATCTTCGAGGCCCGGTCCAACGTTTCGAGCGCGCTGATCGCGGCCAGCAGCTCCATCCGGTTGTTTGTGGTCTCGGCCTCGCCGCCGTTGAGTTCCCGCTCTTTCAGGACATTGTCGCCATCCATCGCGCGCAAAAGCACGCCCCAGCCGCCGGGGCCCGGATTACCGGAACATGCGCCGTCGGTATAGGCAAACAGCTCAGGCATGGGCCAACACCAGAATGAAACCATCATACGAACCCGCAAGGCCCGCACCCACGCCCGTGGTGATCCAGTCGATGGTGAATCCGGTCTGGGACAGCGCTTCTTCGATTTCAGTCTGCGAGAAATAGGTGTAACGGCGGTCCAGATCGTCGCGATGTTCACCAGTCCCGAGTTTTAACCCCAGAAAAAAGACTCCTGCGGGTTTCAGCGCCTTGTGGATGGCTGACAGGTGTCGGGGGAAATCGGCGCGAGGGGCATGTAACAGCGAGAAACTTGCGTAGACTCCATCATACTCGGCCTCTTCGGTCACGTCGTCGAACGTCCCCAGATGAGCGTCCACACCGTTTTCACGCGCGTGTTCGACAAAAGCGGGTGTGGCGTCGATGGCGCGGACGCGCAGACCTTGCCGTTGCAGAAAGGCGCTGTCCGATCCCGGGCCGGCCCCGAGATCCAGTACGTGTCCGCCTTCCACGACCGCTTCTGCAAAGGCCATGCGGGCTTCGATCTGTTCAGGGGGTAGGGGAACACTGAGGTAATCAGCGACGCGAGAGGAATAGGCGTCAATCGTTCTTTTGTCGGTCACAAGTATACTCCAACGGCAAGGCAGACCAGAACGACGGCTGTCAGCAACATGCGCAGACGCATCCACCAAACCGGCGTCAGTCGCCAGTATGAGAACACAGCGTCCAGCAAAAGTAACCCGGCAAAGCCCCACATCAGGTTGGTACCTGCCGCGACGGGTCCACCGCCCGTTTTGAAAAAGGCCCAAAGCGCTGGGAGAACGGACAACAGATAGCAGGTCGCAGCCTTACTGCCCGATGTCTTCGTCGCAAACCCCCACAAAACGCCAGACATAAAGCTGAGGATGATCGAGCCGTAGAACAGTTGAACGTAAGGCCCCACGAAACGGGAACCCAGCGCCTGTGTGCCCCAGGCATGCAGATCATCGTTCAAGTAAGTCAGCGCCCCCCAGACGAAGGGGATCAATCCGGCTAGCCCCAGAACCAAAGGGGCGCGTGGAATACCGTTCATGCCGGTTCGCGCAAAACGCGCGGGACTTTGAATTCGACGTTTTCAACCGCTGTTTCGACCAATTCGACTTTTACATCAAAATGATCTCGGAATGCGTCGATCACTTCATTCACCAAGACCTCGGGAGCAGACGCACCAGCAGTGATCGCGACCGAGGAAATCCCTTCCAAAGCGCGCCAGTCGATATCTGTCGAACGTTGTACCAGTTGCGCATAGTTACACCCGGCGCGTGCGGCAACTTCGACCAGACGACGTGAATTGGACGAATTGGGCGCCCCCACAACCAACAGCGCATCGGATTTGGGGGCCACAGCTTTGACAGCTTCCTGCCTGTTCGTGGTCGCGTAGCAAATGTCTTCTTTGTGTGGGCTTACAATGGCTGGAAACCGCGCCTGTAGCGCTGCGATGATGTCCTTGGTATCATCAACGGACAGGGTCGTTTGCGTTACAAAGGCCAGCTTGTCGGGATCGCGCACGGCGACGGTGGCGACGTCCTCGACGGTTTCGACCAGTAGGACCTCGCCCTCGGGCAGTTGCCCCATGGTGCCGACAGTTTCGGGGTGTCCTTTGTGACCGATCATGATCATCTGCAACCCGGCTTCGGCATGGCGCTGCGCTTCGACATGGACTTTGGACACCAGCGGACAGGTCGCGTCGACATAGATCATCTCGCGCTGGGCAGCCGCTGCAGGTACCGATTTAGGAACGCCGTGGGCCGAAAAAATTACCGGCCGGTCATCGGGGCATTCATCCAGTTCTTCGACGAACACCGCACCTTTTTCACGCAGCCCGTCCACTACGAATTTGTTGTGCACGATCTCATGACGCACATAGACCGGAGCGCCCCATTTCTGTAGCGCCATTTCCACAATCTTAATCGCCCGGTCTACACCGGCGCAGAACCCACGCGGTGCTGCCAGATACAGCGTCAGGGATGGCTTTGTCATGTCACGTTCTCCTTAAGGCCACAGGTAGGTCTTTTCCTCGCCATGGTCCAGACAGGACAGTGTCATTCATCTGACATGAATCAGTGCTATCAAACAGATGTTTCATCACCTGTTTCTAGTTTAAGACGCGCGGTCAGGGCATCAACCCTGACCGCGTTCTTTATCTTTTGGTGTTTGGTGCGTGTTACTGACCGCTTGCAGCTACGCTGCGCGGTTCCATCGGAATGTCACGCGGCGGGCGGCCGATCACATCGCGCAGGTCTTCAAGCTCGATGAAGTTGTCGGCCTGACGGCGCAACTCGTCCGAGATCATCGGCGGCTGGCTACGGATGGTCGACACGACCGAAACGCGCACGCCCTGACGTTGCAGACTTGCTATCAGCGGGCGGAAGTCCCCATCGCCCGAAAACAGCACAATGTGATCAACGCGCGGTGCCAGTTCCATGGCATCGACGGTCAGTTCGATATCCATGTTTCCTTTGACTTTCCGACGCCCCATGCTGTCGGTGTATTCTTTTGCCGGTTTCGTCACCATGGTGAAGCCGTTGTAATGCAGCCAGTCTACCAGGGGGCGGATGGGCGAATACTCGTCATTTTCCAAAAGCGCTGTGTAGTAAAAAGCACGAAGCATCTTCCCGCGGCGCATGAATTCCTGACGCAGCAGTTTGTAGTCGATGTCAAATCCAAGTGCTTTCGCGGCCGCATAAAGATTCGAGCCGTCGATGAACAGCGCTAGCCGTTCGTCTTTATAAAACATAAATAGGTCCTTCCGGTATCTACCAGAACGCCGGGTGTTACGTGAGTGAGCTAGGAAATTGGCGGCGCGCTGATACGCCTATAATTAGGGCATTTAATGTGTATCGCAAGTATGCAATTCGCCGAATATAGGGAATAGTATGTGCAAATTTACGTCAGAATCGGTCATTGCATTGGGCGCAAATCTCAATTTGAGAGGCTGCGGACCCAAGGTGACACTAGAACAGGCAATTGACGCAATTTCACGTCAGGGCTTGGTGATTCGCGCCGTCAGCCGATTCTACGAGACCCCCTGTTTTCCAGTGGGTGCTGGACCGGATTACGTGAACGCGGCTGTTTTGGTCGAAACGGACAAGTCAGCTGCAGACTTGTTGCAAATGCTGCATGAGGTCGAACACGAATTCGGGCGCGAACGAATACAGCGCTGGGGGATGCGGACGTTGGATCTGGATCTGGTATGTTTCGGCGACCAAGTGCTTCCGGATACGTCAACCTATAACCAATGGCGGACGCTGCCGTCGCAGGAACAGATGCAGCAGGCGCCGGACCGGTTGATCCTGCCGCATCCGCGTCTTCAGGATCGCGCCTTCGTGCTGGTGCCAATGGCTGATGTCGCCCCGGATTGGTACCATCCCGTGCTGGGTCTGACGGTCCGGGAAATGGTGGCAGCCCTGCCTGTCGATGATATTGCCGCCGTTACCCCTTTGTGATCGGTGCATTTGCGGCATTTCCTGCTTGTCAAGGCAGGGATTCGCCCTTAGATAAACCTCTTCCTGACATGGACTCAGAAACGGAGAGCGCCCAATGGCCCGCGTGACGGTAGAAGATTGCGTAGACAAGGTACAAAACCGGTTCGAGCTGGTGATGCTTGCCGCCCATCGTGCGCGTGAGATTTCCGCAGGTGCTGCGATCACTGTGGACCGCGACAATGACAAAAACCCGGTTGTGTCGCTGCGCGAAATCGCCGACGAAACCCAAAGCGCTGATGAACTGCGCGAACGCCTGATCGAGGCCAACCAGACCCAGATCGAGGTTGATGAGCCCGAAGAGGACCAGATGGCGCTGCTGATGGGTGCGGAATCCGACAAGCCTGCAGATGATGACATGTCCGAAGAGAAGCTGCTGCGCGCTCTGATGGAGGCTCAAGGCCAGGGGTAATCCCCAAAAACGAAGGTGCGGACCGGATGATTTCTGCTGAAGACCTGATTGCGCTGGTCCGCAACTACAACCCCAAGACAAATGCTGACCGCATTGCCCGTGCCTATGAGTTCGGAAGTCAGATGCATGAGGGTCAGTTCCGCCACTCTGGCGAACCCTATTTCACCCATCCTGTTGCCGTTGCCGCCATCCTGACCGAACAGCGTCTGGATGATGCCACGATCATTACCGCACTACTGCATGACACGATCGAGGATACCAAGGCCAATTACGGCAAGGTGTCCGAGCTGTTCGGGGACGAAGTGGCCAAGCTGGTCGATGGCGTCACCAAGCTGACCAACTTGCAGCTGTCCAGCAGGGAAACCAAACAGGCCGAGAACTTCCGCAAGCTGTTCATGGCCATGTCCAAAGATTTGCGGGTCATTCTTGTCAAGCTGGCAGACCGTTTGCACAACATGCGCACGATCAAGGCGATGCGCCCCGAAAAACAGGTTCAAAAAGCGCGCGAGACGATGGATATCTACGCGCCACTTGCGGGCCGTATGGGGATGCAATGGATGCGCGAAGAGCTGGAGGATCTGGCCTTCCGCGTGCTGAACCCCGAAGGTCGGCAGTCGATCATCCGGCGGTTTATCACTCTGCAAAGGGAAACCGGCGATGTGATCCATCGGATCACCGGCGATATGCGCCTTGAATTGGACAAGGCTGGGATCGAAGCCGAGGTGTTCGGCCGAGCCAAAAAACCCTATTCGATCTGGCGCAAGATGCAGGAAAAGGATCAGGGCTTTTCGCGTCTGTCCGATATCTATGGCTTCCGCATTATCACTCAGACAGAAGAAGACTGCTATAGGACCCTTGGCGCGATCCACCAGCGCTGGCGCGCGGTGCCGGGACGGTTCAAGGATTATATCAGCCAGCCAAAATCGAACGGATACCGCTCGATCCACACAACGGTATCGGGGCGGGATGGCAAAAGGGTCGAGGTTCAGATCCGTACTCGCCAAATGCACGATGTGGCCGAGACGGGTGTGGCGGCGCACTGGTCGTACCGCGACGGGGTGCGGTCCGAAAACCCCTTTGCCGTGGACCCGGCAAAGTGGATTGCCAACTTGACCGAGCAGTTCGACAGCGAGGATGATCACGAGGATTTCCTCGAAGCCGTCAAGCTTGAGATGTATTCCGACCAGGTGTTCTGCTTCACGCCCAAGGGCGATGTGGTGAAACTGCCGCGTGGGGCGACACCAATCGATTTCGCCTATGCGATCCACACGCGGATTGGCCATGCTTGTGTCGGGGCCAAGGTGGACGGTATCCGGGTGCCGCTGTGGACCCGGATCAAGAACGGCCAATCGGTCGATGTTATCACGGCCGACGGACAGACCCCGCAGGTCACATGGCTTGAGATTGCGGTCACTGGCAAAGCCCGCACTGCCATCCGGCGCGCTTTGCGTGAAGTCGACCGCGAGCGTTTCATCAAATTGGGCAAGGAACTGGCGCGCTCGGGGTTCGAACATGTGGGCCGAAAGGCGACGGACAAGGCGTTGGACACGGCCGCCAAGCATTTGCGTCTGAAGGACCGACACGAATTGTTGGCTCGTTTGGGCAGTGCCGAACTGACGGCCCATGACGTGGTGAGCGCCGTTTATCCAGAGCTTACGCAGGATGAAGGGGACGCGATCCCCCTGCGCCGCGCTGTGATTGGTCTTGAGCCGGGTCAGAAATTCGACCGGGCACCATGTTGTCAGCCCCTGCCGGGAGAGCGGATTGTCGGCATCACCTATCGTGGCAAAGGGGTGGTGGTGCATGCCATCGATTGTGACCGCCTGACCGAGTTTGAAGGCGAACCCGAGCGTTGGGTGGACTTGCATTGGCACACTGGCACCCATCCGGCGGTCTATGGCGCGACGCTGGATCTGACCATTGGAAACGATGCGGGTGTACTGGGGCGTATTTGCACATTGATCGGTGAGAAAAAGGCCAATATCTCGAACCTTGAATTCGTCGACCGGAAACCGGATTTTTACCGTCTTCTGATCAATGTCGAACTGCGCGACCTTGAACAGCTTCATTCTTTGATGCTGATGCTTGAGGCCGAAAGCGATGTTGCTGCTGTCGAACGCTACAGAGACAGGACCAAGACCGCCGTGGCGGCTGGCTGAGAAGGGGTGATCAGGAGTGGTTTTCAAGCGCCGAGATCGACGCTCGCCTGTCCAGATCGCATCTGAATTCGTCTACCCCCGTGGCGGATGGACCCGCGCGTTCCACTATGTAAAACACCGCGTCCGTCGGTTGCCGGACTCCCCTGAACGCATCGCACGCGGTATCGGGGCAGGGGTGTTCGCAGCGTTTACTCCGTTCTACGGGTTGCATTTCGTCGTGGCTGCGTTGGCGGCGCGTTTGATCAACGGCAATATTTTGGCTGCGCTGAGCGGAACGTTTTTCGGAAACCCGCTAACTTACGTTCCGATTGGTGTCATCTGCCTTCAGGCCGGTCATTTCATTTTGGGAACCGAGTTTCAGGAGGGCGACACCCATGGCCTTATGGGTAAGTTTGCCGACGCGCTGGGCGACCTCAAGGATAACTTCATTGCCATTTTCACTGATCGCATGGCTGATTGGTCCGGGTTGCGTATATTCTATGACGAAGTGTTCTTTCCCTACCTAATAGGGGGCATTTTGCCCGGTTTGCTGGCCGGGGCGATCTGCCACTATCTGAGCCTGCCTTTGATCCGAACCTACCAGCAGCGGCGGCGCGCCAAAATCAAAGCGAAATTTGACGAAATCCGCCGTTTGGCAGAATCCAAGCCTGCCGTTTCAGTTTCAAAACCACTAGGCTCGGGCCAGAATTCGGCAAAGGAATCAAGCGATGTCTGACAATCCCCTGCGTCTGGGCGTGAATATCGACCACGTGGCCACCGTGCGCAATGCGCGTGGCGGGGCGTACCCTGACCCTCTGCGCGCCGCCAAACTGGCCGAAGAGGCCGGGGCTGATGGCATTACAGCCCATCTGCGCGAAGATCGCCGCCATATATCGGACGCAGATATCGACGGGTTGATGGAGGTTCTGTCGGTCCCGCTGAACTTTGAAATGGCCGCGACGCCCGAGATGCAGCAGATCGCCCTGCGGCACAAACCGCATGCGGTGTGCATCGTTCCCGAAAAGCGCGAGGAACGGACGACCGAAGGCGGTTTGGAAGTCGCGCGCGAGGAAAACAAGCTGGCCCATTTCATCGCCCCCCTGCGCGACGTGGGCTGCCGCGTGTCCATTTTCATCGCCGCCGACCAGCGCCAGATCGAAGCCGCGCATCGCATCGGTGCCGAGGTGATCGAACTGCATACCGGTGCTTATTGCGACGCCGTCTCCGAGGGTCACACAGACGTAGCCAACCAAGAGCTGGACAGCCTGCGTGAGATGTCCGCATTTGCCCATTCGCTTGGGCTGGAAGTCCACGCGGGCCATGGTCTGACCTATGACACTGTGCAACCCGTCGCGGCTTTCCCTGAGGTGCGCGAGTTGAACATCGGTCATTTCTTGATCGGCGAGGCTATCTTTCGCGGCCTGACCCCGGCGATTGCCGAGATGCGACGGCTGATGGATGAGGCGCGGGCAGTCGTCTGATCGCAAAGGTAACGCTATGGATTCGAACAATTTGTGGCGCTACAGCGTCTTGCTTGTCCAAGTCCGGCTATTAATGCCGATCGCTATTGTCGTTCTGTGGCATGTGACCGGGCTCAATTTAGCGAATGTGGGGATACCCTTCCTGTCAGCGATTGCCGCAGCGATGATAGCGGGCTGCGGCATAGCGCGGTCGATGGGCCGAATGCCGCACTTGCGCGAGGTGCTGGGCTTTGCGGTTGCGGGGACCGTGATATTCATGGTCGTGAACGCTGCGGCCTATCTGATTTTGGCGATCAGCAATATCGGACCGGTCGATATGTCGCTTCTGATGTATTGGCACAGAGGTGGCTATATGGGCAGCCTTATGCTGAATCTGGCGATTTTTGCTTTCTTCGCCAACAGCGTTCTATTTTATCTGTCGACCAAAATGGAACTCAGGGCGATTACCAGACGGCGTAGCAAAGAAAGCGCGATATGATCCTAGGCATCGGCACAGACCTCGCGAATATCGAGCGTATTCAGGGTACGCTCGACCGGTTCGGTGACCGGTTCCGCAACCGCGTTTTCACCGACACCGAACAGCGCAAGGCCGAACGTCGCCATGATACGGCTGGCACCTATGCCAAGCGCTGGGCCGCCAAAGAGGCGTGCTCTAAGGCTTTGGGCACCGGCCTGCGCATGGGCATCGCGTGGAAGGACATGGCCGTCACTAACCTGAACACCGGCCAGCCGGTCATGCATGTCACCGGCTGGGCCGCCGAGCGGCTGCGCGAGATGACCCCCGAAGGCCATGAGGCGATCATCCACGTCACCCTGACCGACGACCACCCTTGGGCGCAGGCTTTCGTGGTGATTGAGGCGCGCGCCATCACGAACGCAGCGGCCAGCCTTGACTAACCTCTCTGCGCCCCGCATGTAGCACCCCAACAAACCAAGGACCGGAGAGCAGTATGGCCGAGGACGTCAAAACCGGAAATCCCGTGTGGGAGACGATTAAAACCATCGTCTACGCATTGCTGATCGCAGGCGTTTTCCGGACACTGTTTTTTCAACCCTTCTGGATTCCGTCGGGCTCGATGAAACAGACCCTGCTGATCGGAGATTTCCTGTTCGTGAACAAGATGGCCTATGGTTATTCCTACGCCTCGTGCCCTAGTCTGATCATTCCCAGTGTTGGCCTGAATATCGATGCCGAGGATGTTTGCGGCTGGATGTCGGGGGACGATAACTCGCGCCTTTGGGCCGGCGATCCTGAACGCGGGGATGTCATCGTCTTCCGTCACCCTGTTACAGGGCGTGATTTCATCAAACGCCTGATTGGTTTGCCCGGTGATCGTATCCAGATCCGCGAAGGCCAGATCATCCTGAACGGTACGCCTGTTCCACAGCAACCGGATGGTGTTTTCACCGAAACCGCTTTGCCACAGGGGCCGCAAGGTCTTCGTCCGCGATGTGAAAACGGCCCGGTCGGGATTGGGGCGATTTGCGAAAAGTCCCGGACGATCGAAAAGTTGCCAAACGGCGTCTCTTACGACGTACTCAATATCGGCAACCAGGGATCCGACAACACCGGGATCTACACTGTTCCCGAAGGTCACTATTTCTTCATGGGCGACAACCGTGACAATTCCAGCGACAGCCGTTTGCCGCAATCTGCGGGTGGCGTGGGCTATGTGCCTTACGAAAACCTGATTGGTCGCGCAGATCGGATCATGTTCTCTTCCGCTGGCCGGTCGATGCTGTTCTTCTGGACCTGGCGGAGTGACCGGTTCTTCAAGGCGGTCAAGTGAAGCTTTCGGCCGAGATAAAGTCTTTTCAGCATCGGTTGGGCTACACGTTTTCTAACCCTGAGCTGCTTGTTCGCGCGCTGACTCATGGCTCAGTCTCGTCCTCAACTCGACCGGATAATCAGCGGTTAGAGTTTTTGGGCGACCGTGTATTGGGGTTGGTTATGGCTACGGCCCTGCTAGAGGCCGACAAAAAGGCAACTGAGGGTCAACTCGCTCCGCGATTCAATGCGTTGGTCCGAAAAGAAGCCTGCGCCGATGTCGCGCGACAGATCGACCTCGGTGCGGTTCTGAAACTGGGCCGATCTGAGATGCTGTCGGGTGGCCGTCGAAAACAGGCACTGTTGGGAGACGCGATGGAGGCGGTCATCGCCGCAATCTACCGCGATGCCGGGTTCGAAGCGGCACGAGACGTGATCATTGCTTTGTGGGGCGATCGCATCCATTCGGTCGAAGCGGATGCGCGCGATGCCAAAACGTCTCTTCAGGAATGGGCGCAGGCACGCGGCCAGAAACCTCCGTCTTACGTCGAGGTCAAACGCAGTGGACCCGATCACGCCCCGGTATTCACGATCGCCGCGCGTTTGCAGGACGGTACAGAGGCGCAAGCCACAGCCGGATCAAAGCGCCAGGCCGAACAGGCCGCAGCCAGATCGCTACTCGATCAGTTAACGAAATAGCAATCCCTTTGGCGAGGAGGCTGGCTCCCTCTGGATCGGATTGGCGCAAACAAATCGAAATTGAAACGACCTGATACCACCCGACCAAACAGCCAATTATCCAGTGATGAAACGCCTCATTCCTAAAGGCCGCGACGCCTCCTTTGGCAAGCATCGTAAGCTCTAGCCAGATCAGGTCTGCCAACGTCGAAAACCAATCCAGATGAGCCCACTTTCTTATCCACAGCTGCTCTGGCGGTGCTTTCTCTCCAAGAGAAGTGCAAACCCGCTATGAGACAAAACCCTCTGGCCCGCGAAGTCTTTCTGCTATAGGGGTGCGCACTTGCAAACAGGATCGCAGTACACATGACCACACGCGCCGGATTTATCGCCCTGATCGGAGAGCCCAACGCGGGCAAATCCACCCTTCTGAACCGCATGGTGGGGGCCAAAGTCTCGATCGTGACGCATAAGGTGCAGACCACGCGTGCGCGCATTCGCGGCGTTGCGATGGAGGGCGAGGCCCAGTTGGTCTTTGTTGACACGCCGGGCCTTTTCAAGCCACGCCGCAGGCTGGACCGCGCCATGGTCGCTGCCGCCTGGGGGGGCGCAGCTGATGCAGATGTCGTGGTCTTAATGGTCGAAGCGCATCGCGGTATCACCGAAGGGGTTGAACGCATTCTGGAAGGTTTGGACGAGATCGGGCAAGGCCGCACCGTCGCCCTGGCCATCAACAAGATCGACAAAGTACCATCCGAGAAACTGCTGGCCCTGACCAGCGACCTGAACGCACGCTATCCGTTTGCTGAAACCTTCATGATCTCAGCCGAAAAAGGCCACGGAGTTGAAGACCTGCGCAAATGGCTGGCGGGCGAGCTGCCCGAAGGGCCTTGGCTCTACCCCGAGGATCAAATTGCCGATTTGCCCTTGCGCATGATCGCCGCCGAAATGACGCGCGAGAAACTGACCCTGCGCCTGCATCAGGAACTGCCCTATCAGCTGACCGTCGAGACCGAGAACTGGGAAGAGCGCAAGGACGGATCCGCCAAAATCGATCAGGTCATCTATGTTATGCGCGACGGCCACAAGGGTATCGTTCTGGGTAAACGTGGCGAGACGATCAAGGCGGTTAGCCAGGCTGCGCGCGCCGAGCTGGAAGAGTTTCTTGACCGCAAAATTCACCTGTTCCTTCAGGTCAAAGTGCGTCCAAATTGGCTTGAGGAATCCGAGCGTTACTCGGAAATGGGTCTGGATTTCAAAGACGGCAACGCATGAGCGGGACGAAGAAATCTCGTCGGAAATTGTTGGCGCCTTTGCTAAGGAGCGCGAAATGACCCGGCTGACGGCGGAATTTTGGGTTCACGCCTACTTGGCCCGCCTGCGGTTTCAAGAAATTCCTGCCTTTGTGGTTGCCCACGGTGATGACACGGCCGGTGCGGTGCTGATCAAACTTAATACTCTGGATGGGCAGGCCGTCGCGTTCCAGCGCAGTTTTGATCTGATGAGTGGGGAGCGCAATTGGGTCGAACTATCCGCTGGTCCCGAGGCCGACGTGGATGGGGCGATTACAAAACAACGCAGTTTTGATCCAGACCTTTGGGTGGTCGAGGTCGAAGACCGCCAAGGGAGACATCTTCTGGGGGAAGAAGGGTTGGACTGATCCGCTCTTGATCCTGCAAAACGCTTGATGAAAATGAGCGTAAAAATATGGCGCGCCTCGGATAAGAGACGCGCCCAATCAATCCATACTGATTGATGGAATTGGAGTCAGTTTCCGCCTTTCTTGCCACGCGAAACCTGATCCTTAGCGACTTCGCGGCTACCCGCATTGCCCCAGCCGCTGTCACCTTTTTCGGCATTTTTGCCGCTGACCGTAGGTGCCGCTCCACCGATGCCGGGTGTTGCAGACAGCACCCCGGCCATATTTTTTGCTGCGCCCGAGTTGCTGTTAGCAGATTGCGCCATGGCAAGACCCGCAGACGCGATGAAAATTACAGTAGTTGTCGTCAAGAAACGCATTGTCCCCTCCCAAGTTTTGATAGTGTTTTGGATACGGAGTTGCCGAGCGGCCGGATCAAAAATATTTGAAGCACAGATCCGTTCTAAGTGTTTGCTGGTGCAGAATTAGTGGGAAAAGGATCTCAAAAGATCAAATATACACTTTGTTCCTTACAGCCGGAACCACTCTTATTCGCTTGCGAAAATTCCCTGCTTGAGATTGAGTTTCCCGAACCCCGGCACCTATCAAGGAGGAGACCGCTGGACTGGCGCGATCACGGTATACTTCTGACCACACGCCGACATGGTGAGACAGCGGCGATCATCGAGGTCTTCACCGAAATCCACGGACGCCACGCCGGGGTTGTGCGCGGTGGGACCAGTCGGAAAATTGCGCCGATCCTGCAGCCGGGAGCGCAGCTAGACGTGCTTTGGCGCGCGCGGCTCGAAGAGCATATAGGCACGTTTCAAGTCGAACCCCTGCGTTCTCGTGCAGCGGCGGCGTTTTCGGGGCGGCTGGCACTGGCGGGATTAAACGCGGTCGTGGCACTTTTGGCCTTCTGCCTTCCCGAACGGGAACCGCACCCAGTCATCTACAAACAAACCGAACAGTTGATGGACCTGCTGGGGCAGGATGATGTATGGCCGCTGGCCTACTTGCGATGGGAATTGGCCATGCTTGAAGAGTTGGGCTTTGGTCTTGATCTGACCGCTTGCGCAGTTACCGGGGCGGTCGAAGATCTGATCTATGTCTCTCCGAAATCGGGCCGCGCGGTTAGTGAGAAAGGGGCGGGGGAATGGGCGGATAAGCTGTTGCCACTGCCCCCATGTCTGCGCGGCGAGGGGGCCGCGCCGGATCCCGAGATTGCCGAGGCACTACGCACCACCGGGTACTTTCTGGAGCACCGGGTCGCGCCGTCCCTCGGTCATCGCCCGCTGCCCGAAGCGCGGGCGCGGTTTGTCGAGCAGTTTACTCGGCGGCTTTGAACACCATTTCGTGGCCGTCCTCGTTCCGCAGGATCAAAACGTCTCCGGCCACTTCAGACTGTGTCATGGCAATCAGAGCGGCGAAATAGTATCCTTCGGCTTCCAGCCCCGCGCAGGCTGCGCGGGTGGCGGTCAATCCGGTCACTTCAAACCAGGGATATGGGGCGCTTAGGGTGCCGTTGTAGCTGTTGCACGGGGCGTTACCCGCAATCTTCCCGTCTTCCGTAAAACGTAGCAAAGCGCTGGCTTCATAAGGCTGACCGTCGATCTCTTGCAGCGCCCATGTTCTATCCGCCGCACCATAGGCGGCGACGGTTTCATCCCTGTCGCATTGAAACAGAGCCATGAAGGGCAGGATCAGGGTTAGTCGTATCATTTGATCACGTTAGCCCAAATCACCCTAAATCCGAACAGGGTTAATAGGGGTTCTGACCGCTCACCAACTCAGCCCTTACTTCGCTGCGAGGGCGCCAATTATATCGTGTATCCTCGCGTGTAGGAGCCCAGGTCAGTGCGCCGCTGTTGCGCCATGGATCAAGAATAAGCCCATCATACATCGAATCCCCCTTGGCGCTGATCAGCGCAGAATGATGGATTATGCGAAATGCCGTGGGGGGCGAAGTCGCCCAATGCAGATCCAAAGTCTCGAAATTCTCTTGCCGAAGCCGGGCAGTCATGGCTTCGGCCCAATCGTTGCACAGTCCTTTCTCGCGCAGGCCATTGATGACCTTGGCGTTGTGAATGATGGCTGGATCGGTCACGTTCCATTCCTGCGCCAAACGGCTCGAGTATGTGTACGCGATTTCAGCGGCTTGCTGCGCTTCGACAGGGTCGACGTTGGGCCCGAGGTCGCGGATAGCCAGCGCCAGTTCGTCAATGTCGTTCTGGCCAGCGGCTGGGTATTGCTTGGCGCAGCCTCCTAGCGCCATAGCCACTATTACTGCGAGGCAGGCCAGAATAGATCGCATCATGTCGTGTAATTTCCTGTTCACTGTCCCAGCTGATGTAACCGTATTCAAGGCATCGTGGTAGTGAGAAATTCCGGGCGTTGGCGAAACTGGGCCTATGTCATTAGCAAAAAAAGACCCGGCGCGCGCGCCGGGTCAAGTTGGGGAAACAGGGCTACCTATCAGATCAACCCAGCAAACGCCGAGCGATGACCTGTGCCTGAATTTCGGCAGCCCCTTCGAAAATGTTCAGGATGCGCGCATCACACAGAACGCGGCTGATCTTGTATTCCAGCGCAAACCCGTTGCCGCCGTGGATCTGCAGGCCATTATCCGCAGCAGCCCACGCAACCCGTGCACCCAGCAGCTTGGCCATGCCGGCCTCAAGATCGCAGCGATGTCCGTTGTCCTTTTCCCACGCGCTGAAATAGGTCAGCTGGCGCGCAATCATAATCTCGACCGCCATCATCGCCAGCTTGCCCGAGACGCGGGGAAAGTTGATCAGCGACTTGCCGAACTGCTTGCGATCCTGCGCGTATTGCATGGCGATATCCAGCGCGCTTTGCGCCACGCCGATGGCGCGGGCAGCGGTCTGAATGCGGGCAGATTCGAAGGTCTCCATCAGCTGTTTAAAGCCTTTGCCTTCTTCGCCGCCCAGCAGGTTCTCACCTTTGACCTTGAAACCGTCAAAGCCCAGTTCGTATTCTTTCATGCCGCGATAGCCCAGAACCTCGATCTCGCCGCCGGTCATGCCGGGGGTGGGGAAGGGGGCCTCGTCGGTGCCGGGAGTTTTCTCGGCCAGGAACATCGACAACCCGCGGTGGTCAGAGCTGTCGGGGTTGGTGCGGGCCAGCAGGGTCATCACATGGGTGCGGGCCGCGTGTGTGATCCAGGTCTTGTTGCCGGTGATCTCATAATCGCCGTCGGCGTTCTTGACCGCGCGGGTGCGCAAGCTGCCAAGGTCCGATCCGGTGTTGGGCTCGGTGAACACGGCGGTGGGCAGAATCTCAGCGTTCGCGAGTTTTGGCAGCCAGTTGGCCTTTTGCTCGTCCGTGCCGCCGGCGATGATCAGCTCGGCCGCGATCTCGGACCGGGTGCCCAACGAACCCACGCCAATATAGCCGCGCGACAGTTCCTCGGACACCACACACATCGAGGCTTTGGACAGGCCGAACCCGCCGAATTCTTCGGGAATGGTCAGGCCAAAGACGCCCATCTCAGCCAGTTCCTCGATGATTTCCATCGGGATCAGCTCATCTTTCAGGTGCCACTCATGGGCGTGCGGTTCGACCTTTTCGACCGCATAGCGGCGGAACTGGTCGCGGATCATTTCCAGTTCTTCGTCCAGACCGGATGCACCAAACATTGTGGCACCGGATTGATCTTCCATCAATTCTACAAGGCGGCTGCGGGCGGCTTGTGTATTGCCGCCTTGGGTCAGAGTCATCACCTCAGGGATCATCAACGCGCGCATATCATCTTGGCTGAGGCCAAGATCCTGCAGGCGAACGATTTCACCCTGATTCATTTGGATGCCGCCATAGACCTGCCACAGATATTCGCCGAACGCGATTTGATGCAGCAGCTGTTCGATTTCACCAAACTTGCCATCACGATCCAACGTCTCGGCCCAACGCTGCATCTGTTGCAGCGACTGACTGTAGGTGGCCAGCCACGCGAGGCCATGAGCGGCCGTTTGGTTGGCTTCGATCAACGCACCGGACACGCGACCCTCGACAGTCACCATCTGGCGTACAGATTCACGCGCGCGGTCGAACACAGCTTCGACTGCCGGGACTGCGGCGCGGGTCAGTGTCAGAAGGTCGGGCAAAATCGCGGATGCTGTCATCTGGGTCATATCCTGTCCGTCATGGGCCATGAATCAAGTCCTTTTCTGGGTCGATTGGTCATACCATGCTGCACGTGCAGCGCAACAAAAATACGAATTACGTTGCGAAATAGTTCAAAAATTTCTTGCGCAGTTTTGCGATGCAGAATTTTTCAGGAGTGATATCACAGGCGCATGACCCTGTTCTCCGTTGTGTCACCGTCGGAAATTCTGTTTGCCCTTGCCGTCGCTTTTGCGGCGGGTTGGGTCAAAGGGATGGTCGGTTTTGCCATGCCCATGGTGCTTGTCTCTGGACTTAGTGTTTTCCTGTCGCCGCAACTGGCGCTGGCGGGATTGATCCTGCCTACGTTGGCCACAAATGGCGTGCAGGCATTTCGCGAAGGGGTTCCGGCCGCGATCGATGCCATACGGCAGTTTCGCGTTTTTCTGTTGGTTGGCCTCGTGTTTTTGTTAGCTGGGGCACAACTGGTCCGCTTCGTGCCCGAGACGGTGTTTCTGTTGATG
Source organism: Ruegeria sp. YTSC325 (assembly GCF_059609525.1). Taxonomy (NCBI): domain Bacteria; kingdom Pseudomonadati; phylum Pseudomonadota; class Alphaproteobacteria; order Rhodobacterales; family Roseobacteraceae; genus Ruegeria; species Ruegeria sp. YTSC325. Next base: position 28,530 of record NZ_JBXWLY010000020.1, read on the forward strand.
ATCGGCATTCCGGTCTCGGTCTTTGCTGTGATTCAGATCGCCGGGTGGAAACTGACCCTCGAAAAGACCTCGACCCGAGTTGAGGCTGCGATTGGAGCCGTAGCCGGTTTCGTGGGGGGGATGTCGGGGATATGGGGGCCTCCGACGGTCGCTTATCTGACAGCGTTGAATACGCCCAAGGATGTTCAAATGCGCGTACAGGGCGTAATCTACGGGCTTGGGGCAGGCGCATTGGTTATTGCGCATCTGGGCTCGGGTATTTTGCGGGCCGAGACAGCACCATTCTCGGCAATTCTGATCCTGCCCGCACTGCTTGGGATGTGGGTCGGCCTGCGCCTGCAGGCGCGCATCGACCAGGCGCGGTTTCGGAAACTGACTTTGATGGTGCTATTGATCGCAGGATTGAACCTTCTGCGTAAAGCGGTGATGGGTTAACTGCGGCTATCTGCGAAGCGGAAGGCGAAATACAAACCCAGCATCAGGAAGAACAGACCTGAAATATCGCCGATCAAATAGGCAATGTATTCGACGCGTGCGCTGCCAAAAGCCATATTTGTCAGACCTGCCACAAGGAATGAGGTGATCACACCGACACCCATGACACAGACCCAGCACGGTTTGCGATCAGCCCTTGGAAACAGATCCCATCCGGCCCATTTGAGCAAATAGAAGACTGCCGGTACTGTCAGAACGGCGATTGCAATAGCGGCAAGACGGCTGGGCAGGAAAACGTCGCTGCCCCCCAGCGCCGCAAAGACGATGAAAACGCCGGGAAGAAGGGCAAAAATGGCTCGCCAGCCCAATAGCCATGCAGACAATACCCTAACCCCATGGGGCAAGAACAGAAGGCTGGCCCGGCTTGGATATTCTGGAAAAAACATGTTCTGAAGGGGCATCAGAACCTCGAATGTAAGGTACGATGCCACGACATATGCCAACGAGGCAAAAAACGTTTCAGAAGCCCATTTGCGCACGACAATCAGCCATTGTCGTAGCTGTTTGGCGCGTCACCTGGGAGCATGAACGACGTACCGCCCCCGGTTTGCGCTGCCGCTTTGCGAAAGGTATCCCTTTTGCACCAGGGACTTGAGTGCACGGAAAAATGTCGGGCGCGATACGCTTTGAACCAGTGTATGTTCAATCAATCCAAAGGTGCGAACTTCCTGATCGTTTTTCGACAATTCCTCAGCTGCGTAATAGATATCGCGCTCAACCGGAGAGAGTTGTTCCAGACCTAGCGTCCGCTCCATGCTTTGCATCAATTTACGCAGTTCGGTGAGTTTCGAGATTTCTGTCATATCGTTACCTGCCTTATTCTGTGTCTTCCGCCCCTTTACGGTGACGAACTGAGGTATGCCGTTTTACGAGTTACCCGGCAAATCTCATATTGACACTCATCCCCTTTAGAATACACTAGCTATCTGATTAGGCTTCTTAAATCGCGTTTGTGAGTGTGCGCTTGAGCATCCCATAGGTCTTTTCACTTCTCACCCGACGCGAGAGCGTCGGGTTTTGTCATATTTCTGACATGCCGAGATACCTCAGATCGACACTTCGAGCAACGCAATTGCATTCACATTTTGCAATATACAACTTATGCGCGATCACGATGTAGTGAGACTCTTTAAAGAAAAGGGGGCGATTTCGCCAAGGCCTTGTGGTAAAATGTTGATGGGAGGTCAAAGTGACCTCCCATTTCTGTTTCAAGGTTAAATCCGAAATTTTAACGCCATCCAGCTCACCCAAAATCAATGTTAATTCCGCTCTTTAGCTGGTTTTAGATCCGGTCCTTTGCCTGAACGGCTGCGTGTCCGAAATTCGCTTAGAGGGGGATTATGCACGAAGCCACACATGACCCGTCTAACACCAATCTAGCGACGCCGTTCCTGACATCCGACAAAAAGCGGTGGAACTGCTAAGTGTATTCGAGTGTTCGAAGATCGGATGAATAACAAAAGGTGCTGCGGGAGAACGATTAGTCTTTGTTCGATACTTTGTTGCTCTTGATTTCGTAAACATCCGCAGATACTTCCAATCCGGCGTTCAGCAGCGCTTCATGGATGTTTGTGTACAACTCCTCCCGGCCTTGGAACATGCTGGGATAGTTAGGGAAAAATACCCATGCATAGTAGATGTAGGGCTGGCTTGATCCGTTCTTCAAGCGAATTGACGGCTGTGGTGATTTCATGACCGTGCTACACTTTCCAACCGCATCCGAAAGCAGATTAACTATGGTGGTAGGGTCTGCTTTGCTGGAAATTTGTACTTCGAACACTTCCGCATATGGGCTGTTTTGACCGTGAAGGTTCAAAAAACGCTGTCGTGACAGCTGTCCATTTGGAATGACATAAGTTCCTCCGCTCCATCCTCTCAACTGGGTAGAGCGCCAATTGATGTCGATGACTTTGCCTTCCGTTCCATCATCGAACCGCAGCCAATCGCCGATTTTGAAAGACCGTTCCATTCCCACGGCTATCCCGGCAAAAAAGTCACTAAGAGTTTGTTGCATTGCAAAAGCGCAAACTGCGGCAACAGCCCCTGTCGACAAATACAGCTCGGTTGGCGCTATATCCTTGACTGCAAGAAAGACCAAAACGCCGATGAGCCAAAAGAGTGCATAGAGAATTGTCAGTGTAAGATGCGAGTGTTGGCCAGAGTGGCCACTGTACGTGTGATATCGAACCCAGGTTTCAACCAGCCTTGCGAGACTGGATGCGACAGCGAGGTACACTAGGAGTTCGGATAGTGTCAGGACATGTCGCGTCCAGTAGAATGACTCACCGATTTCTGACAGGGCGGCAGTTAACTCATAAAGTCCAAGTGCCCCAGCTGGCAGGAGGAACATGTCGAGTATGGCTGCTGGCCAAAGATGAACGCGCGCGAAATTTCGAATGTGTGGGCTTAGCAACGCAAGCCGCCAAACAAGAAGAAAAACGACGGCCGCAAAGGCGAGGAGGAGTTGTGGTGACTCTGCCGTCAAAACATCGGATGGATTAGACATCGGAATCTTCTAAGCTTACCTTGGCTTTTGCGATGACACGGGCGGGAACCAATTTTTGGAGCAAGAGCCAAGACAGTTAAAGCCGTTTACTTGAAACAATTTCTCATTTGCCCCAGATTTCATTTTCGTCTCAGAAACGCTGGCCGATATATAGATAGAGTAAGCCATCACCATCGTCATTGAAGGCGTAGTCGATAGAGTAGTCGAGCCTGTTCTGCTTCGACAACCGATATCGCAAGCCTGCACCATACCCGGCACCACCTCGGTCAAATGACAAGGAATCCAAACCTGATCCACCGCCACCTGCTCCTGCGAACAAGACATATCCGAAACGCTGAGAGAGGCGGCCACGGTATTCGATCTGTGCGGATGTCGACCAGTCAGCGAGAGCATCAAATGCAGAAAACCCCCTCAACCCGTCGACAAACCCGACACCACACCCATCAAAGAATGGAGCTTCTTTAGCTGCACCGCACATTACCGCCCGCCAAGCGATAACGCCTTTCCGTCCCACCGGATTGTAGGACGCCAAAGACAAGACACCTTTGCCGTAGTTTCTGTCACTTATTGTCAGTCTATCATTGAGAATTTTGTCTGTAACATCGCCATACGAGAAGTTGCCGGTCACCAACAGTCCTGAACTTGGATAAAATGTATCGTCCCTTGTGTCGTGCACAACATCGAATGTCAGCCTTTTCAATAGGATATGCAAATCGGGTTGGAGAAAATCTGGGAGTTGGCGGATGAAATCGGAGTTGAGTGACAACTGAGAATCCGCAAAAGCATATCCAAACCCGATTTTGGTCGTGTCTGTGAAACCATACTCCATACGAATGGCATAACCATCAACTGACTGCGTTAAAGGTAGTTCAAAGCTGCCGGATATCGGTAGATCGTAATTCAAATCGGCATCTACATAAATTGCACCTACAGTCCATCTCCCTTGATTGAAGTTAACCGTTCCTCCGATTCCATATCCCGAGGATCCCTCATTCGTTCCGAAGTATCCGGCACCAATACCGGAAGTCTTTGATCCTGGGAGGGCAAATAGGTATCCAGCGCCAAGTGTTGCGCCACTTCCTATCGTTTCGTTCGAAAACGGAATAGGTGCGGCTATAAAATCTCCACTTCGAACGCCCACGTCGGAGTCAGTTGCTACATCATCAGTAATCCTCACGGCTCGGTTAGCCGGATCCAAGGCCCACAGGGTTGAAGGTAAAATCACCAAAATTGAAGCCACGAAAAAGGATTTTAGCCGACTGCTTAGCTCAAGGTTACATGTTGCTTTCGACAGGTCCCTGGTCTGCGAACTCTCAAGTTTGACAGTACCAAATCGTTTCATGGTGTCTGTGACTGAAAAAAAACTGCTAGTTCGCTTCATTTTGATACCAAGAGCAAATATGTGTGGAACGCTTTTTCTCCAAATTGGGTAAATCCACAGGTGAGCTGTCAGAACATGTTGAATTCTTCTAGCTCGACGTACCGCTCGCCAGATCAAGATTAATAGAAGCGGGGCGAGTAAACCTGCTGTCGTCAATTTACAAAAACTCTCGCTAATAAGAGCTTGAAGCCAACTCTGCTTGAGGCAAAGTCGCAGCGGGTGAATGCTTGTAGTTGATCCAGAATAGGGTCACGCCGATTGCAAGAACACACATGGCACCTACCAAGCGCGCACTCATTTCGAACGTTTGTCGCCGCCTATCCGTCATGTCAAAGCGGCCATAGGCCCAGCTGCGGCCCCAAAGGGCAGCAATGCCAATGGCTGACATTGCCATAGCCATGCCGAGTGATATCGCGCAAACCATCAGAATTGCTGGTAGGATTAAATCGTTTGCAAGCCCAAAAAGCATGACAATTAAAGCGCCGGTGCACGGCACAATACCGACAGCAACCGCGATCCAACCACTGCCCGCTGGATCGGCGCTCGCGGCGCAGGCGGCGCATCCGTGAACATGGTGATCGTGGTGACCGTGATCATGTGTCGGGGCTCCGTGATCCCCAGCTTTCAACGCAAGCCGCATCGCTGAAAGCGTTTTCCATAGCATGAACATACCAATCGCAATAATTAGCCCGTAACTGATTAGGCGAATGGCTCGATAGTCTGAAGGTGCTGCGCCAGTGGTTTGACGTACGGCGAAATCCAACAAGAATACAACTACCACGGCCGAAAAAACGTGAATTATTGCTATACGGAAGCCCATCACGAGTCCGCGTCGCAGGCTACCGCCAGAGCCGACAAAATAGGAAATAACGACAGCTTTCCCGTGCCCCGGGCCCAAGGTGTGTAAAGCACCGTATCCGAAGGCGAGAAATAAGGCTGCAAACAATGCCCCGGTTGTGTCTCTGTTCCGGATAGACGTCATGGCCGTTGTGAAAAGGCTGTTTACCCATACCTGCGCGCGGTCCAGAACAGGCAGATCCGACATTGATGATGCAACGATATTCTGCGGCGTACCAGATATTGTGACGTTTGCCATACTGTATGACACAGGGATGTCAGTAGATCCGTCGACGAGGAACAGTTGATGTACCCCAGGCTCGTGCCGCAGAACGCCGGACAAACGAATACTTTGAAAACGGTTTTCTAGAATCAAACCTTTTGGGACCGACACATGGACGATCTGGTTTGGCAGTGGAGGCGGAGTGTGGATACAAGCGCCTATCCAAGGCACCAGAAGGAATTCATAAACTTTTCCCGCCGTGACAGACAGCGGCAGCGCATAGCCGTCCAAAGTCAGTTCAGCACCTAGGAGTCTGGTGGTCACACCCGTTGATTCTTCTTCGCGCCGCTCCATGACAACTAGACGCTGTTCCAAAAGCTGGTCGGCATTGAGCCCAGCTGCATCTAACCTTTTGCGGGCCTGCTCGGCTGCTTTGCTAGCTTTTGGGTTATTTTGGCCTTGTTCCTTGGCAATTTGGTCAAGCAGAATTTTCCGCAGGTCGGACTTATGCTCGTACTTCATTTCCAGAAACGGGTCGTCATAAGGCTCTACCGAGGGCACAAGGTCATCCCACGAAGCAAGGTTATCTTCTGCGGCCAGCAACGGCACTGCTGCAAATAAGAAAGCGAATGTAAGAAAAGCCATTGCGGCTCCGCGCATCGAGAATCTTGGCATGCGGCTATTCCCTTCAGTTCAGAAACTTAAGTCGAAGCATTCGAGTTTTGCGGGGCTCAACTTTTACGTACCGCAACTTTAGAAAGGTACTTTTACTCCCAAAAATGCGCCGGAAAGAGTAACTTCACTGAAAGGTCCAAATTCGCCTAAGTCCCAGTCCAAGTATCGGTAGCCGACGGTTAGGTCGACGGAATTTAACCTGTAGTTAATGGCTGCCGCTGCTTGCCACGTTAGATCACTGTCGCCGGTGCCGATGTCTGCGTAGTAGCTGAAATACCAATCCTCATTGATATTTGTCTCACCTCTGAAGCCAATCACCGCATCCCAGTTTGTGCCAGATTCCGACTCGGCGATTGGAGCGCCAAGTCCACTAACACTCACGTCGCCATCTAAATACAAGGCCCTTGCACCACCGGTGATATCAAGAGACCCACCACTAGTCTCAAGCACGCGGTAGCCGGCTCCTAGCGTGGTTATGAAGCCTTTGAGACCAATATCCGCAGTAACTGGAACACTTACTCCACCCAAGTTGACGGAAGTGCTATCAGACTCATCTACATCAAGATAGATGACGTCAGCTATCAAAGAAAATCGGTCGTTTCGCGCGACGAGAGTGCCCATGACACCAAAATTCAGGTCCTCGATAATCTTGTCTATGCTGATATCGACATTGCCACCAGTTGTGGTTTCTCCTCCAACGGACGCTCCCCAGAAGTAGAGTTGGGCACCCCATTGCCAATCTTCCTCAGCTGCTGCCGTGGATGCTGTAAGTGTCGCTGCGGCGAGGATAGATAGTGTAAGTTGTGATAGACTTTTGGGTTCGAGAAAATTCACTTTTCATCCCTTCCGATTGCGTACAACATCTTCACTCAAGAGTGTTTTTGTAGATCACCCCGTCTTTCATGATGATTTTGATGTTTTCGCGATCCGTCACTGCGCTTAGGTCTTCGAGAGGGTTGCCGTCGACTAGCAACAAGTCTGCCAACGCGCCTTCTTCAACGCGCCCGATCACTCCTGGGTATGGGTTTCTTGGCCCGGAAAGCTGGAGCAACTCTGTAAAGTTACCGGTCGACATTTTCAGTATTTCGTAGGGTGTAAACCAGTCCAGAAGCCGTTCCATCTGTTCGACCTGCTCGCTGACACCAATTCCCGGCCCAGGGCTGATAAAGATGTCGGTTCCGTGAACAACCTTTAGTTCAGGAAGCCCCTTGATCCACTCATAGACTGATCCCGTACCTTGGCACACAATAGCTTGTTTTGCGTTCTGTGCATCATTCAGTCCAGGCTCGCTGCATAGCGTAAACGGTTGAATACTTAGCCAGATCCCATCTTTAGCCATCCTCTCCAACGTTGGCTTGTCGAGAAGTTGACCATGCTCGACCACCTTGATTCCGGCATCAATTGCTTGATTAACGGCTCGAGGAGTGTAGCCGTGTACGGTAACGTAAGTTCCCCAGTTTTCCGCGGCTGCTGTAGCTGCTTGGATTTCTTCAAACGTAAACTGCGTTGTGTCTAATGGGTCGTTGGGTCCGCTAACTGAGCCGCCAATAGCAAGTTTGACCTGTGATGCTCCAAGCCGCAGTTGTTCGCGTGTCGCGGCGAGCACCTTTGGGACACCATCTACCAGTGTACTGTTTCCCGTTAAGTCAGTGATTGGCGGTTCTCCACCCAGCAATGGGTTGCGCTCGTTCCTAACTCTGAAATCCGAGTGGCCGCTTGTTTGAGATATCATTGAACCTGACGGGTAAATACGAGGTCCGACAATAGAACCTTCGTCAATCGCACGCTTGAGGCTAAAAACCTCACCGGCCATATCGCGTGCTGTGGTCACACCATTCATCAGCATGTCTCGAGCCGTATCGACCGAACGTATGGATTGGTAACCTGGCAACTCGAAAAGCACGTCAGCGAACGTAACCCCAGACAAAGCTAAGTGAGAGTGTCCCTCAATGATGCCGGGCATCAGAGTGTGCCCATTGCCCTCAACAACCAGGCCGTCGTTTGCCGAAAGTTCTTCTTGCGAAATCTTTGAGATAATATTGCCGTCGATGAGGACGTTCACATCTTCTATGAGCGTTTCATTTACGCCATCAAAAACATCAACATTCGTAATGAGTACAGAGCTATCTTGCGCGTTCGCTGTGGCTCCAAAGATCGAGGCCGTGTAAAAAATTGCTCCGAATAATCTGTTGCAAGTCATGATGTTCTCCTTGATTTGGAGGGCTCTCTACCGGTCAAAGATTTTTCGGTTAAGCGGCGCCATGGAGCTTGATGAGGTGTGACATTTGTTGTTTTGAGTCGGGTATACCGGCTATGGCTACTGGCTCACCTTGCCTCTAATCGGTACGCCGGCCGAGACATTCTGAACCACTGAGTCGTCCACAACGATGGTGCCATTGACTATCACATAGGGAATACCTGACGATGGGAGAGAGTTTTTTCCGTTTTCCGGCCCGGAATTATCGGTCACGTTTTCCGGATCGAAAATTGTAATATCCGCGACTGAGCCCTCCTGAATGCGCCCGCGAAGTTTCATCTGCGGGACGTGGTCTTCCAGAAAAGCCGCTGGCTCGTAGGTCATCTTAGAAAGCGCGTCCATCAGCGAGATGGCGCCAGTTTCCTGCGCCATGCGGAGTACTTTTGCATGAGTACCAGCACCCCGAGCGTGCCCGGCGCCCGCACCGTAAGGCGTCTCGAAATCACCATTCAGCCCGCCGTCGACTATGTAGGGCATCGCGTCTGAACCAACGATTACACCAGGCCTGGTCATCGCCTCCATGATGTACTCGTCTTTCATTGTGTACATTAGCAATTGTGTTTCAGGCGCTTCCGTCCGCAGTCGATCAAACTCTTCGTCGGTCAGCGGCTCTCCAGTTTCTGTTACAATGTAGTCTGACGCTTCAACGCCCAATCGCTCCTTATATCCGGGCTTGTTGTAGTCTGCATCCACGTAGGTTCCTGCGTAATTATACGGATAGAATTCACCGATGACCTCCTGCCCTTGCGCACGTGCGTTGTCGATTAAATCCAAACACTTCTCTGTCAAGCCAAGGCAATTGCTTGGAACGTGGTGAACCAGCAGCGGAACGTTGTTTTCCCTGGCAATTGTCAGCATTTCGGTAATACCCATGAAGCCGCTGGGTGGAATTTGAGAGAGATACCGAACGTGTGTTGTTATCGGGAGATCGTACTTTGCCGCTAGAGAAGTAACGGCCATGACCTCCGGACTTCCAACAACGGTGTAGTACCCAATCGGGTATGCAATCCCGATACCACCCTGCTGCAATCCTTCTTCGACCGCCTCCAAAATTGCGGCCTCGTCCAGGGGATCATACAGCTTCGTTTTCCACTGCTGACCATCATCCATCGCGCGCGTGGCCGAACCTTCGTAAAAAACCCTTCCCCCGGGGTCCAATCCATCCAGAACAGCCAATCTGGCGAAAGCGTGGGATACGTTGGCGCCGTAGTTTACAATCGATTTTCCGTCCCAATAGTCGTAGTAGCTGTTTATCGGATACTGACCGATTTCCAAATCCATGGGAGTTGTTACGCCATCACGAGCATATAGGCGTTGGGCAAATAGGTCCTGACCGTGTGAATGATAATCTATGAACCCAGGCGCAACCACATGTCCGGACGCATCAATCTCTCTAATGCCTTCCAAGTTGTCAGTGCTTATTTCAGTAACAAAGCCGTTGTTGATTCCAACATTGGCCGTAGCGTCGAAACCCGTTTCGGGGTCCATTACGCGGCCATTTTTGATTACGATGTCAAAGGATTGGGCGTAAGCAAATGGCGCTAACAGAAGAGAAAGCCCAATTGCTGAAATTAATGGTTTCTTGTTCATTCTTGCCTCCCATCAGGGGAACTCCCCCGCCTTTTCTTTACCTATTTGCTCCAATGGTCGTGAGAACCGAGCTCTCGTAAGCCCTCGGAGAAAGTTGCTTAAGTTCCTGCATTTAAATGGTTTTAACCCGCTTAATTAGCGATGCTTCCACGAAAGATGCTCTCATCAAAGAGGATTCAGTGTTCGATTCTTCCGTTGCTTAAAATTTTTGCGACTTCGAGTTTGCATTAATGTTGGGACAACTAAAGTTCGTGAATTACACTCTTCAGAATAACCGCAGAGAGTCTGAAAGATTTTTGATTGCAATGTGGTCACCTAAAACGACTTTTCACACCTATATGAATGACTTCCCGGTCAGAGAGACCGAGTTGGTTCAACTGGGTGGTGGGCCGCTTGGGTTGCGTGCAGAGATGGTATTTGGCGCCGACGCTGTCCTCTCAAAGGTCAAATGTGATGCCAATACAGTTTGGAGAATGCTCGCTGCAAAAGACTGGGTCGGGCTTGTCCTGCCAATCACTTGGCAAGGAACCTACAAACTGGATGGTTGGGAAGCAGCACCAGGAGATGTGTTCCTGCTTGATGGCAGAGTTGAGTTCACTACCAGCGCTAGCAACCGTACATCCATTATGCTTGCAATACGCAGAACGCGGTTGATCGAAGCGATTCACCGCATTGCTGGATCCAATTTCATCGAGATCGACCCGAACCACGTGCTACTGCAACTCCACGACATTCAACTACACCAACTTAAATCCCGCATAACACGCATGTTTTCCGTCACTAAATTCCATAGAGACTTCACTGGCGGTTTGTTCATGCCACCAACACATGAAAAAGATATGTTTTCCTTTCTAGGCGAATTTCTTCTCGAATGCGTGCCTAAGAAGGCCTACAAGAATTTGCTTCCAAGCCGCGATTTTAAGACTGTGGGTCGAGCTCTCCAATTCGCGCGAAAGACCAGATATGAAGATGTTAATTTGGCTACTCTGTGTGAAGGCGCCGGAGTAGGAAGAACCACCTTATATCAAGCGTTTGAAGGAGTTTATGGAATTACACCTATGCAGTTCATTTATAAGTTGCGACTGACTGGCGCTAAAGAGTGGCTGTCAGATCCTTCTGACCCACCTCAATCTGTCAAGCAGGCCGCACTGAAATACGGATTTGTAAGCTTTGGACGTTTCGCAAAGACTTATCGTGAATTGTTTGGTGAAAGCCCTTCTCAAACTCTTCTCAGGGCAAGATAACCGTTTGAACAATCGTCAGTATCAGCGCGACATCGAAATAGGAGAACACAACAGAGTTCTCAGCAGAATGGGCACTTGTTCAAGCATCTACATTTTAGAAAACTGGTCAAAAATTTAGTTCTGCTTTCGCAGTAGTTGAACCAAGCTTTTCGACACTCTCGAAATTCATGTGACTTACTTCAATCTTGTTCCGACCAGGCCTCGAACAATTGCAAGGGGAGTGAATAGGCCGAATGAACATGGTACAGCGAAAGTAAGCTCTGGTGCCATTTAAGAGTTCTGCACACGGTTGAAAGCCACTAGCGCAGTCAGTTTGTAGATACCAGTCGCGGTAACCCAATCGAAGTCTATGGCATTTCGCTACTTATAAAACTGGGCAGCTTGACGTACTAAAACGCAAATAGGTCTCGCTCATAAACAAATCCCTTGGCGATCCCAATCTTCATCGCTGGTGTATCCTTTGTTTTGTTCATGAGGTTGGTATAGTTGTGGGCAAACCTCAGGATATCGACCATTTTAGAGACCATGACGGGGTTGTAATATTGCTTATAATACCAAAGCCGACTGCGCCCTGAAGACACCAAACCACGTTCAAATCCCATGATCTTCGTTCTGGCCCGCGCATGATACATATCAACGGGATGAGTTCCGGACCTCACAGCGAACTGGGCGATTTGAGTATAATTCAAGTCGTTTGGGTTCGTTTTGAAGATTATTCGCTTCTCAGGTTCATTGATGAAATGGAACGGATATAACAGCCCCTCATCCCTGCTTTCTCGCTCGCCGAAATAATTCATCAATTCGTGCAGATAGTCCTCTGGCGGGCGTTGCTGCAATAAGGAGCGCACTAAAACTTCCATGACACCATCTTGCTTCCTGGGTGACACCGGATCGCCTGTACCCAGAACGACGTTTGAGCGATCAAGAGCTCTCTGAAGTCTGCTGTATTCCTTGTTTCCTTCTGCGACCAACGCCTTTCGCTGGTCCGTCACCAGATATTTCGTAATTGCGATATCCGCAATTCTGACACGCTTGGCCTTTACTTCCTTTGCAAATACAGCTGCATATGCAGCAGAAAGGCCAGCATCACGGTCAGTTGAAAAATTCAACTTTGCATACTTGCTCCCCAGCTTTTTCTTGACCAGCATGATATGGGCGAATTCAGCTGCGTCCTGTCTCACCCTTGCTGCTTTCTCCAGAAGCTTCACATCTTCCTCGGATGCTGTGAAGGTTCCCTTCTCCATCCCGCCTCGGGACTTGTTCAAAGCATCATGCTTATCACGCAGATTTTTTAAGTATTCAGTCGCAAACCAGACCCTCGCATTTTTTCTCATTGAGCGGGGCTTTTCTAAGTCACCTACAATTTCCATGACCTTCTCAATTGCCGCTGGCTGAACGTCGGGATCTACATCTGTTGTAGAGGCGACCACGTAATTACTGTCACGCGCGACGGTACAGATATGGCGAACGTCAACAGCCTTTCGAACTCCCCTGTCCGGCCAATTTACCTGAAGAATTTGCGTATCAGTGGCGAAGTAGGGTGATTGGCCCGCAATGGCACTTGGTAAAAGCCTTTCTCGTTCGGCAGCAAAGGCCTGGCACTGCTTATGAATAAAGTCGATCTTGCGGTAAACTTCTGCCGGCTGGACATCAAGTGTCCGGCAAATCGCAGAGATCGTCATTCCATTAACAATACTCCTGAGAACTTTCCCGTTCAGATCGCTGCGGAAATGACGTCTGCTCGACTTACCCAAGGAGAAGGTTTTCTTGCAAGCTTTACATTGAAACCTCGGGTCGCCTTTTGCGGTCTTGCCAAACTTTCTGTAGCGGCTAGGCATTAGTGAAATCGTCGCCCCATGATTGATACATGCAGCAGTTGGACAACTTTCACGTTTTGTTCTCCTATGCAGTCGAGATAGTCTCGCATACTCTTCGAACACGGCCTTGTTGGATTTTACGATGCTGGATCGGTTGCAAGCGGGACAAACAAAGGTTCGTTCATCCCCAGAGCCGATTACGCGGCCTCGTCCGATGTTCGAACCTGGTTGGGAACGTCGACCTCGGCCATCCTTGCGGTCGGGTAGAACACCGAACAATTCGCAAACTGGGTTACGACAAAAGTTGATTGAATAACCGCCAACAAGTCGAGGCAAGCGATACCGCTCTAGCCTCGCAACTTTTTGCGAGAGATCTGACAGGTCAGGCAAGCGGCATCCCCTTAATATTAAACGAAAACACCCAGCAGGCTAACCGCTGGGTGGGATATCGTCAACATTTAGCTGCAAGGGCTTGCGATTTCGCCCCCTTTTTTCGATTAACCGATTGCTACGGCTTTGATGTCTTCGTCGATGAACGGAAGGTACTGTTCAAAGTTCTCGGCGAACATCTGCACCAGTTTTTCAGCCTGCTTGTCGAAGGCCGCCTGATCATCCCAGGTGCGGCGCGGGTCCAAAAGGACTTCGGCCACGCCGGGCACCGAAACCGGTACGTCAAAGCCGAAATTGGCATCTTTGCGGAACTCGGCATCCCGCAGCGATCCGTCCAGCGCAGCTGTCAGCAGTGCACGGGTCGCGCGGATCGGCATCCGGCTGCCCACACCATAGGCGCCACCGGTCCAACCGGTGTTGACCAGCCAGCAGGTCGCGCCGTGCTGGGCGATCTTGTCGCGCAACAGGTTGCCGTACTCTTCCGGGCGACGCGGCATGAACGGCGCGCCAAAGCAGGTCGAGAAAGTGGGCTGAGGTTCGGTAATGCCGCGCTCGGTCCCGGCAACCTTGGAGGTGAAGCCCGACAGGAAGTGATACATCGCCTGCGCCGGGGTAAGCCGCGCGATCGGAGGCAGCACGCCGAACGCATCACAGGTCAGCATGATGATGTTCTTAGGGTGGCCACCCAGTGCGCTGCTGGACGCGTTCGAGATATACTCCAACGGATAGGCGCAGCGCATGTTCGCGGTCAGGGAGTCGTCCTCGAAATCCAGTTCCTTGGTTTCGGGATCGAACACCATGTTTTCGATCACAGTGCCAAATTTGGTGGTGGTCGCGTAGATTTCCGGCTCGGCCTCGGCGTTCAGGTTGATCGTCTTGGCATAACAGCCACCTTCGAAGTTAAAGGTGCCGCGATCGGACCAGCCATGCTCATCATCGCCGATCAAAGTGCGGGCCGGGTCAGCGGACAGGGTTGTCTTGCCAGTGCCGGACAGGCCAAAGAAGACGGCGGTGTCGACCGGGTTACCAACCGCATGGTTGGCCGAGCAGTGCATCGGCATCACGCCTTTTTCCGGCAGCATGTAGTTCAGCAGAGTAAAGACAGATTTCTTGTTCTCGCCTGCATACTCGGTGCCGCCGATCAGGATCATCTTGCGGTCGAAGTTCATCGCGATCACCGTCTCAGACCGGCAGCCGTGCTTAGCCGGGTCGGCCTTGAAGCTGGGGCAGTTGATGACGGTGAAATCGGCGATGAACTCGTTCAGATCTTCACGATCCGGGCGTCGCAGCAGGTGACGGATGAACAGATTGTGCCAAGCTAGTTCGGTAACCATGCGCACGTTGATCGAATAGGCCGGGTCGGCTCCGCCAACCAGATCCTGCACGAAGTAGTCGCGGCCTTTCATGTGGGCCAGCATGTCCTGATACAGCGCGTCAAAGCCCTCGGGGCTCATCTCGGCGTTGTTTTCCCACCAAATATGGTCTGCAACGCTGTCAGTGCGCACGACGTGTTTGTCCTTGGGCGAGCGGCCGGTGAACTTGCCGGTGGTAACCAAAAAGGCTCCGCCATTGCCCAGAGTGCCTTCGCCGCGCTTCAGCGCCTCTTCGATCAGCGCCGGTTCCATGAAGTTGTAATAGACATTTCCCAGACCCTCGATGCCCTGATCCTCGAGGCGGAATTGCGGGTTAACCCGTCCAGATGTCATGTGTGTCTTCTCCGTGTGGCGGCGCGTTGGCGGTTGGGCCGGATGCGCCATTGGGCAATTAGCCGGGAAAAACCGGCGGATGGCCGCGTCTTACCACGGTCATTCGGGACATGAACAGGAGGGTTTGACGCAGTTAGCGCAACCAAGCCCAAGTTTAGCGCCATCACAAATTTCCTGTCGGAAATCAAAGCGCCTTTCCGGCAACATTAACGGCTTTTTTGCTGCATCTATGTGACAACAATCGCACGATTCGCAGTTACGGATTGATTCGCGGCCTTAAAAACGCCAGAAATGCCATACTAATAAGCGATAAATTGCATGAGTGAGCAGGAATAGGGGTTAACCCGATGTCAAAGATTGCATTGGTGGATGACGACAGAAACATTCTGACGTCCGTATCCATGACTCTCGAAGCCGAAGGTTTTGAGGTTGAAACATATAATGACGGGCAGGCCGCGCTAGACGCCTTCAACAAGAAACTGCCTGACATGGCTGTGCTGGATATCAAGATGCCGCGTATGGACGGCATGGATCTGTTGCAGCGCCTGCGGCAGAAGACCCAGATGCCGGTGATTTTCCTGACCTCGAAAGATGACGAGATTGACGAGGTTCTTGGCCTTCGCATGGGCGCGGATGATTATGTGAAAAAGCCTTTCTCGCAGCGTTTGCTGGTCGAGCGTATCCGGGCATTGCTGCGCCGACAGGAAGCCACTTCAGGTGACGCGACTGTCGCCAATACTGGCGACGCTAAGGTTATGGAACGCGGAGAACTGCGGATGGATCCTCTGCGCCATGCGGTCAGCTGGAAGGGAGAAGACGTGTCCCTGACAGTGACCGAGTTCCTGTTGCTGCAGGCGTTGGCACAGCGACCAGGCTTTGTCAAAAGCCGCGATCAACTGATGGACGTGGCCTATGACGATCAGGTCTATGTGGACGATCGGACCATTGACAGCCACATCAAGCGTCTGCGCAAGAAAATGCGCGCCGCTGATTCAGAGTTTTCGGCCATCGAAACGCTCTATGGCATTGGTTACCGGTACAACGAAGAATAAGAACGCCAATCTGAAAGGGTAGTTGGGTCTCGTGCGCGATACGGAACAAGCCAGCGAATTCAAGGATGGCGATGTCGTTCTGGGGGATGATTGGGTCATTCCACAGGACGGAGAATCAGGCGAGCTGCGCGCATCGCGGCGTCGCCGAAATCTGTTCGCCTTGCGTGAGTCCCCGCTGGCGCGCAAAATCGTTACTATCAACTTGGTGGCCTTGGTTATTCTGGTAACCGGACTGTTGTACTTGGACGATTCTCGTGAGGAACAAGTTCAGCAGACTGCGCGAAATATCGTCGGAAACGCGCAACTGGTCAGCAACGTCTTTGAAACACGGTTGCGTCAAACCGGCGATCAACCGTCGCAAGATGCCAGTCAATTGGACGTTGAAGACACTTTGGCCGGTCTGAGCCTGCCGCCGGGTGGCGAAGTTTTTGTGTATGACATGTCCGGCACTCTTATCGGTTGGACGCGCGGTGAGGCTTCATCATCCACAATGGCCGTGCTGCTGCGAACTGATGCCGAGGTTCAGACAGGCAGCACGCTGATCAGCGACGCATTGAATGCGGTGTGGAACGGTCTGACCCGCGTTTTCACGAATTACGATCCCAGCACGGCACCCACTTTGGCGCAGCGGGTTCAGGCTATTGTCCCCTCAGCGCTTGATGGCGCAACACAGGTTCAGGCGGTAAAGGACGAACAACGCGAGACGGTTGTTGTTGCGGCTACGCCGATCCTGCAGGACGGAGTACCAGTCGGGGCTGTTGCGATAACGGGCCCCGCAGGCGAAATTGACGCTCTGGCGCGACGTGAGCAAGAGCGTATTCTACAGATGTTCGTGGTCGCCTTGCTTGTCTCCATCGGGTTAAGCCTTGTTTTGGCCTCGACCATTGCAAACCCATTGGCGGATTTGGCCTCTGCTGCAGAGACGGGCAGAGACCGTGGCACAGGTATGAACCCTGGCCGTATCCGTATCCCTGACCTCAGTGCGCGGCCGGATGAAATAGGGCGTCTTAGCCGGGCATTGCGAGGCATGGTCACGGCGCTTTACAACCGCATTGACGCAAATGAACAGTTCGCCGCCGATGTGTCACACGAGATCAAGAATCCTTTGGCCAGCCTGCAATCCGCAGTTGGCACCCTGCGTATGGTCAAACGCGAAGACCAGAGGGACAAACTGCTGGGTGTGATCGAGCACGATGTGCGGCGGTTGGATCGTCTGGTCAGCGATATCTCAAATGCATCGCGTCTTGATGCCGAACTGGTCAAGGAAGAAGAGCAGCCGTTCGATTTGCTCAAGCTACTGGGCAACATCGGCCAGTATTTGGGCGAGGACGCGCGCGAAAAAGGCATCGATTACATCACGGATATGCCGAGTCAACCGATCGTGATCCACGGTCTCGAAGCACGCCTTGCACAGGTCTTTGTCAACTTAATCACCAATGCGATTTCTTTCTGCGAGGACAGCGATGCGATACGTGTCTGGGTCCGCCAGCGCGAAAACCGGGTCTTGATTGTGGTTGAAGACACCGGTCCCGGCATCCCGGAACAGGCACTGACGAAGGTGTTCAAGCGCTTCTATTCCCAACGCCCGGCCGAGCATTTCGGGAACAACTCGGGCCTTGGTTTGGCGATTTCCAAGCAGATTGTCGAAGCACATGGCGGCGTTATCTGGGCCGAAAACATTCGACCGACCGAAGCGGACATCACCTCGGATCCGCTGGGCGCCCGGTTCGTCGTCGGGTTGCCCGTATAGGTCATGCCGGACACCACGCTGTCGGCCGTTGAAAATCTGGATTCTGCAGTTGTTCACGCCACCTGCGTTGCGGTCGACGGGCGCGGTATCTTGATCATTGGCGCGTCCGGTTCAGGGAAATCCGCGCTTGGGTTGCAGATGATGGCGGCGGGCGCCGGGTTGGTTGCAGACGACCGCGTCAGTCTACGCATGAAGAGCGGAGCTGTATTAGCGGATACCGCCCCCAATATTAGCGGCATAATCGAGGCCCGTGGTATTGGCCTTCTGCAAGCTGTTCCGGTCGGGCCCGTCCCACTTCGTTATGTTGTTGATCTAGATACGCCCGAGCACGCGCGCCTGCCCGAACACGCAACTGTTCTCGCCCTGAGGCAAACTGTTCCCTTGCTACGGGCAGCGGCTGCCCCCAATTTGTCAGCAGCTCTTATGCAGCTTTTGAAAATGGGGCGAGTGGGTCCAGAATGGCCGAACGCATGACACAACAACGGATAGTTCTGGTGACCGGACCTTCTGGTGCGGGGAGATCCACCGCTATTCGGGTGCTCGAAGATTTGGGTTTTGAAGCCATAGACAATTTACCGATGGGCCTATTGCTTCGCTTGCTGGAAGGACCGGCGCGCGAGCGGCCCATGGCTTTGGGGCTGGATGCAAGAAATCGGGATTTCTCGACAATTGGTTTTATCGAACTAGCCGCGAAACTGCGCCGTATGGCTGATGTCGACCTGGCCACCTTGTATCTCGATTGTAGCGATGAGGTCTTGCTACGTCGGTTCTCTGAAACGCGACGGCGCCATCCAGTCGCGGCGAATGCCAGCCCTGAAACCGGGGTGATGCAGGAAAAAGAGTTGCTGGCGCCGATCCGAGAGATTGCTGACACGCTAATTGATACCAGCCCGCTCAACGTGCACCAGCTGCGGCAAGAGGTCGAACGTTGGTTCGCGCCACAGGGAGGCCGACATCTAGCTGTATCGGTCGAGTCGTTTTCGTATAAACGCGGGTTACCCCGTGGTCTGGACATGGTATTTGATTGCCGTTTCCTCGCTAACCCATACTGGCAGCCAGACCTGCGGGGCGAAGACGGTCGAAACCCGGACGTGGCGCGCTACGTTCAATCAGACGGAAATTATGCGCCGTTTTTTGAACGCGTGGTCGATCTGCTTTTAATCCTGCTTCCGGCCTATCGTGCCGAAGGAAAAGCGCATCTGTCCGTTGCATTCGGGTGTACGGGCGGTCAGCACAGATCGGTCGCCACAGCGGAAGCGGTTGCAAAGGCTCTTGCGGAAGGGGGGCAGCAGGTGGCAATTAGGCATCGCGAAATGGAACGTCGATCGTTGAATGTGAGGCCGGATTGATCGGGATCGTACTCGTAGCACATGGTGGGTTGGCGCAGGAATATCTTGCGGCCATGCAGCATGTCGTGGGAAAGCAACCTGGCCTTGCGGCGATTTCGATCGAAGCGGACCATGACCGCGAGGCCAAGCAGGCAGAAATCTGTGCTGCCGCCGACAGCGTTGATGTTGGCGATGGCGTCGTTGTCGTGACAGATCTTTTCGGCGGCAGCCCGTCGAATCTCAGCTTGCGCGCCTGTGCACCTCATGACCGACGTATCCTTTACGGTGCAAATCTGCCTATGTTGATCAAACTGGCTAAATCCCGCCACTTGCCAATTGGCGACGCGGTGCGGCAGGCGATGGAAGCTGGGCGCAAGTATATCAATGCGCAAAACGTGACCTTTGACCAAGAGCGGACCGACTAAGAATGACCACCCGAAGCTTGAAAATAGTTAATGAAAAGGGCCTGCACGCGCGCGCCTCGGCTAAGTTGGTTGAAGTGGTCGAGGGGTTCGATGCACAGGCCGAAGTGTCAAAAGACGGGCTTTCAGCGTCAGGCGACAGTATTATGGGTCTTTTGATGTTGGCAGCGTCGCGCGGAACGACTATTGACGTCGAGACGTCCGGACCGGATGCTGAGGCGTTGGCCGACGCGTTGGAAACCCTCGTGAACGACAAGTTCGGGGAGGGGTTCTGAGCGCATCAGCCGCGATATCAAGAACGGGAAGACCAGGAATTGGCGGAAACTACGCACGAGACCAAGACAGGCCCGGTTGTCGATGGGACCGAGGACCAGGGCGAAATCTACGACCGTAGAACCCTGACCTATGCGAACTCGTTTGACGACGCCTGGACCGCGACAGCCATTCGCGCCATCGAATGGTGCACCGGTAAGCTGACCATTTTGCGTATGGTCAACAAGTTTGAGAAGAAGAACGAATACTACCGGGGCCAGCGTTTCTGGGGCGGCGCGCTTGAGGTGATGGGAATCAATCTGACCACACCGCAGGAACAGATTGCCCGTATCCCCAAAACCGGACCTGTGGTCGTCGTGGCAAATCACCCTCACGGTATGGTCGATGGCATGATTCTGGCCGAGCTTATCGGTCAGGTGCGCAACGACTATCGCATTCTGACACGCTCGGTCCTGACTGGCCTAGATGAGGCCGCGACGTCGTTTATGATTCCAGTGCCTTTCCCGCATGACCCGGAAGCGCAGGCCAAAATGCTGGAAATGCGTGGTAAGGCGATGGATCACCTTAAAAACGGAGGCGTTGTAGCTCTGTTCCCGTCAGGTGTCGTTATGTCCTCGGATGATTGGTTCGGCCCTGCGATTGAACGCGAGTGGAACGTTTTCACTGCCAAGATGATCCGGAGATCCGGCGCGCAGGTGGTGCCGATTTTCTTCCCGGGCCGCAACTCTCGCGCCTATCAGATCGCGAACAAACTATCAGCCATTATGCGCCAGGGCCTTTTGCTGCACGAGATCGTCCGGTCTTGTAACAAGCCTCAATCCCCAGTCATTGGTGAACCTATATCGGAAGATGACATGCAACTTCTGGAACGCGATCCACGCGGTTTCATGGCGTGGCTCCGAAAGCACACTTTGTCCTTGGGCGAGACACGCGGAACCTGATCCGCTGCTTCATCGGGCTAAAAATATCTCGGGGGTGAGCCCGGACAACGTCCGGGCGAGGGGGCTGGCCCCCTTCACCGGGTCGGAACGGGGAACTCACCTCGATAGTCATAAAACCCGCGCTGGGATTTGCGACCAAGCCACCCTGCCTCAACATATTTCGTGAGCAATGGGCAAGGGCGATACTTGGTGTCCGCCAAACCATCATGCAGCACGTTCATGATGGCCAAACACGTGTCCAGCCCAATAAAGTCGGCCAGTTCCAAGGGCCCCATAGGATGGTTTGCCCCTAGTTTCATCGACTGGTCGATCGACTGCACATTCCCGACCCCTTCGTACAGCGTGTAAACCGCCTCGTTGATCATTGGCATGAGAATACGGTTCACGATAAAGGCCGGAAAGTCCTCGGCGCTGGCTGCAGTTTTCCCCAGCTTGTCGACGACGGCCTTACACGCGCTGAACGTTTCTTCATCTGTGGCGATGCCGCGAATCAGTTCGACCAGTTGCATAACGGGAACCGGGTTCATGAAATGAAAACCCATGAACCTTTCGGGGCGGTCCGTACGGCTGGCCAGACGCGTGATCGATATAGACGACGTATTCGATGTCAGAATCGTATGCGGCAGAAGATGAGGTTGCAGATCCTCAAAAATCGCCTGCTTAATCGCTTCGCGTTCGGTGGCCGCCTCGATCACCAGATCGGTCTTGCCCAGTCGCGGCAATTCCAGCGTGGTTGTGATGCGTTTCAAGGCGTTCTGTACCGCCTCATCCGTTATCTTTCCGCGTGATGCCTGGCGGGCCAAATTGCCTTCAATAATGGCCATCGCAGCGTTTAACGCATCCTGGCTGACATCGTTCAGAACAACATCATAATCCGCCAAGGCCAACACATGGGCGATACCGTTGCCCATCTGACCTGCGCCAATCACTCCGACTGATTTTACATCCATATTCAGGTGCCTCTGTCCCACGGGTTACGGCGACAGTATCGGCAGATGGGGGCGGGCGGCAAGAGGATGAGACCCATCGAATTTGCTTCAAATGCGCACATTAGTAATTTCTCAAGATATGCGGCTGCAAAGTGTCTCCCGGGTGAAAAATGGGTGAGTGTAATGAGCTATTACCAAACAGGCTCGGGGGTTCCCGAGGATGCCGTCTGCCGGTATTCGGGTTCGCGGCTTTGGTTTCGTGGTCCCGAGCGATCACTGGATACACCATATATGGCTTGCATCGGTGGGACAGAGACGTTTGGCCGTTTCGTCGAAACTCCGTTCGCGTCCGTTTTGGAAGACAAGCTTGACAGGCGGTGTTTAAACCTTGGCAGCCTGTTCTGCGGTGTCGACGCGTTGTGTCGCGATTCCGGTCTTCAGTCGTTGATGGACAAGGCTGAACTGTGCGTGTTGCAAGCGCCGGACCTACTTGGACAATCGAATCGCTTCTATCGTGTCCATCCAAGGCGGAACGATCGATTTCTGGCCGCCACGGATGATCTGATCTCACTATACCCCGATGTCGATTTTGCCGACGTGAATTTCGTGCATCACCTGATGGCGCTGTTACGCGACCATCAGGACGCACGTTTCGAAGCCGTCGCAGATGAGCTACGGCGCAATTGGTTAAAGCAGATGCGGGCCCTGCTGGAAAAACTGGACGTGCCAGTGATTCTTCTCTGTTTGCAGGTTGTTGGTCAATCGGATGGCGGGGACCCTGCCGATGAAGCAGACGTGCCATTGTCTCTTGGATTGCTGGACGCGGTTAGACCTTTTTGCGCGGCAATCGTGCGTGAGACTGTCAGCGTTTCTGGGCAATCGGACGAGCTTGAAGACATGCTATTCGGAACTTTGCAGCAGCCGATGGCTGAGTACATGATTGGGCCTGCTGCGCACAGGACCATAGCCGAGGCGCTGGCGGGTCCAATTCGGGATCTGCGCTAAGAAAAAGGCCCGCCATTTTGGCGGGCCTGTCAGATTTTTCGTCGAAAAGCCTCGGCTTAAGATCAGCCGAGTTTTTCGGTCAGTTCCGGTACGGCTTGGAACAGGTCGGCAACCAGACCGAAGTCAGCAACCTGGAAAATCGGTGCTTCTTCGTCTTTGTTGATCGCAACGATGACCTTCGAGTCCTTCATACCAGCAAGGTGCTGGATCGCGCCCGAGATGCCGACGGCAACATACAGATCAGGGGCAACAACCTTACCGGTCTGACCCACCTGCCAGTCGTTCGGAGCGTAGCCCGAGTCAACGGCGGCGCGCGACGCGCCAACGGCGGCGCCCAGCTTGTCTGCCAGGGTTTCGATCAGTTTGAAGTCCTCTTCCGAGCCGACGCCTCGGCCGCCCGAGACAACAACGCCAGCCGAGGTCAGTTCCGGACGATCGCTTTCGGCAACCTTGTCCTCGACCCACGAAGACAGACCTGGGTTGTCACCAACCGAGATCGTCTCGACCGCGGCCGAGCCGCCTTCGCCTGCAGCATCGAAGGACGCGGTACGGAAGGTGACGACTTTCTTGGCGTCGTTCGATTTCACGGTCTGGATCGCGTTGCCTGCATAAATCGGACGCTCGAAGGTCGAACCGTCAACCACGCCGGATGCATCCGAGATCACCATCGCGTCCAGCAGGGCTGCGACGCGGGGCATCACGTTCTTGGCGTCGGTGGTGGCCGGTGCGACGATGTGCTCATAGCCATCGGCCAGGCCCACGATCAGGGCTGCGGTCGATTCCGCCAAGCGGTGACCCAGTGATGCGTCTTCGGCAACCAGAACCTTGGAGACACCGTCGATCTTTGCTGCAGCCTCACCGGCAGCAGCGGCAGAACCACCTGCGGCCAGAACGGTCACGTCACCCAGCGCCTTCGCGGCGTTGACGGCTTTGGCGGTGGCGTCCAGCGCCAGTTCACCATTATTGACTTCGGCGAGAAGAAGAACAGCCATTACACAGCCCCCGCTTCTTTGAGTTTCGCAACCAGCTCGTCAACCGAGCCCACGACGATACCAGCGGCACGTGCCGGCGGCTCTTCGGTTTTGACGATTTCCAGACGAGGAGTGACGTCGACGCCGTAATCGGCAGCAGTTTTCTCGTCCAGCGGCTTTTTCTTCGCCTTCATGATGTTGGGCAGCGAAGCATAGCGCGGCTCGTTCAGGCGCAGGTCAACGGTCACGATGGTCGGCATCTTGACGCTGATGGTCTGCAGACCGCCGTCAACCTCGCGGGTGATCTTGGCGCTGTCGCCTTCGATATCCACCTCAGAGGCGAAGGTGCCTTGGCTCCAGCCCAACAGGGCCGACAACATCTGACCGGTGGCGTTCATGTCGTTGTCGATCGCCTGCTTGCCCGCCAGAACCAGACCCGGCTGCTCTTCCTCGACCACTTTGGCCAGGATCTTGGCAACGGCCAGCGGTTCGATATCGGTGTGCACGTCATCAGCCGCAACAACCAGAATTGCGCGGTCGGCACCCATGGCCAGAGCGGTGCGCAGGGTTTCCTGCGCCTGCTTGACGCCGATGGAAACAGCGACGACTTCATCCGCCTTGCCTGCTTCTTTCAGACGGATCGCCTCTTCGACGGCGATCTCGTCGAACGGGTTCATCGACATTTTGACATTGGCGAGATCAACACCGCTGCCGTCCGCTTTGACGCGAACTTTCACGTTATAGTCAATCACGCGTTTGACAGGCACGAGTACCTTCATTTTGCGCTTGCTCCTCACAAATAACGGTGAGCCGCGACGCGACTCCACCAATGCTCTCGGACGTCTGAATAACGTCTCAAGCCACACGACAACAGGGCAAAATCGTCATCTCGTGGGCTTGGGACGTCGCGTTTCATATTTTTTGACGCTACGGCGCGCTCAAGCCAACGCTTCAGCGGTTCGCGCCCGGAACCCACAGCACATCCGCCGAGCCGTTTTCGTTCGCGCAGCGGGCGGCCACGAAAAACCAGTCGCTTAGGCGATTGAGGTATTTTACCGCCACTTCGTTGACAGGTTCCATATTGGTCAGCTCAACCGCCAGACGCTCGGCCCTGCGCGAGACGGTGCGGCACACATGTAGATGGGCCGCCAGGCGTGACCCACCGGGTAGGATGAAGCTGCGCAGCGGCGCTAGCGCTTCGTTCATGGCGTCGATCTCAGCCTCAAGCCTGTCGATCTGAGAGGGTACGATGCGCAGCGGCGTGTATTCAGCCTCGGCATCCTTATCCATGTCGGGGCGGCAGAAATCGGCACCCAGATCGAACAGGTCATTCTGGATGCGCGACAGCGCGGCTTCGACCTCACCATCAGCTTCGGTTCGGGCGACGCCGACAAATGAATTCAGTTCATCCACCGTGCCATACGCTGCAACTCGACCCGAATACTTGGCAACGCGTTCCCCATTGCCCAAGGCTGTTTTGCCGTCATCGCCGGTGCGTGTGTAGATTTTGTTAAGTACAACCATTTACTGACCTCCCTGTCCGCGAAGCCAGACGTAGAGCACGATCAGCACCACGGCAATGAATTGAAACAGGATGCGCAGCTGCATCATCTTGTTGCTCTTCAGCGCGGCACTTTTCCCTGCCTTGCCGAAGTTTGAAATGCCGATCACCAGCACGACGACCACCGCCGCCATCGCCAGCAATAATACGACCATCAATAGGTCCATGGGTACACCGTCCGCGTTTTTTGCATTAGCTTACCATCTAGACCCATGGCGGAGAAAAGCGAACGGGTAATTTCGCCTCAGACGTCCGAGAGGATACGGTCAATCGTACGTGTTGGCAGAATGCGGCGCAGGTAGCCTGCGATGTAAGTTGGAGTCGTAACGTAGTAGCGGGGGCGCGGTCGTTTTGCCTCGACCGCATGGGCCAGCTTGTCGGTCACGGCGGATGCGGGCAGTTCAAACCGATCTGTGCCTGAGGTTTCGTATAGCCTTTTCAACAGTGTCGCCTGATACCGCTCGCGCAGGGCTGAGTTCTGCCAGTCGATGAAACGTTCGAAGAAAGGGATCGAGTTCTCGCGGATTTTCGAGGTGATCGGGCCGGGTTCGATCAGGCTGACCTTGATGTCGGTATCCGCCAGTTCCAACCGCAATGTGTCGGTCAGGCCCTCGATCGCATATTTTGTGGCCACATAAGCTCCGCGCCAGGGGAAGGCGACCAGTCCCAGAACCGAGGAGTTCTGCACGATTCGCCCGTGGCCTTGCGCTCGCATCACTGGGATGACCTGACGGGTCAGTTCGTGCCAGCCAAAGAAATTAGCCTCGAAGATCGCGCGCAACCCGTCGGTGGGCAGATCTTCGACTGCGCCGGGTAGACCGTGTGCGCCGTTATTGAACAGTGCGTCCAACGTGCCTCCGGTGGCCTCAAGCACCTCGGCCAGACCAGCGGCGATGCTGTCGGTGTCGGTATAGTCGATGCGGGGGCTTTCAAAGCCTTGCGCGCGTAGCCTGTCACAGTCCCGCTGCTGTCGGCACGATGCAAAGACGCGCCAACCGCGAGCGCGCATGCCATGCGCTGCGTCCAGCCCGATTCCGGACGAACAGCCGGTTATTAGAATCGATTTCTGCATAGTGTCCCCGATACCAAGCCTTACCCCTAGCTAGGGCGTGATACCGGGTGGGACAATCGTTGCACTGCGTCAGTTTACGGGTTTTTCGACCAGAGATGCCGATATCCATCCGACCTGTTGCTGCGGCAACACGCGCAGGCGAAGCCAACCTGTGCCCGAGTCGCTCAGGATTTCGACTTTCTGGCCAATGCCGACCTTTGCGATGATTGGATAGATCGTGCCGGGACCGTCGCGGAGATTGACCCGTGTTCCAGAAATCTCGCGAATGTCCTTCTCGGGCTCAGTGGGGGCAATCGGTTCCGCGATCTGTTCAGGCGCTTCTGGTTCGATCTGCTGCAGGCCGCTCACTCCATCTTCAAGCGATACGAGCGTAAAATTGGAAGTTTGATCATCAAAAACCGAAATTTCCCTGAGCGCTTCAACGCTTGCGGTTTCAGTCACAAATTCAACAACGGCCGGTTGAGGCTCAATCGGTTTGGCCCGGACGGCCGGGGTGCGGCTGGCGACATTGGTCACAAGATTTTGGGCAGGCGCAGGTGCGATCTGCACTGGCTTGGATTGGGTGGCGACACGCACAGGCTGTTCGGCACGCAGGCCGCGCGGTTCAAAGTCTGGCCCACCGCTCATGACGTAAAAACACCAGCCAAGTGCAGCGAAACTAACAACGATAAGGCGCGTCATGGCGCTTCCCCCGGGTAATCGTAAAAGATGAAATAGGCAGCAGTCTAATGACCGAGAGCTTACCATATCTGAGGTCTCGAGTCGAAAGATCGGGGGAAATCCGTCGGTTGCCTCCCCCTGTTGCAAAAAGCGCCACTTGTCCCCAGCAAAATGCTTGCCGGTTGCTTTACCGCGGCGCGCTTGCGTCGTATCACATCATATATGAACGACACGATCGACGACCCCAACATGGAGGCCCCCGAAGGTGGGGGCGAGGTAGCCGAACCGCTGCGCCGCGCGATTGGCGAACGCTATCTGACCTATGCTTTGTCCACCATCATGCACCGGGCGCTGCCCGATGCGCGCGATGGTCTGAAGCCGGTTCACCGGCGAATCCTCTATGCAATGCGCGAGCTGCGACTCAGCGCGACAGGGGGATTCCGTAAGTCCGCCAAGATCTCGGGCGACGTGATGGGTAACTATCACCCCCACGGTGATGCCGCGATTTACGACGCGATGGCGCGTCTAGCGCAGGACTTTAACGTCCGATACCCGCTGGTCGACGGGCAGGGGAATTTCGGCAACATTGACGGCGACAATCCGGCGGCCTCGCGATACACCGAGGCGCGGATGACCATCGTGGCCGAAGCGCTGCTGGAAGGTCTGAACGAAGACGCTGTTGATTTCCGTGACAACTATGACGGGACGCTGACTGAACCGGTCGTTCTGCCCGCACAGTTCCCGAACCTGCTGGCAAACGGGGCCAGTGGTATCGCGGTGGGCATGGCGACAAATATTCCGCCGCATAATATCTCGGAGCTTTGTGACGCCTGTCTGCATCTGATCAAGACGCCGGACGCGCGGGATGACACGCTGCTGAACTATGTCCCCGGCCCGGACTTTCCGACTGGTGGCGTGATTGTCGAGCCCCCTGAGAATATCGCGCAGGCTTATCGCACCGGGCGTGGATCGTTCCGCCTGCGCTGTAAGTATGAGGTCGAGGATCTGGGGCGTGGCCAGTGGCAGATCGTTGTCACCGAGATCCCATATCAGGTTCAGAAATCCAAGCTGATCGAAAAGATCGCGGAGCTGATCCAGACCAAGAAAATCCCCATCCTCGGCGATGTCCGCGATGAATCCGCGGATGACATTCGTCTGATCCTTGAGCCGCGTTCTAAAAACGTGGACCCCGAGGTGCTGATGGGGATGCTCTACCGCAACTCGGACCTTGAGGTGCGTTTCAGCCTGAATATGAACGTGCTGATCGACGGGGTGACGCCCAAGGTCTGCTCGATGAAGGAAGTGCTGCGCGCCTTCCTTGACCACCGGCAAGAGGTGTTGTTGCGGCGTTCGCGTCACCGCATGGCTAAGATCGACCACCGGTTAGAAGTGTTGGAGGGCTTTATCGTTGCCTTCCTGAACCTCGACCGTGTGATTGACATCATCCGTTATGACGATGATCCCAAAGCTGCTTTGATGCGCGAAGATTGGGGCATCGACCACGTTCGTGCGACGGACGAATCCGACTATGTCTCGCCCAAACCAGGCGAGGGCGAACTGTCCGAGGTTCAGGTCGACGCCATCCTCAACATGCGCTTGCGCAGCCTGCGCCGTCTGGAAGAGATGGAGCTGGTCCGCGAGCGTGACGCGTTGATGGAAGAGCGCGCCAATCTCGAAGACCTGCTGGCTGATCCCGCACTGCAATGGGCCAAGATCGCCGAGCAGTTGAAAGAGACCAAGAAGACCTTTGGTAAAGATTACGAAGGCGGCGCACGCCGTACCCAGTTCGCTGAGGCTGGTCAGGTCGAGGAAGTGCCGCTTGAGGCGATGATCGACAAGGAGCCGATCACGGTCGTCTGTTCGCAGATGGGCTGGATTCGCGCCATGACCGGCCATATCGACCTCAAGCGCGAGCTGAAGTTCAAGGACGGTGACGGCCCGCGTTTCATCTTCCACGCGGAGACCACCGACCGCCTGCTGGTCTTTGCCTCAAATGGCCGGTTCTATACGGTCAGCGCCGCCAACCTGCCCGGCGGGCGGGGCATGGGCGAGCCGCTGCGCCTGATGGTCGATCTGCCGAACGAGGCGCAGATCATCGACATCCTGATCCACAAGCCGGGGCGCAAGCTGTTGGTGGCGTCGGATGCGGGCAACGGGTTCATGGTGCCCGAGGATGACGTGCTGGCGCAGACCCGCAACGGCAAGCAGGTGCTGAACGTCAAAGGTGATGAAACGGCGGTGATCTGCAAACCGGTCGCGGGCGACCACGTAGCAGTGGTGTCTCAGAACGGCAAGTTCCTGGTCTTCCCGACCGAAGAATTGCCCGAGATGACCCGCGGCAAGGGTGTACGTTTGCAGAAATACAACATGGCGCGCGGGCGTCAGGGCACGCTGGAGCTGGATGGCGGTCTGTCCGACATCACCACTTTCAACTGGGAGGAGGGCCTGAAATGGTCCATGGGTGGCGACAAGACCCGGCACGAGGCGGATATGTCTCAATGGCTGGCCAAACGCGCCAGCGTCGGGAAAAAGCCGCCTTACGGCTTCCCGAGGGACTATAAATTCTCGTGATTTTGCGACCGCTTGCGGGGAATTCCGCCGATACGGCTTGGCACAGTCCGTATCGGTGCGCTAAATCAAAGAAAACAGGCCTATCGAGACGAGAGACATGTTGCGCATATTGACCTTGATCACCGGACTGGCCCTGTTGGGCGCGTGTACGCAGACGCAAGTGTACGAAGAGCCCGAGTCGCTCGGCGAATTCAAACTGCGCGTAAACTATGCCTTTGCCGAAAAGGCGGTTCAGGGACCGGTCTCACGCGACGCTACGCCGGACGAGTGGACGGCCGCGATCCAGAATGCGGTGGATATCCGCCTTGGCCGATACGAAGGCGCGCAGGATTATGATATCGGCATCAGCCTAGAGGGATATATGCTGGCGCCTCCGGGCATTCCGGTGATCTACAACCCACGCAGCACCGCGATTGTGCTGGTGAATGTCTATGATGTGAACAAGAAAGAATTCCTGGCCAAGGGCAAACAATTTCAGGTTCTGGAAGACACCACTGGCGGCAGCGCGCTCAAGGGCTCGGGCCATGAGCGTACCAAAGAAGAGCAGATGAGCGGTCTGGCCTTGAAGGTTGCGGACCGAGTCGAGGAATGGCTGGCCGAAGAACATCAACAGAACGGTTGGTTCAAAAGTCGCCCCGATCTGATCCAGCCGCTGGATTCCGGCGAGCTCACGCAAAATCCAGCGTCGTAAACGGCTTTTCCCTCAGGATGTGCTTGATTTTCCCCTGCGAACCAAATATCTCGCGCGCGCAGATGTAACCACGGGACCAAGGGTCCCCCAAATCGCAAAAGGGCGCCTGAGGAATGGCAAAGGAAAAGTTTGAGCGTACAAAACCGCACGTCAACATCGGCACGATTGGCCACGTTGACCATGGTAAAAC